>NZ_JWHB01000009.1:0-106000 GCF_000804305.1 Acinetobacter sp. YZS-X1-1 | reverse complement strand
CGATAAATAGATAAAACAGTTTGTTTTTATAAATTTGATCGGTTTTGCAAATGTATTGAAAAATTCATGATTAATTTCAAGCTTATATATGGGTGCTTAGCATGAATTTTCAAGTAGTTTAAAGTGTGATTGGTCTTTTTCAGTTAAGATTGGAATTCTGCATTTGAGAGTTGAACGATGGAATTACAACGCGGTATTTATCAACATTATAAGGGTAAACTTTATCAGGTCCTGCATGTGGCAACACATAGTGAAACGGAGGAAAAGCTGGTGGTTTATCAATGTCTTTATGGTGACTATTCGATTTGGGTTCGACCGCTATCCATGTTTACAGAAAGTATTAATACCAGTGATGATCGTGAAGTAGAACGCTTTAAATTGGTTCAGGCACTTTAATCAATCCATAAAAAATTTATTTAGATAACCTCAGGGAAGAGCAATGAATCAATTACAACATTTTGAAAGTTTCATGCAGGAACTGTATAAGACCTTTCATGCGCATGATCTTCAGCAAACTGAACGTCTGCAACGCTATCGAAATATTGAGCCTGAATCAGGCCGATTTTTATCATTACTCATTCGTGCCCAGCAGTCCAAACGTATTCTGGAAATTGGGACTTCTACAGGCTATTCCACTTTATGGCTGGCCGAAGCTGCCCGGCAGACTCAAGCGATGATTACAACATTAGAAACAGATGCAGAAAGAGTTGCGCAGGCCGAGCAGTATGCAAATCAGCTAGGCTTAAAGGATTTGATTGATTTTAAAGTGACAGATGCCTTGTATTATCTGCAAGCTGAGCAGGACGTATTTGATTTTATATTGTTAGATGCGGAACGTGATGCTTATGTGGATTATTGGACCCATTTGGCCCGATTGCTCAAGCCAAAAGGTGGAGTATTGCTGGTGGATAATGTGATTTCACATGCTGCGGAAGTAGAAGAATTTATTCAGCTGATCCAGCAGGATTCACGTTTTATCATAAGTACATTGCCGATTGGAGCTGGCTTACTCATGGTGACTTATCGTTAAGTAGAAATTAGTTAAATTAAAACAGGCAAACCCGGTCAAAATGTAAGTTGTATTCAAGATACTTCTGTACAAAGGCCATTTTATCTTGTCGTCTTAACAGGTTGTCATAAACAAATTCGGGAACAGGATGGTAGAGCTCTATATCGCCATTGCTATAAATGATTTTCAGGTGGCGGCTAGAAGGACTATAAGCCCATGAGATCACGGTTAGCAGTTTTTGCATACGTTTTCCTCCACTGAATATTATTATCTTATGTCTTGAACTTATGCCAACTGACATTGAAGATGTATAACTGAATTGTAAGCATAAGTAGGGGATTGTTATGAAGAGGATGCAATATGCATGCCTGATTTTTATATGATCTTTAAAGTGAAAAATAAAGATTTGGCAGGATGGCTTTAGATAGAAGGAAAATAAAACGGTTGGCCAATAGAGCAATCAAATAAATGTTCAAATAAAAAACCACGCTAAAAGCGTGGTTTTTTTTTGAATCAGTTCAATCTAATACAGATTAGATTTTACCAACTAGGTCGATTGAAGGAGCAAGAGTTGCGTCGCCTTCTTTCCATTTAGCTGGGCAAACTTCACCTGGGTGAGCGTGTACGTATTGAGCTGCTTTAACTTTACGAAGAAGTTCTTGAGCATCACGACCGATACCGCCAGCGTTGATTTCAACGATTTGGATTTTACCTTCTGGATCGATCACGAAAGTACCACGGTCAGCAAGGCCGTCAGCTTCAATTAGTACGTCGAAGTTTTTAGCAAGAGTCCAAGTAGGATCGCCAACCATTACGTATTGGATTTTTTTGATTTCTTCAGAAGAATCGTGCCAAGCTTTGTGAGTGAAGTGAGTGTCAGTAGAAACTGAGTAGATTTCAACGCCTAATTTTTTGAATTCTTCGTAGTTGTCAGCAAGGTCGCCAAGTTCAGTTGGGCAAACGAAAGTGAAGTCAGCTGGGTAGAAGAATACTACAGACCACTTACCTTTAAGGTCAGCTTCTGTTACTTCGATGAATTTACCATTTTGGAACGCAGTTGTTTTGAACGGTTTAACTTCAGTATTAATTAAGCTCATCATTGTCTCCATGATTGAGGTTTGTATTTAATTTCCAATAGGGTACAGAAATTATTTTTCTTGCTGAAACAGTATTTTTACATAACATGCATCGGAAAAACCGAATTAAGCTAAAAATAAAACACCATCAGCGCAAACAGCATTGCTCTTGATATAAATGATTCAACCGTAGAATGGTGAATACATCATGACAAGACTCACCCCGGTTTAATGCCTCTTCAGACATGATGCCGCAAGCAGTAAAATTCAAGGGTAAAAATTAAAAAATTATAAAAATATTCAAAATGGCCGTTCTTTCGCTTAGGGGCAATACAGCGTAAAATAGCTGCCTATTGTCTTTTTTTATATCAGGTGTTTTCTCAGTGCAGAGTCCTTTAAATGTAGATCAGCTCGTTATGGCGCGTGACCGTCATCGTTTAAATCGACTCCAAAAAGGTAAAGATGCCAACCAAAAGCAATATCAAGAATTATTTGAAAAATCGCATGCCAAAGTCATGCAGCGTATCGAACGCATTCCCAATATCAAGCTGAATCAGGATCTGCCTGTTACCCAGTATGCAGATAAGCTGATTGAAGCGATTCAGCAGCATCAGGTTATTATTGTGGCTGGTGAGACCGGTTCCGGTAAAACCACACAATTACCACAAATCGCCATGCTGGCAGGTCGCGGCCTGACTGGACTGATTGGCCATACCCAACCACGTCGTCTGGCTGCGCGTAGCGTATCACAGCGTATTGCGGAAGAAGTTGGCGAGAAACTGGGGGAATCGATCTCCTTTAAAGTCCGTTTTAATGAACAGGGCTCGCAGGATTCGATTGTCCGTTTGATGACGGATGGTATTTTATTAGCAGAGCTAGCCAATGACCGGTTCCTGACCAAATACGACACCATTATTATCGATGAAGCGCATGAACGCTCGCTGAATATCGATTTCATCATGGGTTATCTCAAGCAGCTGTTGCCGCGTCGTAAAGATCTAAAAGTCATCATTACTTCGGCAACGCTGGACGTAAACCGTTTCAGTAACTACTTTAATGGCGCGCCGATCTATGAAGTGGAAGGGCGTAGCTATCCGGTAGAAGTGCGTTATCGTCCAATTTCTGAAATGAGCATTGTCGGCAGTGATGACGACGAGTTTGATGATTTTGAAGAAAATCTGCCACGTGCAGTGGTTGCAGCTGTAGAAGAATGTTTTCAGGATGCACAGGAAAAAGGTCATCTAGAACATGCCGATATCCTGATTTTTGCCAGTACCGAACAGGAGATTCGTGAACTGCAGGAAACCTTGATCAAGCATGGTCCACGCCATACTGAAGTGTTACCACTCTACGCACGATTAGCATTAGCAGAACAGCAAAAAATCTTTAATCCTTCGGGCGGCGGCCGACGCATTATTATCGCCACGAACGTAGCAGAAACTGCACTGACTGTACCTAATATCCGTTATGTGATTGATAGCGGTTTTGCCCGTATTTCCCGTTATAACTATCGTTCACGGGTGCAGCGCTTACCGATCGAAGCGGTTTCTCAAGCTGCTGCCAATCAGCGTAAAGGCCGTTGTGGTCGTATTGCGCCAGGCGTCTGTATTCGTCTGTATAGTGAAGAAGACTTTTTAAGTCGTCCTGAATTTACCGAACCAGAGATTAAACGGACCAATCTGGCATCCGTTATTTTACAGATGCAAAGTCTGGGCTTAGGTTCACTGGAAGATTTTGATTTCATTGAGCCACCAGATCACCGTCTGGTCAATGATGGTCGCAAGCTCTTGATTGAGCTTGGGGCGATGGTGGAGAAGAGTAAAGCCCCTCTTTCTGAAAGAGGGGTTGGGGGAGATTCTACTAATCCTCCTAAATCCTCCTTTACGAAAGGAGGACTTCAAGGCAAGGGGGATTCTCTAACCAAAATCGGTCAGCAAATGGCAAAAATGCCAATTGATCCACGTCTGGCGCGAATGATTCTTGGCGGTGCTCATTTTGGTGCGCTGAATGAAGCTTTGGTGATTGTTGCAGCTCTGGCAGTACAAGACCCACGTGAACGTCCTGCGGATAAGCAGATGCAGGCCGATCAGAAACATGCCTTGTTCCGTGAAGCAGATTCAGATTTCCTGTTTTATATCAAGCTCTGGGATACCTTGCATAACAACCGTGAAAGTATGAGCGAAAACAAACGTCGTACTTTTGCACGTAATCATTTCCTGAGCTGGTTACGTCTGCGTGAATGGAAGAAAACTCATGAGCAGCTGGTGGATCTGGCTAAAGGCTTAAAGCTGTCCTTTAATGAAAAGAAAGCCAGTTATGAAAATCTGCATCGCGCTTTATTGACTGGCTTACTGTCTTTTATTGCCAACAAGACTGATGAACGTAATGTATTTATGGCAGTCCGTCAGCAGAAAGCACGAATTTTCCCGGCATCAACGCTGCACAAAACCAATACCCCATGGGTGATGGCTTTTGAAATGGTTGAAACCTCGCAGGTGTATTTACGAACTCTGGCAAAGATTGAGCCGGAATGGATTCTGCTCGCTGCGCGTGACTTACTGAAACATCATTATTTCGAACCACACTGGTCGAAAAAGGCAGGTGTGGTCAATGCGTATGATCAGATTTCTCTGTTTGGTCTAATCATCGAGCCGAAACGTCCGGTCAATTATGAGAAAGTGGATCAGCCGGCTGCGCATGAAATCTTCCTGCGTGATGCACTGACTACTGGTAATCTCGGCATTAATCCACCCTTCTTGAAGCATAATTTGCTGAAACTGGAAGAAGTGGAGCGGGTAGAAGACAAGCTACGCCGTCGTGACTTGGTCGTGGATGAAGAAACCATTTACCAGTTTTATGCCTCCAAAGTACCACCAGAAGTAGCCAGTCGCCGCAGTTTTGAGGACTGGCGTGCGACAGTAGAGCCACATGATCCACGTTATCTGTTTATTGATGATGATGCGCTATGGCTGAATGATCGTCCGACCACACAACAGTTTCCGGATTATTTACGTAATGGTGAATTGCGTCTGGCGACCAGTTACCGTTTTGACCCAAGTCATGATGAAGATGGTGCAACGGTTAAAATCCCGCTGCAGGCTTTGCCGCAGGTCGATGAAAATATCTGGTCATGGGGGATTCCGGGCTGGCGTCTGGAGCTGATCGAAGCTTTATTAAAGAGTTTACCTAAAGATAAACGCCGTAGTCTGGTGCCGATTCCAGATACTGCGAAAAAGCTGGCAGCCCGTATTGATGCAGTCAATCTACGTGAGCATATTTTCAGTTTTCTGGCTTTCCAGTTGCGTGGCGAGCAGATTACAGAAAAAGATTTTAGCCTGGATCGGGTTGAGCAATATCTCTTGCCTTTGATCAAGGTGATTGATGAAAAAGGTCGTGTGATTGAACAAGGCCGTGATCTTGCCGAACTGAAAGCCCGTTGCCGTACTGAAACTCATAGTCCGGTGAAACAGTTAAAAGGTGAATTTAAAACTTTCCCAGAAAACTTTGTCTTTGAAGCGTCGCAAAAAGTGACGGGTGTAGTGGTCAAGCAATATCAGGCACTGGTTCCGACCAAAGACTTCGCTGCACTGGAACAGAAAGATGAATCTGGTGTCGTGATTCAGACCTTTAATGATCAGGCTGAAGCCGTCAAACAGCACCGTGAAGGGATTATTCGACTGGTGCATATGCAGCTCGGAGATCTGGTGCGCCAGCTGAAAAAACAGATTTCCAAACCGCTGGCACTGGCATATTCACCGCTTGGCGATAAGGCTCAACTGGAGCAAATGTTAGTTTATGCCACACTGCACCTGTCAATTAATGAGCTGCCTGTCAATATGCAAGAGTTCCAAAAGTTGGTGGAGAATGTAAAAAAATCTTTCCTGACTCATGGCCAGACTGCACTGAAAGAAATCACGGATATTTATATCCAGTGGCAGGAAATCCGTCGTAAATTACTGGTTTTAGACCCATCTATATTTGGAAAAAATATTGATGATATTGAGGATCAGCTTGATTTGATGAGTCTTTCTGACTTCGTTTATCGGAAACCTTCCGACGTATGGTCAGAATTTCCACGTTATTTGAAAGCCCTGATCTTGCGTTTAGAGCGCTTGCCAAATAACCTACACAGGGATGATTCCGCCATTGACCAAATTGATCCGTGGATGGAAAAATTATTTCAGTTTAAAAATGACGCTCGCCTTAAAGAATTGTATTTTATGGTTGAGGAGTTAAGGATCTCATTGTTTTCTCAACCGATGAAAACGAAAACACCCGTTTCTCCAACTCGCCTGCAAAAAGTATGGGAACGTCTTGGAATCAGTTAAGATATAGGTCATTTTGAGAAGGAGTTTTACATGGGCATCCGTATTACGGGTACTGGCTTGTTCCATCCGGAAGATGTCATTACCAATGAAGAGTTAGTTGAAAGTTTAAATGCTTATGTGGAACTGTATAATCACGAAAATGCAGATAAAATCGCTGCAGGCGAATTAGATGCGCGTCGTGGTTCTAGCGCAGAATTTATTGAAAAAGCGTCAGGCGTACAACGCCGTTATGTGTCAGAAAAAACTGGCATCCTCGATCCAAAACGTTTACGTCCAAATCTACGTGAACGTTCAGATGATGAAATTTCCCTTCAGGCAGAATGGGGCGTGATCGCAGCAAAACAGGCGATGGAAAATGCCGGTGTCACTGCTGAAGATATCGATGTCGTGATCCTGTCATGTTCAAACCTGCAACGTGCTTATCCTGCGGTTGCGATTGAAATCCAGACTGCTCTGGGTATTCAAGGTTATGCTTATGACATGAACGTTGCATGTTCAGCAGCCACTTTCGGTTTAAAACAGGCTGCTGATGCTATCAAGGCAGGTGCACGTCGCATATTACTGGTGAATGTTGAAATCACCTCTGCACATACCGATTTCCGTTCACGTGACTGTCACTTTATTTTCGGTGATGTCGCAACTGCATCGATCATTGAAGATACTGAAACTAAAACCGGTTTCGAGATTCTGGATACTTCATTATTTACCCAGTTCTCAAACAATATCCGCAATAACTTCGGTTTCCTGAATACGTCTGAAAATGCAGATATCGACGACAAACGTTTCCGTCAGGACGGTCGTAAGGTATTTAAAGAAGTGTGTCCACTGGTTGCCAAGATGATTACTGCTCAACTTGAGAAAAATCATATTGCACCTACAGATGTGAAACGCTTCTGGTTGCACCAGGCTAATGCCAGCATGAATGAATTGATTCTGAAACTGGTAGTGGGTAAAGAAAATGCCAAACCAGGTCTGGTACCTATCATTCTGAATGAGTTTGCCAATACTTCTTCCGCAGGTGTCATCATTGCCTTACACCGTACTGCAAATGAAGTTGAAGACGGCGAATATGGCGTACTGTGTTCATTTGGTGCAGGCTACTCAGTGGGTTCAATCCTGGTACAAAAACGCGTGGCATAAGCCGGGAGCATATTTTGCAGGTCAAGCATGACGGAGCATGGATCAGGCGCTTAAGTGCCTTATCCAAACTGTATTTCACGCCTACTTTTTTAGGGGCTGAAAATATTGATGCCAGTCGACCTGCAATGTATGTGGGTAATCATTCCATGTATGGCATCTTTGATGCGCCAATGCTGATTGATTACCTGTACAACGAACATCAAGTGGCTGTGGTCAGTATTGCTGATCATAGCCATTTTTATGTGCCGCTATGGCGTGAAGCAGTGAAGAAATTTGGTGCTATTGATGGTGTACAGGACTATGTCCGCTCGGCCATGCAGCAAGGCTACTCGATTCTGGTCTTTCCGGGTGGTGGCCGTGAAGTGCTGAAACGGGAAGGTGAGCAGTATCAGCTGATCTGGAAAGAGCGTTACGGTTTTCTGAAATTAGCTCAAAAGTTTCAATATGATATTGTCCCTTTTGCTGCACTTGGCGGTGATGAAATCTATGAGATTGGATTTGATGCCAATAAGATCATTCAACATAAGTATTTTCAAAAATTATTAAAAATTCCCCAACTCAATAAATTATTACGTCATGGTGACGTAATTCCTTCTTTGCCTAAAAACCTTTTTCCCAAACGCTTGCCTTTTTATTTTCAGTTTATGCCGCGGCAGCCAATTCATCATGTGCAGCACGAGAATGATCTGATTGATTTTCGTGAGTATTTACAACAAAAGATCTATCAGGGGCTAGAACTGTTGGCTGACAGACGTCGGCAAGATGAAGTCTAGGTCTTTTCATCATTCCTGCTTTGCTTTACATTGAGATCGAATCGTCTAAAAAATCACCATGCTTCAATTTCTGTAATAGAAAGGAAAAAGCGATTTTAAAGGATTGAAATTCAGTAGGTCTGTAACTCAATAGGGTTAAAATGAAGGGGGAAATATGGAACAGGAGGGTTTGCTACTGCCATTCAGACAGCTCGCTGAACAATGCCTCAGTATTTTTCCTGAGTTAAATCAGCTGTATCTGGATCAAATGACGCTTATTGGTCATGTGAATGCCCAGAATTTGTTCAGGATTCATCAGGATGAGCATCGAATTGATCTGCTTAATGGCTTATTAAATATCCAGCTATATACACCTCAAGATTTAAATCTGGAAAGTCCCCATGCCTTAGCAGAAATGCAGATTGATACCAGGCTGGCTAAAGCAGAGGCTTTGGAAGAGTTTTTCTTTCAGGATATTTACTTTCTGACTGGGGATTTAAAGCCCCAGCATTCCCTGTTTTTACGTGATAAAGCCAAACAGCTCCGTCAGCTCATTATTGATCAAGTCTATATATGGGTTAATGCGCCTGAACGAGTTGCTAATTGCTTAAAGCAGATGTCGCTTGTGCAAGCTGAAATTATCGACTCCTTTATGATTAAAGCCGAAGTTTATACTCAGCCTTGTATCAGTAATTGGATTCAAAGTGGGCATGAGATTCCTGCGAATGTCTTAAAACAGCTACAGCAAATCTTTTCCTTGCAATATTTGCAGCCAGATGAGTTTCTATCGATTCAGTCAGTTATGGATAGTCTGGATGCATTTTGTTTTAGTGCGCCTGAGTTTCTGCACCCAGCAACCTTCCGGATTATCTCCTTATCCTTTGAAAACCGGTTCAATCTGCATGAGCTGAATGACCATATTGACGATATCCGTTTGCTGTATCGGCATGCTGAAGAGCAAAGTCATCTACTGGGCTTTGTTCGGTTGATGAATCGTGATAGCTGGCATCGGAGTGATCTGCTATCCAAACGCAATTTTCTGGAAAATAATCCTTATTTATGGCAAAAAAAAGTCGCCAAACTTCCTTTATTTGACTGTCATCGCGTAGTGAACTGGCTATTTAAACAGCCTGCGGAAATTTTGGATTGGCTGAGCAGCAATATTCAACATAGCAGTGTGCGGGTGGCGGCAACAGCCTTAAGCTTTATCGATACGCATCATATTCATCCGCAGATTGTTTTAGCTACCTTGCAATATTTTCAATATATCGCAGCACGTCTGTTTATTGATGATGTTCATCAATATGCCATTCAGCATCACTGGTTTGAGCATGAGCTAAATCGAACAGTTGTTCTCAAAGGGACGCGTCAGGCTATTGAGGATCATCGTATTGCGATTAGTCCATCGATTCTATATCTGGATGAATGGATCGGATTATTGCGGGATGTAGTGGCAATGGATGATCAGATGACTAAAAGAGTTTACGCCAACTTAAGTCGGGTGATGCAGGCTTATATGCAGCATCTGTATAAGGTCACCCGTGATTTGCCTGAGGATGTGCTGGCTTGTATTCGGCCCCAAACTCAGCAAGACCGTGATTTTTATAACGTGCTACAACGTAACCAGATTCCATTTGTAGAGTTCAGGAAGCGCTTTTATTTACATGCAAGGCATGTGCGGGAATCCTGTTTTGATGGTTATATCCGTGATTATCTGCCGGAGTATTTTTCTACTCAAACAGAAGTGCCTAAAAATTTAAGCTGGACCAGTTTATTTACGCAGGCAGTTGTCTGGCATGAGCAAATTCAGAAGCAAGAGATTATTGCCAAGCTCAAAAAAGACTTTGCTCTAGCCAGTTGGAGGCCGCTCACACAAGCACATTTTCTACTGTATTTTAATTGGCGGTTTGAGGAATTGAAAACACTAGAGCGGATTATTGAAGAGGCTAGAATATTCCGGAACTGTCTGGCTGCAAGTTATGCACAGCGTATAGTCGAAGGTGAATATGTGGCCTTTCGCATGTCACATCCTGCCATTAAATTACCTTTGATTTTAGGCTGTCAGTTGCAGAAAGACCAAGTCATCTTTGACCAGCTTGAGTATCCAAATAATCAAAAAGCGGAAGTTGAATATATCAATATTGCCCAGCATTTTATTAACTGGTTAAACCTGCAGGCTTGACCTGATTCAGTGCTTTTCTGTCCGTGAAGCTTAACTTTTCCGGCAAAAATCGTTAGGCTATAGCCGTTCTTTTACGGTATCTCTTTTATGAAACAGGAAACTGCACTTAAGCTCTTAAAAGCAGGAGAAAATGTCTTTTTAACCGGTTCTGCGGGTGCAGGGAAAACTTATACGCTCAATCAATATATCAATTATCTGAAAGCCCGTAAGGTGTCGGTTGCCATTACTGCATCGACTGGTATTGCGGCAACGCATATGAATGGCATGACCATTCATACCTGGGCAGGAATCGGGATCAAAGACTTTTTGTCTGAAGAAGACCTGAAGCGCATGAAAGAGCGTAAATACCTGAAAGAACACTTGGAAAATGCGCAAGTCCTGATCATTGATGAAATTTCCATGCTGCATGCCAAGCAGCTCAATCTGGTCAATCAGGTGCTGAAATATTTCAAGGAAAGTGATGAAGCTTTTGGTGGGATTCAGGTCATTGTAGCAGGGGACTTTTTCCAGTTGCCGCCCGTTGGAAAAAATGATGAACGTAACCGCGATAAATTCTGCTTTATGTCGGATGCCTGGGTTGAAGCCAAGTTCCGTGTCTGTTACTTGACTGAACAGCACCGTCAGGACAATGACTATCTGAATGATATTCTGAATGCCATTCGTGCACAGGCCATTTCACCTGAACATCGTTCAGCGCTACAGGGTACACGTCAGCAGGACATTGGCGATACCTATACACGTCTCTATACCCACAATATGGATGTCGACAGCATTAACTTTAAGCATCTTAATGAAATTGATCAGGATCCCCGCCAGTTTGATGCGCAATGTGATGGTAATGAAAAACTGATTGAAACCTTAAAGTCTTCAGTCCGAGCACCCGAAGCCTTAACCCTGAAAAAAC
Source organism: Acinetobacter sp. YZS-X1-1 (assembly GCF_000804305.1). Classification (NCBI taxonomy): domain Bacteria; kingdom Pseudomonadati; phylum Pseudomonadota; class Gammaproteobacteria; order Moraxellales; family Moraxellaceae; genus Acinetobacter; species Acinetobacter sp. YZS-X1-1. The sequence continues at coordinate 94,609 of NZ_JWHB01000009.1, read as the reverse complement.
ATGCCAAGGTCATGTTCGTGAAGAATAACTTTGATATGGGTTATATCAACGGCAGCTTGGGTGAAGTGATCGGCTTTGAAGATGATGATGAGCATGGGGTTCTGCCAAAGGTCAAACTGACAGATGGAACTACCCTGATTGTAGAGCCTGAAACCTGGTCGGTGGATAATGAAGCAGGTAAAACTATTGCCAGTTTTCAGCAGATACCGCTACGTCTGGCTTGGGCAATCACCATCCATAAGTCTCAAGGCATGACACTAGAAGCTGCTGAGATTGACCTGAGCCATACCTTTGAAAAAGGTCAGGGCTATGTAGCATTATCCCGTTTAAAAAGCTTAAATGGTCTACGCTTGAAAGGCTTTAATGAACAGGCTCTGGAACTGGATAGTCTTGCCATTAAGGCTGATCGCCGTTTTCAGGAACTGTCAGATGAAGCAGAAGCGAATTTTGAAAACGTGGATTTGACTGTACAGCATAAGGCCTTTATTCGTCATTGTGGTGGTACTTTGAATGAAGTCGAGATCCAGCGTAATGATAAGAAAATTGCCAAAAATGGTGGTAAGCAAAACTACGCGACTGCAACCTTGGATGAAACCCGTGAACTGTTTGAAGAAGGGTATGAGATTTCCGATATTGCAACTGAACGTGGCTTGACACCTGCCACTATCATTAACCATCTGGGACGTTTGCATAAAGAACAAGGTCTGGATATCTCAGTCGCTCATCCGGGTGAGGAAGTTGTTGAACAAGTCCGTAAGATTTATAAACGTCTAACCAAACGTCAAAATTCAGATCATTTTAATGATGATGGCAGTATTAAATTACGTCCGATCGTGGAACTGACCAGTCCGCGTATGGGTTATGATCAGGTGCGTTTGGCTTTGCTGTTTGTGGAATAAAATTTGGGTTTTTAAATTTTAGTATTTAACCTGAGCTTTTACTTTTGAAAGATCAAAAGTAACAAAAATCTTTTGTTGGATTGAAGGTACATCCTGTACATCAATCCAACGAGCGACATCCATGTCGCTGATCATGTGATTTAATATTCTGCAGTTCTTAATTTTAGAATATTAATTTTTAAGAATATTGCACAATCATGGTTAAAGACTTATTGCGTTCCAATCAATAACGATAAAATCCCGGCTGCAATTAATGGCCCGACTGGGACACCACGAAGTACCGCCACACCTGCGACCGTACCAATTAATAGACCTGCAACGACATCAGGCTGACTCGACATCAGTTTCACTCCGCGTCCACCAAGCCAGGCAACAAATAGACCGATTGCAATTGCCAGTAAAGATTTCCAGCTAAGAAAAGATTTCAGAATACTGTCACCGGGAATTTTTCCGCTAGCAATTGGAGCCAATACACCAATAGTTAAAATAATAATCCCGATATTTAGGCCATGTTGCTGTACATAAGGTAAGAGTTCATTGAGAGGCGTGATTTTTAATATGATCAACACGGCCGCAGCAATGGTCACAGCAGTATTATGACTAAAAATACCGCAAGCCAGTAGAACCAGAAGAACAAGCAGATTCAGATCAAATTGGGACATAAGGAGATAGGAAAAATGAAAAGTCACAGGATTATAGGCTTTTTAGCCATTTAAAGGGAGAAAGCCTTATAAGAACTGAATCTAGTTAGTTTTCGGTATAGAATGCGCCTATTGTTCGTTTAAACAGGTTCAGACAGATGCTATTGGAAAAAATGTTGCAATCACAAGGTTTTGGCTCACGAAAACATTGTCAGCAACTGATTAAAAATGGTGCTGTTTCGATTCAAGGCGAACTCATCGATAACCCCAAGCATAAGCTGAATCTGCAAGATCTGACTTTTAGCGTCTATGGTCATGAGTATCGCTATCGGGAAAAAGTATATATTGCGCTCAACAAGCCACAAGATTATGAGTGCTCACATCAGGCCACACATCATTTCAGTGTATTTGATCTGTTTGATGACATCCTGTTAAACCGTGGAATTCAATGTGTAGGTCGTCTCGATCAGGACACCACCGGACTGTTATTGCTGACGGATGATGGTCAGTTTTTACAAGCGTTGACCCATCCTAAGAAACATGTAGCGAAAGTCTATCAGATGACTACTGCCGATCCCGTGACAGATGAGCAGATTCAACAGCTTGAACAGGGTGTGGAATTGAGAAATGAAAAAGGCACCTTTGCTGCTACAGATATTGTTCGTCTGGATGACAATCGTCTGCAAATGACTATTCATCAAGGGGTTTATCATCAGGTAAAACGTATGCTGGCAGCTGTGGGCAATAAAGTAGAACAGCTGCATCGTGCTCAAATTGGTGCATTGGCCTTGAATGAACTGGCAATAGGGGAATGGACCTATCTGGACGCAGAACAAGTGGCACAGGCAAAATTCCGTACCGAATAAAGTCTGGGATTTATTTCAGGAAACAATAGAACGTCACAAATTCATTATCCTGAATAAATCCAAGTGACTCATAAAGTTTATGTGACTGATAATTGGTTTTTTGCGTTTCCAGGCTGATTCGAAGCGCATTTTCATGTCGGGCAAACAAGATAGCAGTGTCAATCAGTTGCTTGGCTGCACCATGCCGGCGATAAGGCGGACTAATATAGACATCGTCCAGCACATAATAAGTAGAACATGCGACTGAGGAAAATCTTAAATACAGCAGAATAAATCCGGTAAAAATCTCATCCTTAGTGTTGATAAAAATGACAGTTTGACCATCTTCAAAACGCTGTTTCAAAAACTCGTAAGATAAATCCAGATTGGAAGAAGTACCATAAAATTGACGGTACTCATCAAATAAAACGGCCAGGTTAGGTAGATCTTCTGACTGGGCACGTCGCACGATCATCGGCTTACTCCATGTTAATTTTATTATTTATCATTAACATCAAGCATAGCGAAGTTTGAAAGGAGAGAAACTTAAGAATTGTTCGTAAATGCAACAATGTTAAATTTTGTCGCTTTCACCTAAAATAGCATTCAGTTCTTCAAATAAATCAAAATGATCATCATCCAGATTCATTTCCTGATGATCTGCTGGAATCGCTGTAGTATTTGGACCTAAGGTTTGTTCTGCCTTAAGTTCATTCTGTTTCTGCTTGCGTAACTTGATCAGCTGTTCCAGATTAATATTCTGATTTTCAATCGAGAAGGGGATTGATTTGGTCAGAACCACCTGTTTAAAAAAAAGACGAACTGCCTGAGCCGGCGTAATCCCCAATTGTTTAAATACTGCAAATGCCTGTTTCTTTTCTTGGGAATCCAGGCGAATTTGATAAACTTCAGTTTTTCTCATAATATTTTCAAAGCTTTAAATTACTTAACTTTTCGCCTTATTCTAATCGATAACTTCGGGATTTCAATCCTCAAGTTGCCGTTTTTAGAAAATAATCTGTAATGACAAGAGATTTACAGTGTCAATTCAAGTTCAGAGCTAAATTGCATCTGCTTTTGGGTAATTGGATCCGTAAACTGAATGTGTTTGGCCAGTAGCTGTAAAGGTGCAGAAAAATCATCATCCGCCTTATGGCAAACCTGCGGATAAAAAGGATCATTCTGGATCGGAATCCCCAAATGACTTAAGTGTACCCTTAACTGATGTTGCTTTCCTGTATGTGGTTTTAGCTCATATTTGCCCCATTGCTGATCATGTTGCAGCAGTTGAATTTCGGTTTCGCTATTAGGCTCTCCTTCTACCACCTGCATGGTATAAAAGGGCTGGCCTTTTTCCATTTTCAACTTTGTGATGAGCGGAAAACTTAAATCATCACGATAAGCCGCAATTGCATGATAGGTTTTCTGTACCTGCCGAGTCGCAAACATCTGCTGATAAACCCCACGTGATTGCACACATTTTGAAATCAGCACCACTCCTGCTGTTTCACGATCCAATCGATGAATCGGGGTGAGATGTTCATTTCCAGTTTGCTGTTTTAGGCGTACCAGCAAGGTTTCCTGTACATATTGTCCAGTAGGACTCATGGTCAGAAAATGAGGTTTATCTACGACCAGCAGATGTTCATTCTCAAACAGAATATGATGCTGAAAAGGAACATGCACTTCGTGTGCCAAAAAACGATAATAAAAACAATGAGTATTCGCTTGAAAAGAACTTTCGATGCTTAAGGTATTACCCTGAGCATCATAAACCAGCCCATTATCGAAACGGGATTGCCATTCGCTTGACTCAATATGTGGAAATTGCGCACAGAGATAGGCATAGACTGTCTTGGGTGAATCAGCTATCGCTTGCAGGAATACTTTACTTGCCGTAACCCCATTCAGCATGGGTGGGTTAAATTCAACAGTTGAAGTCATCACAACGTGGATATATCTCTGGTCTGGAACGGATGCTGTGAAAAAATACAGTTTCTCACAGAGGTGAATAGGCTTTTAAAGCGTTGCGATGCTATCATAATTATTCTTTTTCATCATGTCGTGAGTAATATGCCTTATTCATTTAATGTCACTTTAAAACATGAAGATGACACCCAAAATCTGGCCAAAGTTCTGGCAAATAATTTTTCTTCGGGCGTTATATATTTGATTGGTGACTTGGGTGCGGGGAAAACCACGCTGACGCGTTATTACTTACAACAACTTGGTCATAACGGCTCAGTAAAAAGTCCGACTTATACGCTGGTGGAACCGTATCAGGTGAATGGTCAGGATATCTTTCATTTTGATTTATATCGTCTCAATGACCCTTATGAACTTGAATTGATGGGAATCCGGGATTATTTAGAAACTCCCAATGCGCTATTTTTATTTGAATGGCCTTCTAAGGGTGGCGATGAAATCCCGCAAGCCGATTTAATTATTGAAATTTTAAAATCAGAAGATGAGCTGACTCGTACCGCAAGTTTGATTTCTTCTAATCTGGCTTTACAGCAAGCTTTGGAGCGTGAATTCCCAAATGGTTGATGATTTAAGCATACGCCGTATCCGTGCACTTGATCCTGCGCTGGCGAACCAGATTGCCGCAGGTGAGGTGATTGAACGTCCTGCATCTGTGGTCAAGGAGTTGCTGGAAAACTCGATTGATGCAGGTGCGACCGAGCTGATCATCCGGGTGGAACAGGGCGGCAGTACGCTGATTGAAATCATTGATAATGGCCGAGGCATTCATTATGAGGATTTGCCACTAGCCGTGATGCGTCACGCGACCAGTAAGATTCAAACGGCTGAAGAGCTGCATGCGATTACCAGTTTGGGCTTTCGTGGTGAGGCGTTGGCCTCGATTGCTGCAGTGTCACGCCTGACTTTAACCAGTAGCCAGAATGAAGATGGTATTGGCTATCAGGTCGAAGTGAACGGTACGGCTTTTGATCATCAGGATATTCAACCGGTCGCAGCATCCAAAGGAACTCAGATCCGGGTGCAGGATTTATTCTTCAATGTTCCGGCGCGGCGCAAATTTCTGAAAAAGCCAGGCACTGAATTTGGACATATCGAAGAAATTGTCCGCCGTATGGCTTTAACGCATTTCGATATTCGCTTTGTATTGGAACATAACCAAACCATCAAGCTGAATTTGCCGGTTGCCGATAGTGGTGCTTTACGTTTTCAGCGTGTACAACAGCTACTCGGTCGTCAGTTTACTGAAAATGCCTACTGGATTGATGCAGACAGTATCAATATGTGTTTATCAGGCTGGCTCGGACATCCTTCGGATGCACGGGCTCAAGCCGATCTGCAATATGTCTATGTGAATGGCCGGATCGTTAAAGATAAGACCATTTCGCATGCCCTGCGCATGGCCTATGATGGTATCCTGCATGGCCATCAGCATGCAGCTTATTTACTATTTCTGGAGATCGATCCAGAAAGCATCGATGTGAATGTGCATCCGACTAAACATGAAATTCGTTTCCTGAACCAGCGTGAAGTACATGAATTTGTACGTCACTATGCCAAGGAAACCCTGGCACAGTTCCAGACCGCGACCGTTGATCTGGCTGAGGCAATGAAACCTGAGACTGAAGCTGTTGCGATAACACCTCAGCCGCGCTATCAGGAGCAGTTTAGCCTGCATCAGTCCGTAGCCACTCAACCGGTTATTCCAGTCACATCTCCGTATCGTCAGCATGAAGAAGAAGCTTCTGATGTGTTAACGGATTTCGAGTCATCAGGTCCACAAACTGTGCATTATGCGCAGGATTATAATAAGTCATATTCGGGTTCACAACAGCTGAATAATGCCTTGAAAAGTTATCTCGCGCCGTTAAGAGAAACTGAACCGGAAATCAATAATTCAGCATCGGATACATTTCAGTCACATTTACAAAGTAAAGTAGATGAGCATCCTTTGGGGATTGCGATCGCTCAACTGCATGGTATTTATATTCTGGCGCAAAATAACGAAGGCCTAATCATCGTAGATATGCATGCGGCGCATGAGCGTATTCTACTGCAACAGATGAAAATGGCTTGGGATAAACCAGAATTCTGGATATCCCAGCAATTGCTGATTCCTAAAGTGGTGAGCATTAGTCGTATGCAAGCCATGCGTGTTGACGAGCTCAAAGATCAACTCGCTCGTTTAGGCCTGGAAATTGACCAGTATGGTCATGAACAGGTCATTGTACGGGGCGTACCGGCCATTTTGCATAAAGCTGATTTTGATGCCTTGATCCCTGAATTATTGAATGATCTGGATCCTAATGATCAGGGACAGGGTTTAATGCAGAAACGTGACCAGATTCTTGCAGGTATGGCCTGTCATGGTGCAGTACGTGCACATCGAATGTTGAGTCTGTCAGAAATGAACGCTTTGCTGCGCCAGATGGAACAAACTGAATTTGCGAGCCAATGTAATCATGGTCGTCCAACCTGGCGAGCATTTCCATTGTCTCAACTTGATAAACTTTTTGCTCGGGGAGAGTAGCCTTACATGTCCAATCAACTGCCGGTCATCAATTTAATGGGACCAACTGCAAGCGGTAAAACTGCTTTGGCATGTGAACTATACGAGCGAGGTCATTTTGAGCTGATTTCTGTCGATTCTGCGCTAGTTTATCGGGAAATGGACATTGGTACAGCGAAACCTTCTAAAGAGGAATTAAAGCGCTATCCGCATCATTTAATCGATATTATTAGTCCGCTCGAAGTCTATTCTGCAGCAAACTTTGTCGAAGATGCTTGCCGTCTGATTGATGATATTCATGCACGTGGTAAAACTCCAATTCTGGTGGGTGGCACCATGCTGTATTTTAAGGCCTTACTTGAAGGCTTGTCTGATAATTTACCAAGCGCAGATTACGCGGTGCGTGCCCAGATTGAAGAGAAAGCAGCTCGTGAAGGGTGGGAAGCGGTGTATGCTAAATTATGTCAGGTAGATCCCTTGGCGGGTCAGAAATTTAAAGTGAGTGATAAACAGAGAATTATCCGCGCATTAGAGGTTTTTAAGCTAACAGGTGAGCCGATTACAAAACTACAAGCAGAACAACCAAAAAATTTACCATATCGTTACAGTTTCTATAATTATGCCTTAATGCCTGATCGGTTAGAATTGCATAAGCGTATTGAAAAACGTCTTGAAATTATGTGGAAAAACGGATTTTTAAATGAAGTTAAAGGATTAATGGGAAAATACGATTTTGACGAAAATTTACCCTCAATGCGTTCAGTAGGTTACCGCCAAGCCATAGAATTCTTAAAAAAAGGTGACCTAAGTCATGAAAAACAACAGGAAATGGAGGATAAGGCTTTATTTGCGACACGACAACTTGCCAAACGTCAATATACCTGGTTGAGATCTTTGCAAGAAAAGCATAAATTTACAACATATTTTACGCTCGAGCAGGCCCAAGAAGACTTGCGAAACTGTCACGGATAAAGCAAAATTTGAGTACTATCTTTTTTATAATTTTTAATTGAAAAATAGAGATAGTTTTTTGCGCTGATTTTTAAATTTTTGGAGTTATAACATGTCTAAAGGTCAAACTTTACAAGATCCATTCTTGAATTCTCTCCGTAAGGAACGTATTCCAGTTTCTATCTTCCTAGTAAACGGTATCAAATTACAAGGTCACATCGAGTCTTTTGACCAATACGTTGTATTATTAAAAAATACAGTAAGCCAAATGGTTTACAAACACGCGATTTCTACAGTAGTACCTGCACGTAATCCTCGTCCAGCTGGTGCTCCTGCTGGTCCACAAGGTGCGGGCTTCGGTGGTCAAGGTGGCGCGGGTGGCTTCGGTGGTCAAGGCGCTGCTGGTGGCTTTGGCGGTCAAGGTGGCTTCGGCGGTCAAGGTGCTGGCTTCGGTGGTCAAGGTGGCTTCGGTGGTCAAGGCGGCTTCGGTGGTCAAGGTGGCTTCGGTGGTCAAGGTGGCTTCGGTGGTCAAGGTGCTGGCTTTGGTGGTCAAGGCGCTGGCTTTGGTGGTCAAGGCGCAGGTTTTGACAACGATTCAAAATTTGAAGATTCTTCTGACGACGAAAACAATCGTTAATCGGATCTGAAATAGAAAGCCTCTTAATAAGAGGCTTTTTATTATTTAAAGAATTAAGTCATTAAAAAAGCCAGCATAATGCTGGCTTTTCTTCTCTTAAATTAACGAACGCGTTTAGGATCTAGCTGTGGATCTTTAATTTCTACATAGGCATTGCTACGGGTTTCACGTAACCAGCTATCTAGCTCAGCATCAAACTGGCGTTCACCCAGAATCTGGCGGGCCATACGTTCCTGATATTCCTGAGTCATATCCTGTTGACGTGTATCGGTCACTTGCAGGATATGCCAGCCAAATTGTGACTGGAATGGTTCACTAATCTGACCTACTGCCGTACTTTTCATACGCTGTTCAAATTCAGGTACCATGACACCTGGGCTGACCCAGCCTAAACTGCCGCCATCACGCGCTGAACCTGTGTCATTAGAGAAAGTAGACGCCAATACTGCAAAATCTTCACCTTGCTTAAGACGCGTATACAAGCTATCAATCATCTGCTTAGCATTTTCCGGGCTAACCACTTCTGATGTTTGAATCAGAATATGACGAGTCTGGTATTGAGGTACCAGTGCTTTTTGTTCACCATCTTTACGCTCTAAAAGTTTCAGGACATGCACGCCATCTGCCGCAGGAATTAGCTCAGATGTTTGACCCGCTTGCAAAGTAGAAACACGTGCAGCGAGTTCGCCTGGAATTTCTGATAGGTTTCGAACACCCATATCAGATGCATCTACTTTAATATCGCCAGTTGAATATTTTTTGCTGATCGCCTGAATATCATTGCTGCTGCTTAAATCATTTCTTACTTGCGCAGCAATCTGTTGAGCATTTTCTCCGGTTATACGTAAATGCAGAACATGTACCTGGCTACCTAACAAAGCTTGACCTTGTGGTGTATTCAGGAAGTTTTTAACATCTTGATCACTGATTTGAATACGTGAATTTACTGCTTGCTGACGTAAACGGCTAAGTGCTAGATCTTCTGCAATACGGTTACGTAAAGAGGCATACGTATTCGGCGCGATAGCATCCAGTTTTTGCTGGAAAGCTTCCAAGCTAGGGGAGCCTGAATCACGTGCTACTTTAAGCACTGCTTCATTTAAAGATTTTTCATCTGGACGAATATTGTAGCGTTTAACCTGTTCCAGTTGAGCCTGACGTACAATTAGCTGTTCAAGTGCTTGTTGTTCAAGATAAGGTTGCGGTGGAACAGGCTTGTTTTGCTTTTGCAACTGGTGAGAAATTTCAGCAACGCTTTGTGCCAGATCACTACGCAGAATAGCGCTATTGTCGACAACAGCTACAACTTCATCTTTAGGTTGGGCAACAGCAAAAGTCGTCATCGCTGAAGAAAGACATAGCGCAAGTGCGGTCGCTTTAAAAATTTGTTTTAACTGTTTTGTCTTCATTAACGTTCTGTCCAAGTTTGATTGATATTGTTAAAACCTAGAATACGATTTTCTAGTAATGAGGTTAGCTTGTTGCTTAACCCGCCAAGACCTTTAAGCGTTACTTCAGCCATCACTGCACGTTTCGCTTTCACATCCGGGTCATTGATATCGTCTAGGTCATTGTAGTATGAGCGGCCATAGACAGATACTCCCCAACAGCATGACTCATAGTTTACGCCAAGTAAATATTCACGTGCGACACTATTGTCCAGGTCAAATTGTGCATGGCCGACCAGACGCCAGTTATTGGCAATTGGCTGGATAAATGAGCCAACCACCTGATCATAACTTTCCTGGCGGTTTGGAATATCTTTACGATAGAAATAGCCTACGTTATATAGATTGCCCTGATCGCCCGTATAATAAACCTGTACATCACGCTGGGCATTGGAGCCATTCGACATCCAGCTAGAATTTAGGTTGACATGCACGTTTTTGTTTAACTGACTTCTAAGCTGAATAACTGGACCAGTATGGCTTTCACGATCAAATTTATCTGCTTCACGATCTAATGTGACACGGCGATCTTCAAAGAAGAAACTTTGTCCCACACTGGCGCGTAATCGCTCTAAACCTTCTTCATTAAATAAACTGTAACTAAGACCTAAAGAAGCAAAGTTATTGTCTTCTAAGCGGTCATTACCATAGAAGCGGCGTGCACTAAATAATTGATCATAATTAATTGAGGCTACGACAGAGTCAAAGTTTGGCTGATTGCGCTGATTTTCATATGGTGAATAAGCGTAAAACAGGCGAGGCGTCAAGGTCTGTAAATAGCGACCATCTTTTTCAAAAATTAAACCGGTGTCCAGCGTAAATTGTGGCACTACGATAGAATGATTTTCACTTGATGAGCTGGTTTGATTATTATTAATACGATCAATAGTATCTTGATCATAGAAAGTATTGATATTGCGTAATGTCGCCTGAGGAATGAAGAATGACCAAGGGGTAAAGTGATTATAGCGTACCGAGAAATCATTATAGATGCGTGTACCACTTGGTTGATAGATGGCTTCATCACCGGTATCAATATTTTCAGTATTTCTGATGTCTTTCTGGAAATAAGCCGTATCGTTATTAAATTCGTATTGTAAACCCAGTGGGTTACCGGTCTTATAATTCACCAAAAGCTGCGGCAAACGCGCATAAGGGCGGTCCTCATCCAGAACGGCAGGATCAAGCGTCTGGAAATCTTCAACTTTAAATTGAGCTTTTAAGCCGGGGATACCATTTTTATAATTAACTTCCCAAGCACGGCGCAAGTTCAGGTCTGTTTTTGAATCTGGGTTATTATCCAGATCGGCAAAAAAGTCCTTGTCTGATGCGTAATTATATTCAAGATTTGTTGAGAACTGATCGTTGATTTGCCAGTTATGCAGGAAGTGCAGGTCTTTACGGTCTTTATTGCTATAACTTTCATCAGATGGCAGGTAGCCACCCCAAATCCGGCCTTCACCATAGTTTTCTGTTAGATAACGAAACTCGCCATCCAGCATCGCACCACGGTCACTAATATAACGTGGCGTAATGGTCGCATCATATTGTGGTGCCAAATTGAGATAAACCGGTACACCCAATTCCAGGCCGCCATCATTGGTAAATCCGAAAGTTGGCGTCAGAATCCCAGTGGTACGGCGATCATCGATTGGGAAGTTAAAATAAGGAACAGCCAGTACCGGAACATCTTTCACATAGAGCTTGGTATTTCGGGTTTCACCACGACCGGTTTCCTGATTCAGCTTGATTTGATCTGCCTGAATTTTCCAGGTCGGTTTCTGTTCAGGTGGACAGGTAGAATAGGTGGCATTTTCTAGTTCAAGCGTATCGTCAGAGGTTTTGGCAATCTTTTCAGCACGGCCATGCGCATGTTGTTCTTCGGCAATGAAGAAACTGTTGTTTAAGTCACCTTGCTGGGTTTTCAGGTTGTAATTGATATCATCGCTTTGCGAAATCAAGCCACCTTGGGCCAATTGGACTTGACCTTCTGCCTTAGCATAGGTTTGAGTCTGATCAATCGTCACGCGTTCCGCACGAATCTGGCGACCTTCCTGATCAATGACCACATTGCCTTCTAAGTAGGAATCACCGGCCGGATTATAATGACCATAGTCTGCAGTAATGGTTGAAGTTGCCTGTTCAGGGTCAATCGTCGGTGCATCAGGTGCAATTGGAGTGACCCAGGCGCCTTCACAATAGGCTGAACTGAGGTATTTACCTTGACGCTGCTGTGCTTCTGGTGAAGATTTATCTACATAATATTGTGAGAAGAATGCTTCACCGGGATAGGTCTCATTAATGCGCTGTTTAAGTTGTTCCGCATTTACATTGGATGAGTCATTTGATGCAGCATAGCTTGAGACCGAGCTACTACATAAAAGGGTTAAGATCGCAGTCGCTAGAGGGTTTATTTTAAAGTGATGCTTCATTTGTCTCATTAACCAATCATGCTTTTATCGCAATTAATTATTGTCGCATCATAGAGAAAAAGTTGATAAGTAGCTACACTTAGCACTTTAAAAACTCAGCCTGTACTAGAATTTATTGCAAATGAATACTCAACGCGAACAATTGATACAATCTTGGATTGCTTCTGTACTCGGTTCAGATCAATTTGAAACACATTTTTTAGCAGGCGATGCAAGTTTTCGTCGTTATGCACGAATCAAACTGAATAATAAAACATTTATGCTCATGGATGCACCACCAGAAAAAGAAGATTGTGTGCCTTTTGTGACGATTGATGAATTTTTTGATGCCCATGGCGTACGTGTTCCACACATCGTGGCCAAAGACCTGGAAAATGGTTTTTTGCTGCTCGAAGATTTTGGTGATGTGCTGTTGTCAAATCTGCTGAATGATCAGACGGTTGATGCCTATTATGAGCAAAGTTTTAAACAGCTGATTCAGCTGCAGTCCATTCCTGGAGAAGGTCAGTTTCCTGCTTATTCTTATGAGAAGCTTATTTCTGAAATGGAGTTGCTGACTGACTGGATGCTACCTGCTCTAAAAATCCAGCCTACTGAAGCGGAATCTGCTTTGATCAAGCGCACATTTGCGATACTGGCGAATGCTGCTTTGGCACAACCTCAAGTCATTGTGCATCGTGATTTTCATAGCCGTAACCTGATGAAAATCGAAAATGAAACCGAACTGGGTGTGATTGATTTTCAGGATGCAGTGATTGGTGCTGATACCTATGACCTGATCTCTATTACCCGTGATGCTTATGTACAGTGGAATGCAGATCGCGTGTATCGCTGGTTTAAAGTGTTCTATGACCTGTTACCAGCAGCGGCAAAACAGGACCGTGATTTCGAACAGTTTAAAAAAGATGCGGATATGATGGCGATTCAGCGTCATATCAAGATTTTAGGTATTTTCGTACGTCTATTTGAGCGAGATGGGAAATCTGGCTATCTAAAAGACCTGCCACGTGTGATGTGGTATCTGCTCGAAGAAACCAAAGACTATCCAGAATTACAGCCATTTATGCAGTTTATTCATGAAAAAGTGATGCCAGCTTTTGAAGCAAAATATGGTTCATACGAGGTAGCGGCCTAAATGAAAGCGATGATTCTCGCGGCTGGCTTGGGCAACCGCATGCGTCCTTTAACTTTGCATACGCCAAAACCTTTGCTGGAAGTTGGCGGCAAACCATTAATTGTCTGGCATATTGAAAAACTGGCTGCGATGGGTGTGAATGAAATTGTCATCAATACTGCCTGGCTAGGTGAAAAACTGGCTCAGGCTTTGGGTGACGGTTCACAGTTTGGTGTCAAGATTTTGTGGTCACATGAAGGTGAAGGGCTGGAAACAGCCGGTGGCATTATTAATGCTTTACCACTTCTGGGTGATGAGCCTTTTATTCTGGTCAATGGTGATGTCTGGACAACCATGGACTTTGCACCTTTATTGAATGTTGAGCTGGGTGAAAATCTGGCACATCTGGTTTTGGTACAAAACCCGGAGCAGCACCCTAACGGTGATTTTACACTTGCAGACGGTAAGGCTTATACCTTTGACCAGCAGGTGGCGGGTGAAAACCTGACTTTTAGTGGTGTATCAGTGATTCATCCGAAAATGTTTGCAGGCTTAGAGGCTGGAAAACGTCCTTTAGCACCACTATTAAAAGCAGCAATGCTGGAAAACAAGATTGCTGCTTCTAAATTGACAGGTATTTGGGTGGATGTGGGAACACCTGAGCGTTTGAATGCACTGGATTTAATGATCCGAGAAGGGAAGTCTGCTTAAGTGAATATTCACTAAGCACTCCCTACTGTGCCAATATAGAGAAAACGGTATACTTCCACTTAACTTTTTCGAGCGTTAATTGTTTATGCACACGTTTTTTCAAGAACTAAAGCAGGGTAGCCAGGCTTTAGGTTTAGAGCTGTCTGATGAAGCTTTAAATTTATTACTCAAGTACCAGGACGCTTTGGTGCTGTGGAATAAAGCATACAATTTGACTGCAATTCGTGATCCTAAGGAAATGCTAGTTAAGCATCTGCTTGACAGTTTGAGTATTCTAAAGGATTTGCCTGCAGGTCGTTTGCTCGACATCGGGACTGGTGGTGGTATGCCGGGCATGATCATTGCTTTATGTCAGCCTGAGCGTGAATGTGTACTACTGGATTCAAACGGTAAAAAAATTCGTTTCCTGAAGCAGTTTATTGCAGACCTAAAATTAAAAAATGTCATTGCAGTACAAACCCGTGTGGAAAATGAAGACAGTATCAATGAGCTGGGTCAGTTTGATGTGATTACCAGTCGTGCATTTGCTTCATTGACAGATTTTGTGAATGCATCTAAACCGTATATGCATGAGCAGAGTATTATTGCTTCCATGAAAGGTTTGATTCCTGAAGAGGAAGTGGCAGCGTTAAAAGATGAATTTAGCTGTCAGATTATTGAACTGAAGGTTCCGCGCTTGGACGAACAACGTCATTTACTTCTATTAAAACGTATTTAAAATTTTTGAAGGATCGGGGTCAACATGGCACAAATTATTGCGATTGCCAACCAGAAAGGTGGTGTCGGTAAAACCACAACCGCAGTAAATTTGGCGGCATCTCTCGCTGTGTTAAAAAAACGCGTTTTGCTTGTGGATATGGATTCTCAAGGTAACGCGACCATGGGGTCGGGGATTCAGAAAAATGACCTGCTGTATTCAGTGACTGATGTATTGCTAGGTGAAGTGCCGATTGAAACTGCGATTACTAAAGCTGAAGTCGGATATAAGGTTTTAGGGGCAAACCGTGATCTGGCTGGTGTGGAGCTGGCGATTGCCGAGCAAGAAGGCCGTGAATTCATTTTGCGTGAAGCTTTGCAGGAAATTGAATCCTCATTCGACTATATCATTGTTGATTGTGCACCAAGCTTAAGCTTGATCACCGTGAATGCATTGGCAGCGGTGGATGGTGTCATCATCCCGATGCAATGCGAATATTATGCATTGGAAGGTTTGGCTGATCTGACACAAACCATCGATCGAATTCAGCAGGCACTTAATCCAGACCTGCAGATCGTGGGTGTATTGCGTACTATGTATGATGCACGAAATGCCTTGACCCGTGATGTTTCAGAAGAGTTAGAGCAATATTTTGGTAAAAAACTTTATGAAACCGTGATTCCACGTAATATCCGTCTGGCTGAAGCGCCGGCACATGGTCTACCAGTGATTTATTTTGAAAAAAGTTCAAAGGGTGCAGTTGCTTACTTGAATCTGGCAGCTGAAGTATTAAAGAAAAGCAAAGTGAAAAAAGGAAGTAAAGCATGACCGTCAAGAAACGTGGACTCGCCAAAGGTCGTGGTTTAGATGCCTTGCTGGGATCAATTCAAAAAGAAAAATTACAACTCGAAGCACAAGGTCTTGATCATGGTCAGTTGAAACAGATTGATGTCAATCTGCTGAAACGTGGTGAATATCAGCCACGTCGCTATATCAATGAGCAGGATCTGCAGGAACTGGCAGCATCGATTGAAAAGCATGGCATCATGCAACCGATCGTGATCCGTCCGGTCGATGATGAACGCTATCCATACGAGATTATTGCGGGTGAGCGTCGCTGGCGTGCGGCCCAACTGGCAGGCCTGACTGAAGTTCCTGCGATTGTGCGTGAGCTGAATGATCAGGTCGCAATTGCATTAGCTTTAATCGAAAACATTCAGCGCCAGGACCTGAACCCGATTGATCAGGCGATGGCTTTGCAGCGTTTCCATGACGAGTTTGGTTTAAGCCATCAGGAAATTGCCGATACTGTCGGTAAGGCGCGTACCACAGTGAGCAATCTGCTGCGTCTGCTAACTCTGGCTGAAGAAGTAAAAGACTTTATGCAGCAGGGCTTGCTGGATATGGGACATGCACGTGCCATCCTGACTTTGAAGGCTAAAGATCAGCTTAAAGTTGCTGAGATGGTCATTGAAAAAAGCCTATCAGTACGCCAAACCGAACAGTTGGTACGCGACTACAATGCACCGAAAACAGAAAAACCAAAAGCAGCGATTGCGCCAGACATTCAGCAGCTGACTCAGCGTCTGTCTGAGCGCTTTAGTGCGGATGTTAAAATTGACTACAACAAGCAAGGAAAAGGCAAGCTGGTCATTAGCTATCATTCTTTAGAAGAGCTGGATGGGATTCTTTCGATCCTGGGCGAAGAATAATTAATTTAAAATTTGTTTTTATTGGGGAATAAATCAGATGTGGGAATTGGTTAAAGCAGGCGGCTGGTTGATGCTGCCGCTAGTATTGTGTTCGATATTTATGCTGGCGATCTCGGTCGAGCGCTTCATTCGTTTAAAAAAGAGTCTGGTACTGCCCAACTCACTTCTGATAGGTCCTGCACAAAATGCAGACCAAGCCATGCAAAAGCTGCAACAGAGTTCAGCTTTGAAAAACAGTACTTTGGGTCGTGTATTTACTGCTGGTTTTGAAGCGCGTCACCAGTCTGAGCAATATGCTCGTGCTCAGATGGAAGTGATAGCTTCACAGGAAATTGGCTATCTGGAAAAAAATATTAATTTTCTGGGTACTTTGAGCGCAGTAGCGCCTTTACTCGGTTTGCTGGGTACAGTCATTGGGATTATCGAATCATTTTTAATGATTGATGTCGGTACTAATAGTGACCCGGTGTTAATGATGCCCGGTATTTCCAAAGCACTGATCACAACAGCAGCGGGTATGTTGATTGCTATTCCTGCTTTATTTGCACATCGTTATTTCCAGCGTCTGGTTCAGGAATATGTGGCGGAACTTGAACAGCAGGCAACCTTATTTCATGCCAACCTGTTCTATTTGAATGCTTCAGATGATGTAGAAGAACGCATCAAGAAAGCAAGCTAGGAGCAGGGGCATGAAATTTAAACGTAATCAGGTGGAAGATGTACATATCAATCTGACGCCCATGATTGATTGCCTGCTATTTATTTTGGTCTTTCTGCTGCTTTCAACCACGTTTAACCAGATGAGCCGGATGAACCTAACGCTTCCAGATGCGCAAGGTGTGCCGCCCAAGAATTTTGACCAGAAAATTGAAGTGATTGTGGATGCCAATGGTCACTATGCCGTGAATGGTCAGTCTATTGCCAGTAAAGATGCAGCAGATTTAAATACGGCAATTAAACAGATTTCGAATGAACGTCGTGATTTAATGTTTGTCATTGCCGCTGATGCAAAAGCGACACATCAGGATGTTATTCGTGTCATGGACGTTGCAGGGCAACTTGGCTTTGTTAATGTCAACATCAGTACGAAAGTACCAACTCGAGGTTATTAGTGAAGCACGATTTTAAGGTCTATCTTCGCCTTTTAAACTATTTAAAACCATTTTGGGGCACAGCCTTAATTGTCCTGCTTGGTTTCTCTATGAATGCGGCGACAGAAGTTTCTGTAGCCAAATTACTGGAATATATCATTGAGGCGATACAAAACAGAGACCAGGGTTTCACCTTACTTTTCCCATTCTTAGTGGTAGTACTGATGTTCTTCCGGGGCTTAGGCCTATTCCTCGGTGGGTATTATACGGCGGTCATCTCCCGTAATCTGGTATTTAATATTCGTCAGGAAGTCTTTGCCAAAATATTGCGTTTGCCTGCGCAATATTTTCTGGACAATACCAGCGGTCATATTACGGCCAAAATTATGTATAACGTTGAGCAGCTCACCGCAGCCTCAACTGAAGCACTTAGAACGATCATTCAGCAAGGTCTGATCACAATTGCCTTATTGGGATATCTTTTATATACCAACTGGCGTTTAACCATGTGTATTCTGATCTTTGGACCTGTGATTGGTTTTGTGATCAGTAAAGCCTCAAAACGGATGCGCAAGCTATCACAACAGGTTCAGGACACCATGGGTGATGTGAACCATGTGGTTCAGGAAACTGTAAATGCCAATCTGATTGTCAAAGGTTTTGGTGGTCAGATTTATGAGCAGGAACGCTTTAAACAGAATTCCTTGGAAAATCTACGCCGTGGCTTAAAGATGGTGGCAGTGCAGCAGCTGAACAGTCCAGTGGTACAGCTGATCATGTCAGTTTCACTCAGTATCGTGATGTATATTGCGTTGCGCCCACAAATTCTGGGAGATACTACTGCGGGTGAATTTGTTGCTTATATTACAGCTGCAGGCATGTTGGCACGCCCAATCAAGACATTAACTGATGTGAATGAAAAAATTCAGCGTGGTATGGCGGCTGCACATTCTGTGTTTGAATTGCTAGATATGCCTGAAGAACATAATACTGGCAAACTCAATGATGCCTTAAAAGGCAATATTCAATTTAAAGATGTTAATCTGGTTTATGGCGATAGTCACCATGCGATTCATGACTTTAACCTGGAAGTGAGAGCGGGCGAGACTGTCGCATTGGTTGGACGTTCAGGAGCAGGCAAAACCTCTCTAGTGAATCTGTTAGTACGTTATCAGGAAGCTACATCCGGGCAAATTTTGCTGGATCAAAAACCGATTACTGATTATGAATTGACTGCTTTACGTACCCAGATCGCGATGGTAAACCAGCAGGTAGTGCTGTTTAACCGTACTGTCCGTGAAAATATTGCTTATGGCCAGCTAGAAAGTGCGAGTGATGAAGAAATCATTGCAGCAGCAAAAGCCGCCTATGCGCATGATTTCATTATGGCCTTGCCACAAGGTTATGATACGCCACTAGGTGCTCAAGGTCTGAATCTGTCAGGTGGTCAGCGTCAGCGTATTGCGATCGCCCGTGCTATTCTGAAAAATGCACCGATTCTGATTCTGGATGAAGCGACCAGTGCGCTGGATAATGAATCTGAATACTTTATTCAGCGTGCCTTTGATCAGGCGATGCAAGATCGAACTACGATTGTGATTGCGCATCGTCTATCCACGATTGAAAATGCCGACCGCATTGTGGTGATGGATCAGGGTCGTATTATAGAGCAGGGTAATCATGCTGAGCTGATTGCACGTCAAGGTGCTTATTATCAGCTGCACCAACGTAATTTCGAGGAACATTAAGTCATGGCTTTGGCACAGATCATTCAGGATGCTTGGAATACACAGGCAAAGTGGCTGGTTGTGCTGCGTCCTTTGTCCTGGCTTTACCGCTTGGGTTTTGTCAGCAATCACTGGCTTTACCGAAAAGGAATCAAGAAAAGTTATACCGCACCTATTCCAGTAATGGTGATTGGGAATATTACCGTAGGTGGGAGTGGTAAAACACCTTTACTGATTCATCTGGTGGATTACCTTACTGAAAAAGGCCTACGGATTGGTGTGATCAGCCGAGGTTATGGTGGTAAAGGTCCTTTTCCAGCCTATGTCGATTTAAATACCTTGCCTGAAGTGGTGGGAGATGAACCGGCCTTAATTGTGCAAGCGACTGGTGTGCCGATGGCTGTGGGGCCAAATCGCCAGAAGAGCATTGAGCTTTTGCTAGAAAAGCATGCACTGGATTTAATCATTTGTGATGACGGTTTGCAGCACTGGGCTTTAAATCGTCAGATTGAATGGATTGTGCTGGATAATAACCGAGGCTTGGGCAACCAGAAACTTTTACCTGAAGGTTATCTGCGTGAACCCGTTACCCGCTTAGAAGAGGGTACCGTAATTGAACATGCAGCAAATCCAGTTTCACCTTTGCATATGCATCTTGCAGCCTCTCAGCCCTATCTATTAAATCAGGATGTCATCAAAAGCTTTGATCCAACTGCGGCTTTTTATGCAGTAGTCGGCATCGGTTTTCCGCAGCGTTTTTATCAAACGCTAGAACATCTGGGGCTGCAGCAATTTCAGTGTCACGAATTTCCAGACCATCATGATTATGAAATTGAAGATCTACAATTCGATGACAATAGTCCGATTATTACTACTGAAAAAGATGCAGTTAAAATTATGGCATTACTCAAACAGTATCCAGATTATCAGCGGGATATCTGGGTGGTGCCGGTCGATGCAGTCTTGTCACCTGCCTGTTATACAATATTGCAGCAGCAATTAGAGCAACAGGGTATTTCTATTTCTTAAGGTTTATTTACGATGAAACATATAGTTATTCCTGCACGCTTCTCCAGTTCACGTTTGCCGGGTAAACCTTTGCTGGAAATCCATGGTCGTCCAATGATTCTGCGTGTCGTGGATCAGGCTAAAAAAGTACAAGGCTTTGATGACCTGTGTGTGGCGACAGATGATGAGCGTATTGCTGAAGTCTGCCGTACTGAAGGCGTTGATGTGGTCCTGACTTCAGCAGATCATCCATCAGGTACGGATCGTCTAAGTGAAGTAGCTCGAATCAAGGGCTGGGCGAGTGATGACATTATCGTGAATGTACAGGGTGATGAACCTTTATTGCCGGCCCAGTTGGTTAAACAGGTGGCGCAACTTTTAGAAGATCAGCCAGCTTGCTCAATGTCGACTCTGTGTGAGCCAATTCATCATTTAGAGGAATTTAAGCGTGACAGCATTGTTAAGGTTGTGATGTCTAAGCACAATCAGGCCCTGTATTTTAGTCGTGCTACGATTCCTTATGACCGTGATGGTGCCAAACTGGCTAAACAAAAACTGCATGATTGGGCTTATCGTCATTTGGGTTTATATGCTTACCGAGTAAAACTGCTACAGGAATATGTAACCTGGGAAATAGGTGTGCTGGAAAAACTGGAATCTTTAGAACAGTTACGTGTACTGGAAAATGGTCACCGTATTGCCATTGCTGTGGCAGAAGCCAATTTACCGCCAGGTGTCGATACGCAGGAAGATCTGGACCGCCTGAACCAGATGGATCCATCTTCTTTTGCTTAATTTGAGAATTCTCCATGCCGCTTGATGTCAATGCACAGATTTATCCATGGCAGCAACAGGTTTGGGAAACGCTAACCGGGCGTTTTCCTAAGCTTGGGCATGGTTTGTTATTCTATGGAAAAAAAGGCTGTGGTAAAGAAGCCTTTGCCCAGCAGTTTCTGGCCTGGGTTTTATGCCTGAACCGTCAGCCTGATGGGCCATGCGGTGAGTGTGGTAGCTGTCAGTGGTTAAAAGCGGATACCCATCCGAATTACGTCTATATCAGTACTGATGAAGACAATAAAAAACAGAATGCCAAAATTAAAATTGAAAAAATCCGTGATCTTCTGCCTTTTGTACAGCAGACCGTGGATGGCTGGCGCGTCGTTGTCATTGAACCCGCTGAAGCATTAAATATTGCCTCTTCTAATGCCTTGCTGAAAACTCTGGAAGAACCGGGTGAAAATATTGTCATCATTTTACTTGCGGATCATTATCTGAAATTGCCTGCAACTATTCGCAGCCGTTTACAGCATTTTGCTTTGGACCGGATTTCATCAGTGCAATTCAGTGAATATGTAGAAGTGCAATTACCTGAAGCAGGTTCGAGCCAGCAGCAGTTATTGATGAATTTATCCAATCAGATGCCTTTGCAAGCGGTTGAGGTTGCACAAAGTTCATGGCTGCCACCACGTCAGGAATTCATAGAAGACTGGAAAAAACTGGCTATTCAAAAAAATATGCCCATGGCAATTGCGACCAAATGGAATAAAAGCCTGAGTTTTGGTGAATTTGGTCAAATGTTTGAATACTTGTTGTCCGATTTAATTTGTGTCAAGCTAAATCAGGCCGTAAAAAACATTGATCTGGACTTTAATGTATTGGCCGAACAATATTCATTGGAAACACTTTTTGAAATTTATGAGGATTTTCAGCGAGCCAAACAATATCTTGAGCAGAATGTACAAAGTAATCTGGTGCTCGATGAATTGTGTATCAAGCTGATGAATCTTTAACTTAAGGGGAAAACAAGATGCAACCACGTATGGGCGGTATTATTCAGGCCAATATTCCGGATATTGAAACGTTATTTGCCAGTTATATGCCATATGTTGTAGGTGGTGGACTTTTTATTCCTTCCAAGCAACCAGTCAAGCTGGGTGAAGAAGTATTTGTTTTGACGACTTTACCTGAACAGTCGCAGAAAATTCCATTAACCGGAAAAGTAATCTGGATATCTCAAAAGCAGAATGGCATCAAGCCACAAGGTTTTGGGATTCAGCTCACCGGTGAAAAGGGTGTTTTCTTCAAAAATGAAGCCGATCGTCTGGTTGCAGGTCTTAAATCTGATGGACGTAAAAGTTACACTATGTAGTTAATTTACCTTCGGTAGGAACTCATTGTGTTTGTAGATACTCATTGCCATTTAACACTGCTCGATTTAACACCTTATAATGGTGATCTGGATCAGGCGCTTGCTCAGGCCCGTGAAGCAGGCGTATCCAAGTTTATGAGTATCTCGGTGGATCTGGATGATCATATCGAGCTGGCTAAAATCGCGGCCCGTCATCCTGATGTCGGTTATAGCGTCGGTGTACATCCTTGCGAAGATGCGGCAACGATGGCGCGTGCGACTACTGAATATCTGGTTGAACTGGCACAGCCAGAAAAAGTCTGGGCGCTGGGTGAAACGGGGCTCGATTATTATCACAGCACCGATTTTATTGCCGAGCAAAAAGACTGTTTTGCCCGTCATATTCATGCCTCACAAATTGTGAAAAAACCTGTCGTTGTGCATACCCGTTCTGCCAAGCATGACACAGTTGATATTATTCGTGCAGAAAAATCTACCCATGGCATTTTGCACTGTTTTACCGAAGACTGGGAAACCGCTAAAGCTGTTTTAGACTGCGGTTACTATGTGTCTTTCTCCGGTATTGTTTCTTTTAAAAATGCCCAGGATTTGCGTGACGTTGCCAAACAGGTTCCACTTGATCGTGTTTTAATCGAAACGGATAGTCCTTACCTTGCTCCAATGCCATATCGTGGCAAATCTAATGAACCAAAATACGTTCCTTATGTAGCCAAAGCCCTTTGCGATGTATATGATAAGTCGCTAGAAGAAATGGCTTATATCACAAAGCAGAACTTTGAGAATCTTCTGAATTCAAAGTAAATAAAGTTAGATAAGAGTACAAGAGAGTTATAGGGTGAAGATGGATCGTCAGGCTCAGTTTCGAGCAAGAGAAACCTTGATTTTTCAAGTTGCAGAACAGTTACTGCTAGAAAATGGTGAAGCCGGGATGACCCTGGATGCACTGGCAGCAGAACTGGATCTGGCCAAAGGCACTCTTTATAAGCATTTTCAGAGTAAAGATGAATTGTACATACTGCTGATTATCCGTAATGAGCGCATGTTGCTGGAAATGATTCAGGATAGTGACAAGGCTTTTCCTGAACATCTGGCTTTCTTTATGTTGCACCATCTGCATCACCCTGAACGTACTGTCCTTTTTCATCAGATTGAAGAACGTCTTTCTACAACAGGTGTTGGAATTCAGCATCTGTTTAGCGAACTTTATCAGGTGCGCAAACAGCGCTTACGTCTGATTATCCGTATGACTGAAAGCTATCTGGCTTCAATCAATAGCAGCATGTCGGTGCGTGATTATCTGGCCTCAATCTGGTCATTGACCCATGGTGCAGCTGCTATTCTTAACTCCAGTTTCTACCAGCGCTATCTTGGTTCACGCGATACCTTGCGCGTTGCCCTTATTGATCAAGCTTTAGCTTTACCGAAACAGGTCCATCCTGCCGAGTAGTTCGCCTAAGAGTTGCCTATGATCAGATCACATCACGCCTCCATTCGTGGATTCACTCTAATCGAAGTGATGGTGGTGATTGTGATTATGAGTATTATGGCATCACTAGTTGTATTGAATATTGGTGGGGTAGATCAGCGCAAGGCAATGCAGACGCGGGAAGTCCTGTTACTGGATTTGCAGCGGATCTTGCGGGAAGCTAATGATCAATCCCGTATTCTTGCGCTTGATGTTCAGGCTGCCACTGATATTTCACCATTTCGCTACGGGGTCGTGGAATATCGTTCACCTAATCAGGCAGAACCGACTTTAAATCAGCAGAAATGGCAAAGTTATGCGGAGTTTAATCTGCGCAGTTTACCGGAACAGGTCTCTTTCCGGATTCAGCCTTTAGAGCAGCGTTATAATAATGCCCAAAATCGGGATCTTACTGAAGCCAATGCACCCAAGCTGATCTGGTTAGGCAATGGTGAAGTTAAACCGGTCAGAATCCAGTTCTATCTGGAAGATCGTGAAGTGGGCAATCCGATTGAAATTGATCACTTGGGTAAAGTCCATGAAAGCTAGGGTTTTCAAGCAGAGTGCCGGAGCTGATGTAATCAAGCCATTTAAGTCAAATGCTGATCGTGCGCACTCCGGGCATAGCTCTTCGTCTTGCGCAGCGGTGAAACAGCATTTCACTCATCGCGACTCCTCAAGCACAGCTTTTGGACTTTCTTGCGCGACAATGCCGCTCAGGTCGAGTATTACTCGACTTAATCGTGCCTCAGGATTTACCTTGCTGGAAGTGATGGTTGCGCTGGCGATTTTTGCCACAGCAGCCATGACCCTGACTAAAGTTGCCATGCAATATACCCAATCGACTTCGAATGCCATTTTGAGAACCCAAGCCCAGTTTGTTGCCTTGAATGAAGCGGCACTGATGGAAATCAATCAGCAGTGGTTCACTGGTACTGAATCTAAACAACTCACCCAGCAGGGCGAAACCTGGCAAATTGATAAGCGCAGTGAGCCTACTTTAAGTCCTAATGTACAACGTATTGAATTAAAGGTGAGTCTGGTCAACACTGAAACCGGTCAGGCAGAAAATGGAATTAGCAGCTTGATGTTCTTTAATCACCGGATGAATGAAGCGCCATGAAGTCAAAGGGATTTACGCTGGTAGAACTACTGGTTGCTATTGCTATTTTCGCCGTACTGTCTGCTCTAGGCTGGAAAGTATTTGATTATATTATACAAACCAAAGACCGTAATGCGGTGCATGAACAGCGCTTAAGTCAGTTGCAAGATACTTATCAGCAGATCTTGCGTGATACGGTACAGGCGGTGCCTTTAACGGCCAATATTAATGGTGATATTCAGCCGGCACTGGTTTTGCAAAACGGGCGTTTTAACTTTAGTAAGACTGGAGTTACCGATCCTCTGGAAGAGGGGATTTCTCCAGATGAACGGGTTGAATATCAGTACCGGGCAGATGAACAAAAACTATATCGTCTGAAATACCGGAATTTAAACCAGACCGGTCGTGATCAACCTGAATCCAGTGTGTTGTTGTCCGATGTTGAGCAGTTTCAGATCGTAGTGCTTAATCCGAATGAAATGACCCAATGGCCAGACTCATCATTTGATTTAAATCAGGTTGAGCAAAAACAGCGCTTGCCCAAAGGCATTAAAATCAACTTAATGGTTAATGGGGTCAGTTATGAGTGGATTTTCAGTTTGTTGAATACAGATTTCCTGCTTAAAACCCAAAAGTTAACCTGACAAAGAATAATAAAATGCAGATGAACAAAGCAATGATGATCAAACAGCAGAAGGGGATTGCTCTGATTACCATTCTAGTGATGGTGGCTCTTGCAACTATTTTGGCTGCGACTATTGCTAAACGTCAGGCCGCAACTGCTGAAAGCACCGCTTATTTAATGCGACAAAACCAGTCTTTGATGTATGCCAAAAGTGCTGAAGCGTTTTTTTCTGAATTGCTGGTTGATGACGCAGAGAATGCAGCAGAAGTTGATCATTTAAATGAAACCTGGGCGCAACCAATGCCGGCTTTTCCGGTTGAAGATGGCTATGTCTCGGGAATATTGCAAGATGAGTCGGGTAAGTTTAATTTAAATAGCCTGATTACAGCAGAAGGCACAGTGAATGAAAATGCTAAAGCCTGGTTCGAGCTGATATTAAAACGTGCTGGATTGCCAGAGCAGTTGAGTGAAGCCGTGATCGACTGGCAGGATGAAGATGAGATGCCAAGTGGCCCAATGGGTGCAGAATCCAATTATTATCAGGGCTTGCCGAATGGTTCTCTACCTCCGAATGCCAAATTTCATAGCGTTGAAGAGCTGAAACTGGTACGAGGCTTTGAAGAAAACAAGTACAAACTAATCGCACCCTATCTCAGTGCTGCACCTGTAGAAGACAGTACAGTCAATATTAATACCGCATCTGCATTTCTTTTGGCGAGCATGGATGAAAAGCTGGATGTGAATGCTGTGCAGCAATTGCTGGATCACCGTCAGGCGAATCTGGAATATTTTTCCAATGTGGCTGATCTCTGGACACTAGAACCCTTTGATCAGGTGGATGCAGCCAAACATAACCTGTTTAATAACCTGCTTGGAGTGCAATCCAATCACTTTAAAGCACGTATCGAAGTGATGCTGAGTGAACGTAAACGTCAGTTTAGTAGTGATCTGGTGCGGCAGGACAAGAAGGTTTATGTTGCCTATCGAAGCATGGCGCCTTTTTAAAATATCATCATTTTAGAATGCTCTCATTTCTTGAATTTGATTCGCGTATCCTTAATCCCTTTTCCCTATCATGATGAACTGCAAAATTAATCCTCATAGGTTTACTTTTGCTTTATAATTGAAATTAATTCACCTATTTTTTGACGACATTACGGCATATGTTAATTCGTAAGTTATTTAAGTTTGAAAATGCTCATATTGTGCGTAACTGCACCTCGGATCGCTGTAAACGTTCGATCCACGGTCACAGTTATAAAGTTGAGTTATTGCTGAAAGCGTCGAAGTTGGATCATGGCCAGATGGTATATGATTTTGGTCTGCTCAAAGGGGTGATTAAGGATTTCTTTGATTCTTTTGACCATGCGATCTGCTTCTGGCAAAAAGATGATCCTGAATATATTCAGGCATGTAAAAACTTTAGTGCACGCTGGGTATCTTTGCCAGTTTCACCGTCTGCAGAACAGTTTTCACGTATTTTCTTCTTCTTGGCTCAGCAGGTATTGGCATCCACCATTACTCAGAATGGTGAAGGGGATGTTGAAGTTTACTCTGTGATTGTCCATGAAACTGATACAGGCTATGCGCAAAGCTTCCTGGAAGATATCCAGAATGAACAGATGGGTCCACTTAGCCTGGAACAGATTGAATTCTCGGAGCAGGTCCGGGCAGAATGGACAGATTCAGAGATGTTTGCGAAACTGAAACAGGGTCTTTCATTTCATAACCCGGCTGTGGATCTGCAAGTCCAGCCTTAAAAATTCGAATATAAACGCAGACTGACATAGATTTAGGATTGAAGCATGTCTTTAAATGAACAGCAAATTGCCAAACTGAATAAAGTTCAGTTAGATGACAGCTGGAAATATGGACTCAGTGATTTTTTACTGAGCCCGAAAATGGATGCGTTAAAAACGTTTTTAATTGAAGAAAAAAAAGCAGACAAGGTAATTTACCCACCAAATCATCTGATTTTTAATGCTTTGAATACAACGCCATTAGACCGGGTCAAAGTGGTCATCATTGGTCAGGACCCTTATCATGGCCCGAATCAGGCGCATGGTTTAAGCTTCTCGGTGCAAAAAGGGGTTGCATTACCTCCATCTTTACGTAATATTTTTCATGAGTTACATAATGATTTAGGCGTAAAAATCCCTAAACATGGTGATTTAACTCATTGGGCGGAACAGGGTGTACTTCTGCTCAACGCTGTATTGACTGTAGAGGCAGCACAGCCAACTTCACATCAGAAACGTGGCTGGGAGGAATTCACAGATCACGTCATTGATGTATTGAATGAACAACGTGAACATATCGTTTTTATTCTTTGGGGCGCATACGCACAGCGTAAAGGACAGCGCATTGATCAAAATAAACACCTGGTCTTAAAGGCAGCACATCCTTCGCCTTTGTCAGCAAACCGGGGTGGTTTTTTTGGTTGTAAAGTTTTTTCGAAAACGAATAATTATCTCAAACAACATGGCATTGAGCCTATAGATTGGCAGCTGGACGCATGATTTATTATCCTGTAACTACACCTTACCATCCGGACCTGATTGTTGAACAAGCCAATAATGGCTGGCGCATTGTTCGCCTGAATCGTCCAAAATCATTACACGCTTTAGATGAATCTCTGGTTTCAGCATTGCTAGAAGTCTTTCAGGACTTTCATACAGATGACAGCGTAAAAGCGATCTGGCTGGATTCAACTACCCCGAAAGCATTTTGTGCCGGTGGCGATGTACGTAAGCTGCGTCAGTTAGTAATTAATGATGAAGTGGCAACCGCCAATAAGTTTTTTGAACAGGAATATGCGCTGGATTTATTACTGCATAACTATGCCAAGCCGGTATTGGTGTGGGGTGAAGGTTATGTTATGGGTGGTGGTTTAGGCCTGTTTATGGCGGCTCCATTCCGTTTGGTGACGCCGTATTCACGTCTGGCCATGCCTGAGATTAATATTGGTTTATATCCAGATGTGGGTGCGACCCGCTTCCTAGCAGACCGTGGAGCGATTGGCCTGTTTACAGGTTTAACGGGTTCCATTATGACTGCTGCGGGTGCTTACGGTATTGGCTGGGCGACTCATATCTGTGATGCACAACGTGATTCAGTGTTAGATAAGGTCGTGAATATAGACTGGGAACATTATCCAGCTGGCGATTTCCGTGCGATTGATGACACCTTGAACAGCATGCACCGTCCTGTAGGCCCGGGTCCTCTGCAAAACTCACTGGATGTAATCCACAGTGTATGTCGTGGCGTAAACTTTGAACATGACTATGAATCGATTATTGGTTTAAGTGATGCGCGCAGTGACTGGTTGCGTCAGGCCAGCGAAAACCTGCAAAAAGGTTCACCTGCAACCGCTGCTCTAAGCTGGTTATTATGGCAATGGGGTAAACAGGTTCATTCATGGAATGAAATTTTTGAACTGGAAACCCAGATTTCAGATTGGAAAATCCGTCATCCTGACTTTGTTGAAGGCGTGCGTGCACGTCTGGTCGATAAAGATCTGTCTCCAGAATGGCAAAAGGGTAGTGATTTAAGCCTGAAAGGCATTCTGTCTCAGAATCCACCAGTAACCACCATTGAAAGCTGGAATGAGTTACTCAAACACTATGGTGTGATTTAAGTCTGAATGTCCGAAACACAATTTACCGATGAATACTGGATGCAGCTTGCTTATGAGCAGGCTGCACTTGCTGCTGAGCAGGGTGAAATTCCTGTGGGTGCCGTGATTGTCAGCCAAAATCAGGTCATTGGCCGTGGCTACAATGCGCCTATTTCTTTAAATGATCCGACTGCCCATGCTGAAATCGTAGCATTACGTGAAGCCTGTCAGAACCTGAAAAACTACCGCCTGCCTGAAGATGCTGTCCTCTATGTAACTCTGGAACCGTGCACCATGTGTGTAGGTGCATTGGTGCATTCGCGTATTTCACGGGTCGTTTTTGGTACAAATGAGCCCAAAGCAGGTTCTTTGGTGAGTGCACGCAAGCTTTTTGAGACTGGCTACTATAATCATGTATTTCTATTTGACTCGGGCTGTATGCAGCAGCAGTGTGCTGAGCAGTTGAGTGCATTTTTCAAGTTGCGTCGTGAACAAAAACGCCAGCTGAAATTGCAAGAAAAATTACTGAATGCTCATAAATAAATCGAATCTAATTCGTTAAACTTTGCTCACTTTAAAATCATTTATTTTCAGGAAAAAGAAAAATGAAAAATGCGATTCAGGTAAAAAAAGAATTCCCAGCAGCGATTGATAAGGTTTTTGAATTGCTGTCTAAACACGATGCTTATAATGTGGCTTTTGCACCAATGCAGGTGGAACGGATTAAGGATTCGGCAGACCCTGAGCGCCCAGATGGTGTGGGTTCTGTGCGTAGCATGGGTTTAGGTCCAGTCAAGCCGCTAAAAGAGCAAATTACCTTGCTAGAGCCGAACTCCCGTATTGAATACAAGATCGTAAAGAATCCTTTGATTAAACATCATTTGGGTACTATTGAGTTTGAAGCATTGGACGATAATAAAAGTCTGGTGACTTATACGATAGAATTGCAGGCACGTCTTCCATTTGTCAGTAAATTAATTCTTGCACAGCTCAAGACAGGGATTAAACTAGGCCTCGCAAAACTTGCAAAATCTGTATAAATAACGGGAAAGTAATGACAGTTCAAATTATTACCATTGATGGTCCAAGTGGATCTGGCAAAGGCACACTGGCTGCAAAACTTGCAGCACATTACCATTTTCATTTACTGGATTCAGGGGCTTTGTATCGTTTATTAGGACTGTCATTGCATCACCATAATTTACTCGATGAACTGGATACTAAACTGGCTGAATGCGTACAAATTGCAACAAATTTGGATATCCAATTTGTCAGCACTGAATCAGGTGTTCAGGTATGGCTGAATGGTGAAGATGTCTCCCAAACTATCCGTACCGAACGGGTGGGTGAGTATGCTTCAAAAGTTGCTGCAATTCCTGAACTTAGAACTGCTATGGTGGCCCGTCAACATGCTTTTGCTCAAGCTCCTGGTCTAGTGGCAGATGGCCGCGATATGGCGACCAGTATATTCCCAGATGCACAAGCCAAGATTTATTTGACAGCTTCGGCTGAATCCCGTGCGCAAAGACGTGTAAAGCAGTTGCAGGGTATGGGGCTGGATGTTAAAATAAACGACATTTTAGCTAATATCGAAGCGCGGGATAAACGAGATATGGAACGCACTGTCGCTCCGCTCAAACCTGCTGCTGATGCGTACATCATCGACAGTTCAGATTTGAATATCGATGAAGTATTTAAGCTGATGACCACGTATGTGGATCAGCAATTAGCTCAATAACCCTATTATTTCAGCAGATGCATAGCTTGATCAGTTTTATATGGACTATGTAGACGCTTAATTAAACCGGCCTTGTCTGATCCAAGACCGCTGACTTTATCGGATATATCATGACCGAATCTTTTGCAGCCCTCTTTGAAGAAAGCGAATTAAACCTCAACGTTGAAAAGGGTGCAGTCATCCAAGGCGTTGTAGTAAGCATCGACTCTGATTGGGTAACTGTTGACACTGGCCTTAAATCTGAAGGCGTTGTTGACCGTGCTGAGTTCTTAAATGAACAGCGCGAACTTGAAGTTCAAGTTGGCGACACTGTAGACGTAGTTGTTGAAGCACTTGACAATGGTATGGGTCAAACAGTTCTTTCTCGCGAAAAAGCTAAACGCGCTGAGACTTGGACTAAACTTGAAAAAATCTTTGAAGACGGCGAAATCGTTACTGGTGTTATCTCTGGTAAAGTTAAAGGCGGTTTCACTGTTGACATCGGTCCAGTTCGTGCGTTCCTTCCAGGTTCTTTAGTTGATACTCGTCCTATTCGTGATACTACTCACTTAGAAGGCAAAGAGTTAGAATTTAAAGTAATCAAACTTGACGCTAAACGTAACAACGTTGTTGTTTCACGTCGTGCTGTTATGGAAGCTGAATCTTCAGCTGACCGTGAAGCTCTTCTTGCTCAGCTTGAAGAAGGTCAAACAGTTACTGGTACTATTAAGAACCTTAC
The DNA here is from genome assembly GCF_000804305.1 of Acinetobacter sp. YZS-X1-1. Lineage (NCBI taxonomy): Bacteria > Pseudomonadati > Pseudomonadota > Gammaproteobacteria > Moraxellales > Moraxellaceae > Acinetobacter > Acinetobacter sp. YZS-X1-1. The sequence continues at coordinate 62,791 of NZ_JWHB01000009.1, read as the reverse complement.
TGATTACGGCGCGTTCGTTGACCTTGGCGGTATCGATGGTCTTCTTCACATCACTGACATGGCTTGGAAACGTATCAAGCACCCATCAGAAGTTGTTGAAGTGGGTCAAGAAGTTACTGTTAAAGTACTTAAATTCGACCGCGAACGTAACCGCGTATCTTTAGGCCTTAAACAATTAGGTGAAGATCCATGGTTAGCGATCATGAGCCGTTATCCTAAAGGTTCTATCGTTAAAGCTCGCGTAACTAACCTGACTGACTACGGCTGTTTCGCAGAAATCGCTGAAGGCGTTGAAGGTCTAGTACACGTTTCAGAAATGGACCACACTAACAAAAACATCCACCCATCTAAAGTTGTTCAGATCGGTGACGAAGTTGACGTTATGGTTCTTGAAGTGGACGAAGAACGTCGTCGTATTTCTCTTGGTATCAAACAAACTCGTGCTAACCCATGGGAAGAGTTTGCTAAGAACCACGATAAAGGTGAAAAAGTATCTGGTACTATCAAGTCAATCACTGACTTCGGTATCTTCATCGGATTACCAGGTGGTATCGATGGTCTAGTTCACTTGTCTGACATCTCTTGGAACGAACAAGGCGAAGAAGCTATCCGTCGTTACAAGAAAGGTGACACTGTTGAAGCAGTTATCCTGTCTGTAGATGCTGAAGGCAACCGTATCAGCCTTGGCATCAAACAATTGAACAGCGATCCGTTCAACGATTTCTTAGCTGCTAACGAACGCGGTGCGCTTGTTAAAGGTACTGTAACTGCAGTTGACGCTAAAGGCGCTACTGTTAAGTTAGCTGATGAAGTTGAAGCAACTCTTAAAGCATCTGAAATCAACCGCGACCGCGTTGAAGATGCGACTAAATTCCTTGAAGTTGGTCAAGAAGTTGAAGCTAAGATCATTAATGTAGATCGTAAATCTCGCTCTATCAACTTGTCTATCAAAGCGAAAGACGAAGCTGAAGAGAAAGAAGCTGTTGCAAATCTGAAAACAGCTGCTGCTGGTCAAGACAATGGTCCTAAAACTATTGGTGACTTGATCAAAGCGCAAATGAATCACTAAGAGTAGATGGTGAATTGTATTGTTAATGTAAATTAAGTAATACTTTTTACACAAATACTGTAAACGGTAGCGTAGTATTTAATTATTGCGCTACCGTTTTGTATTTAAACAGGTTATTATCGGAAAATAGATCCCGAGTAGCTTGATAATTAAAGAGGTCGCAGATGACTACTGAAGCACTTAATAAGTCTGACTTAATAGAGCGCATCGCGCTAAAGAATCCGCATTTGGCTGAACCTTTAGTGGAAGAAGCAGTTAAAATTATGATTGATCAAATGATTGAAGCTTTATCATCTGATAACCGTATTGAGATTCGCGGGTTTGGCAGCTTTGCATTACATCATCGTGAGCCTCGCGTGGGTCGTAATCCTAAAACTGGTAAATCTGTTGAAGTTGCAGCAAAAGCTGTTCCACACTTTAAGCCAGGTAAAGCACTTCGTGATGCAGTAAACGAATCTGCAAACAAATAAACAAGATATTTACGGGGTGTTCATGCGTTACGTTCTGGTCATTCTTTTATTGCTCGTCTTTGGCTATTCATTAGCTTTGGTGTTGCAAAACGGGACTGAGGTCTCAGTGGACTTGTTATTTACTCAAGTTCCTGCAATGCGTTTAGGGTTATTGCTCCTTTTGACTCTTTCCTTAGGAATAGTGGTTGGCTTGTTACTCGGTGTGCAGGTTTTCCGCGTTTTTCAGAGCAATTGGGAAATTAAACGACTACGTAAAGATATTGAGCATCTACGTAAGGAACAGTTGAATACTGCCAAGATGATGGCAGCAGAAGCGGCGGCTCATACACGACATGAGAAAACAGTATTAGATATTAATTCTAATGACAGGCCATCGGCACCGCTTTAAACGAAAATGACAAGTAGAAGTAATCTACCGAATCTTTACTTCGCCTGTTTTGATCGAACGCCTTTTAGCTTAGCTTCTAAGGCGTTTTTTATTGTTTAATGGTATTTAGAAAAATATATAAAAATTATATAAATAAATGACTTAATTTGAATTAAAAAAATCATTTTTGCGAAAATATTCTTGGTTGTTATAGGGCTAATCCGTATAATGGTTTAATTTTGTCAATTTGAAGGGTCTTCTCATGAGTATCATCGTTGCACTGGATGCTAAAAGTCAATTTGATGCCTTAAGGATTGCAGAGCAGCTCGATCCTGCCTTATGCCGAGTAAAAGTGGGCAAAGAGTTATTTACTCATGAAGGTCCTATCATTGTAAAAGCACTTCAGGATAAAGGTTTTGATGTATTTCTAGATCTGAAGTTCCATGATATTCCAAATACCACTGCACAAGCGGTATGTGCCGCGGCAGACTTGGGTGTGTGGATGGTCAACGTCCACGCTTCAGGTGGTCGTAAAATGATGGAGACCTGTGTTGAGCGTTTAAAAGCAGGCAACTATAAAACTCAACTTATTGCAGTAACTGTATTAACGTCTATGGGACGTGAAGACCTGAAAGACATTGGCTTGGATATTGAGCCTAATGAACATGTAAAACGTCTGGCTCAGCTGACTAAAGACAGTGGTTTAGATGGAGTGGTCTGTTCCGCACAAGAAGCGAAAATGCTGCGTGAAAGCATTGGACAAGACTTTGCACTGGTCACTCCTGGGATTCGTCCTGAAGGTTCAAATGCAGACGATCAAAAACGTATTGTGACACCAAAACAGGCAATGCTGGATGGCTCAACACATCTGGTGATTGGACGACCAATTACCAAGTCGGAAAATCCTCGTCAGACTCTAAAAGATATTTTGGCAACATTGTAATTCCAGTTACCCGATGAAAAGCCTTTCATATGAAAGGCTTTTTTTATACATTGAGAAAAGCTGTATAAAAATAAAAAGGAATTTCAAATGAGAATAATAAAGACACCAGAACAAAAAATGCTAGAACAAAGGCTGGAGATGGAAAAAATAGCAGATCAGTTCGAACAGCAGGAAAAATATAAACAACAGGCACAGTCGGGTTCATGGGACTGGATGTCAGGCCTTGATAGCATAGATATTGTAGAACTCGCTTCAGAGATGATGGAGACAGTAGGAGATTCATTGAGTAGGGTTGATTTGAATTTTTAATATTCCGTAGTTTATTTTATTTCTAATTGAATCCCCCTAAATCCCCCTTTATGAAAGGGAGGTCGGGAGGGATTTTTAAATTACCGCCAACACACTTACCGCTACTGGCGCCAATACAGATAAAATAAAACCGCTCACCATGGCATGTGGAATAAAATCATTGCCACAGGCCTGTTTGACCATGGGTAAAGTCACATCCATCGCAGTCGCACCTGCAGCAGAAATTGCTGATCTTGGGTAACGCCAGCCTGCACAATACATTAGTAAAATCGCAAAAATTTCCCGAAACAGGTCATTCATCAGGGCAATACTGCCCAGTTCCGCATTTCTTAGTTCTGTAACGACAACACCTGACATTGAATAAAAACCATAACCTTGTGACAGCATAATCAGGTCTTTTAAATGAATATCCGGATTCCAGAAAGAATAGATAATTGCAGCCACGCATGAACCAGCAATACAACCTGTTGGGACCAGCAGGATTTTCCAGTTCAACCATGAGCGATCAAGTGGTGAGTAGGCAAGATCCAGTCCAATCAGAAACATAAAGACCAGTAATAAATGCCAAGTACTGATTTGAACAGAAAGCCCCATTTGAGTGAAACTATAATGCAGCAAGTACCCAGCAGCTAAGGCGAAGAATGCATAACTGATATTAATCAGTGATTTAATTACTAGCTCAGTGGAGACTCGTCCAGAAGAAGGTTGAAAATCTGCCCATTTAAATAGCAGATAACAACAGCTAAATGCCCCAATAGAGGTGAGAAAAGCAATTGTAATAGAGGTATTTAGAATCTGGTCAGGGTGAGGTAATTCCGTCAGAAGCCCAGAAAACTCAAAAGCAATAGCGACCAGTAAGATATAACTAAAATATGGTAGAACCTTAAAGCATATTTTCGTGAGTGAAGCAGGAAGCCGTTTTGCAAAAACAAAACCAAGCGCTAAACAGACCAGAAGCTGGGAGACTAACCAAAGCGATTGCATAATAAAAAAGTATGATAAATCAGTCTTTATTATGCCATCGCTAGCACTATGAATGTGAAGGACTTTTAACTGGCTTTATTTAAAAAATAATAATCTGCTGCATTAAGGGTTTTGGTTTTGAGCCAGTATTTCCAGGTATAGGTGGGCCATAAGGCAAAATTTTTCCCACCTTCTTGTTGATACCAGCTGACACAGCCAGATTGCCAGACCGTATTGTCCAGCATATGTTGGACATCCTGATTGAATTTTTCCTGTACCTGATCTTTGACCACAATCGCATCACTATGTGATTGATCTACTAGGGCGATCATTTGCAGGATATAACTTACTTGCGCTTCAATCATAAAAAGCACTGAGTTATGTGCCAGCACAGTATTCGGTCCTAATAGCTGGAACAGATTCGGAAAACCTTTAACACAGATTCCATAATAGCTTTCGGCACCATCTTTCCAGACATCAGTTAAGTGAATGTCATTCAGGCCAGTGCAATCGAAATTTTTCAGATAAATTCTTGGATCGGTAATAAATCCGGTACCGTAGATCAGGCACTCAATCGGACGTACTTTACCATCTACAGTAATAGTACTGTTTTCGGTCACTTCACGAATACCTTCAGTCACTAGTTCCACATTTTTACGGTTAAAGGTAGGGAAGTATTGGTTAGACACCAGAATCCGTTTGCAGCCCATGATGTAATCTGGGGTCAATTTCTTGGCAGTTTCCTTGTCCTTGACCTGATAGCGAATATAAGCTTCTGCGAGTTTCTGAGCATATTTCATGACAGTTGGTTTAACGATAGGCACTACACGCGACTCATTAGACCAGTACAGACGAATCCGGTGTAACTTGCGGAACCATTCATATTTGGAAAACAGCTTTTTTCCAGGTCATGATATAGGCGCTCATCCCGTGGAATAACCCAAGTCGCAGTACGTTGAAAGACATAGAGCTGTTTGCATTTGGGTGCAATTTTAGGGATATATTGAATTGCACTGCCACCAGCCCCAATCGATGCAACATTTTTTCCCTTGAGATCATAATGATGATCCCAGTGAGAAGAATGAAAGATTTTGCCCTTAAATTTTTCAATGCCCGCAATATGGGGAATTTGAGGAACATGTAAAGGACCAGAGGCAAATACTACAAACTGAGCTTCCAGAATGCTTTGATCATGCAGATGGATCTGCCATAAGCATCGGTCTTGCTAATAATGAATCCCGAGTACTTCAGTATTCAGCCGAGCAAAAGCCCGAAGATTAGAATCACTGACTAAATCTTGAATATAGCTAAAAATTTCCGGTGCTTCGGCGTAGCGTTTTGACCAGTCAGTTTTGGGTACAAAGGATAGGGAATACATATGTGATTGCAAATCACAGGCCGCTCCCGGATACTGATTATCGCGCCAGGTTCCACCAAAATCGCTATCTTTTTCTAAAATAATAAAATCATGGATGCCTTGTTGCTGTAAACGTATTGCCATCGCTATCCCGCCAAAACCGGCACCGATAATGGCCACTTTGGTATAAGGGTGAGTGTGGGTAAGGCGTGTATTGTCCAGCATCTTCGCATTCCTTGCTTATTTTAATAATGGATAATTATCTTGATTTATTAACTGGCTATTAGATATAAAATTGATCTAAACGGCAATAGCCGACAGTTTATTTTTATAGTACAACTAGAGCTATCACATTGTATTTGTATGGTTATGAAACGTTCTGTTCTCAGTCTGATGTATCTGATCCAGGGTATGCGCAAGGCTGGCATAGAGGTCGATCAAAAACTGCAAAATATCGGCTTGCGTGTTGATGCGCTTGATCCGACTTCAATTATTCACCCAAGCGTGGAATATGATGTGCTCAAAGTGGTGGGTCAGGATATCCAGCCAGAACAGGGTTTATTGATCGGCCAGCATTATGCATTGGCAGGTTATGGGCCTTTGCTGATGTTGCTGGTGACCAGTCCAACCGTACGGGATGCGATGCATCAGGTAATTCGTTTTCAGCAATTGACGCATCTTACCGGCCAGTTGGGACTGGAGCAAAGTGAGTACCGCAGTGCGCTTTGCTATTATCCCAAGAAAACGGAAGACCATCTGGGAATGCTGGTCGCGCAAGCTGAGATTTCAGGTACATTCAAGTTCATTCGCGATATTTACAAGATGATGGGCCTGTCCAAACCTGACTTGCAGATTGAACTGCCTTTCGCCGCACCGGAACAATCTGCTACCCAGAAAATATATCATGATTATTATGGAACACAGGTACAGTTTGGTGCTGCAAGAGCTGCATTCTGGTTTGATGAGGCCATTTTGGATATCCGGATTCCTTCAGCAGATGCGGAGACTTTTGCAATCTATGAAGCAAAGTGTTTGGCTGAACTGGAACGTCTGGCGGAAGATGTGGATGTCCCGACTGTGGTACAGCGAGTACAGGATTATCTGGAGTTGCAAACCGGTTTGATGCCGAGTATGGCTGAAACGGCTCAGGCTCTGAATATTCCAGAACGTACTTTACGCCATCAATTACAGCAGTTCGATACCAGTTATAAACAGATTCGCGAAGAGATTATTAAAGACAAAGCTTTGCGACTCATTGAATATAAACAGTATTCGATTGAAATGATTGCAGAGTTATTGGGTTATTCCGAACCGGCTGCTTTTAACCATGCCTTTAAGCGCTGGTTTGGGCAAAGTCCTCGGCAATATATAAAATAGCCTAAGTTAGTTAATGCCAAAGTGTTATAGTGTGCGTTCTAAACTCCGCTATAATTAAACAGATCCTGAATAGTACGAAACCTATGTCCGATTTTAATTCACAGCACAGCACCGCTTTTAGTCCGATCTCTCCTGCAGAACGTTATGCACAGGCTTTGTCTTCAGGACAGTTTATGCCCGATGATGCACAGGCCATGGCCGTACATGAGCTGAATCGTACCTGGCTGGAATTAATTCAGCGTTTTAAAGCTTCTAAGAAGGCCTTTCGCCGTTTCCGTCGTCAGACTTCGCCAAAAGGTGTATACATGTGGGGTGGAGTAGGTCGTGGCAAGACCTGGCTCATGGATCAGTTCTATGAGTCGATTCCATTTCGCCGTAAAACCCGTATGCACTTTCACCATTTCATGCAGCATGTGCATCGTGAGTTAAACAAGCTTTCAGGTCAGCGCAATCCGCTAGATTTGGTAGCGGATCAGATTTATAAAGATGCTGTGGTGATCTGCTTTGATGAATTTTTTGTATCTAATGTGACAGATGCCATGATCCTGAGTGATCTGTTCCAGAAGCTGTTTGAGCGTGGCATTACGCTGGTGGCGACTTCGAATATTGCGCCAGATGGTTTATATAAAAATGGGATTCACCGTGACCGTTTTCTGCCAACCATTGAAATGGTCAAGAAAAACTGTGTCATTCTGAATGTAGATGCCGGTGTGGATTACCGTTTACGTGTCTTAAAGCAGGCACAGTTATTCAAATATCCATTAACGCATGATAATAAAAACTGGTTGGCACATCGCTATACTGCACTGACTCAAACCCAAACCTCTTCTCAAGAGTCAATCATCATCAATAACCGTATTGTGGAAACTGTAGCCCATACTGAAGATGTCTTGTGGTGTGAGTTCTCTGAACTGTGTCTAAAACCGCGTAGCCCAGCTGACTTCATTGAAATTGCGAATATTTACAATACGGTATTAGTCAGCAATGTGCCGCATTTAACCGATTTCCTGAATGATGCCACACGCCGTTTCATTTATCTGGTCGATGAATTTTATGACCGTGGAGTCAAATTACTATTGACCTCAGAAGATAATATCGTTGATCTTTATAAAGGTGAGCGACTGGCTTTCGAAATTGAACGGACTCGTTCACGCTTATTGGAAATGCAGTCAGATGAATACCTGCATTCTGAACATCGCCAGATCGAGAAAATAGCTTCGAGCGAGCCTGAATAAATACAACAAGCGCTGGTCATGACCGGCGCTTTTTTATGCATTTCATTGCATCAAAGATCGACAAGTTCAGCCAAACATGGCTTAATCTTGATCTAAATATGACCTTGTATAAAAAGAACGGACAACTTTTATTCAAAATTCTGAACTTAAGTCTAATTTCTACATTTCAAAAACTTTATACACTGTCATGAGGGTATTTAGCAGGATGATATTGCATCGTGTGAGACATCATTTAATAAGGATATGAGGGTATTCTTATTAGAAAAATGCTCATTATTTTGCGGTGTGATAGTACTATTCAGCTAGATTTTAATCGGTATACTAGAATCTCTTGTATAAAAAGTAGCAATATCAGGAAAGACAATGACTGCACGTATTCAAAAAGGCAAGTTAGCGATTGCTAAAGAACTTTACGATTTTATCGAAAATGAAGCACTACCAGGTTCTGGTTTGGACAGCGAAACATACTGGAAGAACTTTGAACAAGTCGTTGTTGATCTTAGCCCTAAAAACAAAGCACTTTTGGCTAAGCGTGATGATATTCAAGCTAAAATTGATGAATGGCATCGCAATAACACATTTGAATTACAAGCTTACAAAGCTTTCTTGACTGAGATTGGCTACTTATTACCAGAAGTAGAAGATTTCCAGATCAGCACTGAAAATGTAGACGAAGAGATTGCACTATTGGCTGGCCCACAGTTGGTAGTTCCAGTACGTAATGCGCGTTACTGCCTGAACGCAGCGAATGCACGCTGGGGTTCTTTATACGACGCTTTATACGGCTTCGACGTGATCTCTGAAGAAGATGGTGCTGAAAAAGGTAAAGGCTATAACCCGAAACGTGGTGAGAAAGTAATTGCATTCGCGAAAAACTTCTTAAATGAAACATTCCCGCTGGCACAAGGTTCACATGCTGATGCAACCAAATATGCAGTTGAAGGTAATGCGCTGGTTGTAACGCTGAAAGACGGTTCTACCACAACTGTTGCGGATAGCTCTAAATTCGTTGGTTACAATGGCGAAGCTTCTGCGCCGACTGAAATCGTACTGAAAAATAACGGCCTGCACGCAATCATCCAGATTGATGCAAACAGTCCAATTGGACAGACAGATGCAGCTGGCGTGAAAGATGTTGTACTTGAAGCGGCTGTAACAACGATTCAGGACTTGGAAGACTCTGTTGCAGCAGTTGATGCTGAAGAGAAAGTAGAAGGCTACCGTAACTGGTTAGGCTTGATGAAAGGTACGCTTGAAGAGTCTATCGAGAAAAATGGCAAGACTATTACCCGTAAACTCAATGCTGACCGTACTTTCAAAAATGTTGAAGGCGTTGAGACCAAGGTTCATGGTCGTTCATTGATGCTGCTTCGTAACGTTGGTCACTTGATGACAAACCCGGCGATCCTTGTAGATGGCGAAGAAATTTATGAAGGCATCATGGATGCATTAGTCACTCCATTGCTTTCTGTGGCTGATATCCGTGGTGAGAACACGATCAAGAACTCACGTACCGGTTCTATGTATATCGTTAAGCCAAAAATGCACGGTCCAGAAGAAGTTGCATTTGCGGTTGAGCTGTTTGAACGTGCTGAACAGGCGCTTGGCTTACCTGCGAAAACCCTGAAAATCGGTATCATGGATGAAGAACGTCGTACTTCAGTTAACCTGAAAAACTGTATTGCTCAGGCAAAAGACCGTACCATCTTTATTAATACCGGTTTCATGGATCGTACAGGTGATGAAATCCATACCTTCATGGAAGCAGGGCCATTCGTTCGTAAAGGCGAAATCAAAGGCCAAAAATGGTTCCCAGCTTATGAGAACCGTAACGTGATGGTAGGTCTGCAAACGGGTCTACGTGGTAAAGCACAGATTGGTAAAGGCATGTGGCCAAAACCAGACATGCTTTTAGACATGTACAAAACCAAGACTGAGCACCCTGAAGCAGGCGCGAGCTGTGCATGGGTTCCATCTCCAACAGGTGCAGTAATTCACGCGCTTCACTACCATCAAATCAATGTAGCGAACCGTCAGCAAGAATTGCTTGCAACTGAAGCATTGCCTTTAGATGATCTATTAACACCACCTCTTGCGACTGATACAAACTGGTCTGAAGAAGAGAAACTGAAAGAACTAGAAAATAACTGTCAAGGTATCTTGGGTTATGTGGTTCGTTGGGTTGATCTGGGTGTAGGTTGTTCAAAAGTTCCAGACATCAATGATGTGGGCTTGATGGAAGACCGTGCAACTTTACGTATTTCTTCTCAGCACGTTGCCAACTGGTTACGTCACGGAATTGTAACGCGTGAACAGGTTGAAGAAGTAATGCAACGCATGGCGAAAATTGTGGATGAGCAAAATGCGAATGATCCACTGTACAAGCCAATGGCTGCTGACTTTGACAACAGCATTGCATTCCAGGCTGCTTCTGACCTGATCTTTAAAGGTGGTGAACAGCCATCAGGTTATACAGAGCCGCTTCTACACGCAGCTCGTTTAAAACTTAAAGGTTATACAGGTGACTAATCCTGTAACTTGAAAAAGCCTCTTCGGAGGCTTTTTTTTATTGCTCTTAAAAAAGATCTAAGGATAAAAATGTATTTCTGGAATGTAAATTAACTGACGGAACACCTAAAACAGAGCAGAGCAAGGTTAAGGGAGAGAACTTTAATAATAATTATCTGTTGAATATCAGCTTTATATATACCAATCGCAATTCCTATGAGCGTTTACAGCTCCTCATGCTGGATAGCTGTAGAGCTTTGGATAATGGCATTTAAGACTTGATTTAATTTTCAAGTTTTAATTTCTAGGAATCATATTTTGGCTGACGTACTGGAAGATTTAGACAGCAAAGAATGAGATTCATGGATCAATAATTTTCATTCACTTAGAAAGCTCAAGATAAAAGCGTAACAATTCGTCGCTGTCACTTCCATCCTGAAATGACTCTGCTAAAGTAAAAGCAAATCAATAAATTGCAGGGAAGAACAGCATGGCATATCAAAATTTGGATCAGCAGTTTATTGCGGGTCAGTGGCAACCCGGTCGTTCCCAGAAAATGATTCAGAACTTGAATCCTTATACTCAAGATACAATCTTTACTCTGCAGGCTGCCAGTACAGCAGATGTGGATGCGGCTTATGCGGCAGCTGATAAAGCCTTTCAGCAGGGTGCCATTAAATCAGTTGAGTTCAGACAGCAAATCCTGCAAAAACTACAACAGGTAATTCAGGCACGTCAGGATAAAATTATTGAATGGTTGATTCTTGAGTCTGGAAGTACCCGTTTTAAAGCTGGTCTGGAAGTTGGCGCTGCTCTATCTATTATTCAGGAAAGCCAGAAATTTCCAGAGCAGATCAAGACTGAACAGCTGGAGAGCAAAGATCCACAACGTAAAAGTCTGGTACTACGAAAACCCTTGGGTGTGATTGGCATCATTAGTCCATGGAATTTTCCATTTCATTTATCCATGCGTTCTGTAGCAACAGCGATTGCCTGTGGAAATAGTGTGGTACTCAAGCCAGCAAGTGATACGCCGGTAACAGGTGGAACCCTATTAGGAAAGCTGTTTGAAGAAGCTGGCTTACCTGCAGGTGTGCTCAATGTGGTTTCAGGGGCAGGCAGTGAAATTGGTGATTATTTTGTCGAGCACCCAATTCCAAAAATGATCTCATTCACGGGTTCTACAGAAGTCGGACAGAAAGTAGGAAGCAAAGCCTTAGCCAGCCCTCGAATTAAACGTCTGGCGCTGGAACTGGGCGGAAATGCGCCACTGGTGATTCTGGATGATGCAGACCTTGATCTGGCAGTAGAGTTGACAATTATGGGACGCTTTATGCATCAGGGGCAAATCTGTATGAGCACTAATCGCGTCATTGTCGATGCGTCCATCCATGATGCCTATGTGGAAAAGCTTTTAGAACGGGTGAAAACTGTTGCTGTGGGTGATCCAAATCTGGAAGAGACCATTATTGGTCCGATCATCAATCAGAGTCAGGTCAAAAAACATCAGCAGATTATTCAAAGTGCAAAAGAGCAGGGTGCAGAGCTAGTATATGAAGGGGGTATAGAAGGTAATCTGGTCTATCCACATATCTTTACTGGGGTAGCACCTGAATCTCCACTGGCTCAGGAAGAAAGTTTTGGACCGATTCTACCAATACTGAAAGCTCGTGATGAAACACATGCCTTAAAGCTGGCCAATGATACCCGTTTTGGCTTATCCAGTGCGGTTTGTACCTCGAATATTGAACGTGGTATTAATTTTACGGAACAGCTTGATATCGGTATGACCCATATCAATAGTATTAGTGTGGCAGATCAGGCTAATGCACCGTTTGGGGGCGAGAAAAACTCTGGACTTGGACGTTTTAATGGACGCTGGATTTTTGAGGAATTCACCCGTACTCACTGGCTGACTGTACCCAATGAATAATATTAAATGATAGAAACTTATCCATAATACATACAGGTTTAAGCTTGGCATCAAGCTATAATCAGAATATCAAGTGATCTGTCTGATTAAGCATGTGTGCCAACTTTAAGCCTTTAACTTCGCAGCAAATACATGATCTGGGCTTGCCGGAAATTCCCTTTGAATATCCGGAAGAAGTCTATCCGAATTATGCTACACCCTTGTTATTTCAATCTGATCAAGGTCTGGAATGGCGCTCGGTTAACTTTGGCTTTATTCCCAAATGGGCAGAGGATAAAACGATTGGGACAAAAACCTACAATGCCAGAAATGAAACTTTGCTGCAAAAACCAACCTTTGCAGAGGCGACAGCCAAATGCAAGTTTGGGGTGATTCCCGTCTCGGAATTTTATGAGTCAAAGTATTTTGATAATAAACCACAGCGCTGGGGCGTCAGACGTAAAGATGGAAAGGCGACCTTTATTGCGGCACTGTATGAAATTGCTCGGGTGCAGGATGAAATCATACGTTCAACCAGTATGATTACGATGGATGCAATAGACCATCCCATGATGAAAGAGTTTCATGAGCCGGGAAATATTAAACGTTCAGTCATTGTGATTCCGCACGAACGTTTACATGAATGGCTGAATCTCACGCAACCGGATATTCGCAGCTTTGTACAGGGATTTCCAGTAGAGGAGTTCGAATGTTCACATGTACCAAAAGAAAGAATCAAAAAAGCTAGTCCACAGCTGAACTTTTTTGATTCCTAAAACCTAGAAAGCAATGGCGGATCGTTAATTATTATAAAAGGTGTTATTGATCTCGCCAGCTAAATTCAAAATTGAAAAATACTTAACGAGCCAAATTTTTAAAGATATGGCGTAAGCTTTCCATAGTTTTTTCAATTTGTAATGGGGTTAGCCCTTCAAATGACTGTTCCAGTACAACATTGGTCAGGTCATTAATTTTATGTGTCATTTCCATTCCTTTTTCAGTCAGCACGACACGGGTAATACGAGCATCGTCTTCACAGGAATAGGTTTCAACCAGACCTTCATCTTTTAAGCGATAAACGATCTTGGTGGTTGTCGACATTTTAGATACGACCATTTCTGACAGGTCAGAAACGCTGGCATGTGGTTTGGCTTTAAGAGCAAGCAAAATACGGCGACGTGAATTATCGACACCATACTTTTTAAGTGCATGATCTACATTTAGGACATATTGGGCATGAACTTGAGTCACCCAGTAGTATGGAAAGTTTTCTAAATTAAAGTGTTCTGCACAAGGTAAAAATTTTGCATATTTTTTAGTCATGAAATGTTCCTTTTATTTATTTTTCTAGGGCACTGACATTTTATGTAAAAGTTTATACATGTTTCAACCTTTATTTTTAAAATGTTAACGAGATTGCATTTGTTAGATCTTCTTAACATCAAAAAAATCAGGTGATTTATGTGTTGTAGATCAATCGGGGCAAATTGTAACTGTCTTTATCCAGATGAATGGCATTGATATGACATGCAAATCTTAAGACTCCAGATTAAATTTAGAGTCTGAATAAGAACTAGATTGGCAAACCATATGGATAAATGGCCGACCTGCGCATATCTTACTTTTGGTGAGTATGCGGAAATACAATTCAAAATCGATGCTGTTTAAATGAATGCTCTGGTAGATTTTATAATCTGTAGCACGATGCAGATTCGGATTTTTCAGATCTGATCGAAAGCTAGAGCGAGTACATTTAATTTGGTCACTCATCGAATAAAACCGTTTTGGATGAGAAACTTATGCATCTTTTTGATCCTACGACTAACTATTCATAACGTGTATGAACTATTTTAATAAAAAAATCCATATTTAAAATATGTCTTTAGATAAGTGGATTTAAGGGACGTAGCAGGATAGTGGATCATTCAATATTTTATGATGTATGAAGAGATATGAATATTAAGAGAAACAGTAATTTATATCTCAGGCTTCTATCAGATAGATTTAATGGGCTTAGGGTCAAAAAGAAGCCTAAATTTTCTTTAATTTGTAATGAGTTATGTAGAACATAACAGATTCAGGCCAATGATTTGAAAATTAAAAGATTTCACCACAAGGGGGAGGCAAAGCGGTGTAACAGTTTTTCATAAATTTTATTGTTCAAAAATCATAAGTTTATGCATAATGGATGTATCTTAAGTTGAAAAGGTTAAATTAAATGGATCCCTCGCCGTGCGTTGATCTTCCATATTCGTTGCTTACATACTCAAATGGGATGGTGTGCTAATGGAATTTTTATTAGATCCCGGAATTTGGGTTGGTTTAATTACTCTTATTATTCTCGAAATCGTTTTAGGTATTGATAACCTAGTCTTTATTGCCATTCTGGCTGAGAAACTTCCTCCTGAACAGCGTGATAAGGCCCGCGTGATCGGTCTATCCTTAGCCTTGTTGATGCGTTTAGGTCTACTGTTCGCAATCTCTTGGTTAGTCACCTTGACTCAACCGCTTATTCAATTATTTAACTGGACATTCTCCGGACGGGATTTGATTCTGCTCTTTGGTGGTTTATTCCTGCTCTATAAAGCCGTTACCGAACTTCATGAAAAAATTGAAGGCAAGCCTGAAATACAGGTCACGACCAAGGTGGCATATGCGGGCTTTACAGCCGTTGTGGTTCAGATTGTCATTTTGGATGCTGTATTCTCATTAGACTCAGTGATTACCGCCGTAGGTATGGTCGATAATATCTATGTCATGATGGCAGCCATGATTATCGCGATGGCCGTGATGTTACTGGCGTCTAAGCCATTGACTAACTTTGTGAATCGTCATCCGACAGTTGTGATTCTATGTTTGAGCTTCCTGTTACTGATCGGGATCAGCCTGATGGCAGAAGGTTTCGGTTTCCATATTCCAAAAGGCTACATCTATTCCGGTATTGGTGTTGCAATTGCAGTTGAAGCCTTTAACCAGTTTAGTCAGCGCAATGCTGCGAAACATGAAGCCAAGATTCCGCTGCGTCATCGTACCGCTAACAGTATTCTTCAACTGATGGGTGCTAAGCTTGAAACCACCAGTACCATTCAGCATGAAGCACAGGAAACCTTTGCGGATGAAGAACGCTATATGATTGGCGGGGTATTGACCTTGGCAGAGCGTTCTGTAGCATCGATCATGACCCCACGAAGCCAGATTTCCTGGGTCGATCTGGAGGATAGTCCGGAACAGATCCGTGAAAAAATCCTGTCTGTACCCCACAGCCTGTTTCCGGTTTGCCGGGGCAGTCTGGATAAGGTGATTACCATCGTTCGTGCCAAAGAACTATTAGATGTACTGGATGAACCGGAAGAATTAAAAGCTTTGATCAAGCGTCATCGCCCTATCTATATCTTTGAAAGAATGAAAGTGATTGACGCGATTAATACCTTGCGCACATCAAAAGGCTCTCTGGTACTGGTCAGTGATGAATTTGGTCATGTACAAGGTCTGATTTCACCGCTAGACGTGTTTGAGGCAATTGCCGGTGAATTCCCAGATGCCGATGAGCAGCTGGATCTGGTCAAAGTTGATGATACACACTGGATTGCGTCCGGTATGCTGGATCTGTACCAGTTAGAACTTGAGCTCGGTATGCTGGATCTGATTGATGAAGATGCAGGCTATATCAGTGTTGCTGGTCTGATTCTGGATAAAACCAATAGTGTGGTCGAGGTAGGCACTGAACTGAACTACCAAGGTGTTCAATTCAAGGTAATGGAAATCGAAAATAACCGGATTAAATCGGTGAGTATCCATTATCAAGGTTAATCGCCTGTCTTTATTATTTTTTTGAGTCAGTTGCTTAAGGGCAACTGACTTTTTTATTGAATACTATTTATGACTTAGATATTAATGCTTACCTAAGCTTATTTTTCAGGCTAAATGGAGTATTGAATATTTCAGAAGCCAAGAATGAGTAATAGGTTTTACTGGCTTAGAAGTAAGAAATCTTGATGAAGTATTAAATTGCAGACATGCTTTATTTAGAATTATTAAACAAATTTAAATAAAGTTTAAAAATAAGTGTGAATTTGACTAATTGGTAAAATATATATATCACGTAATTTTGAAAGATATTAGTCAAATTTGAGATACAAAAGCTCATCCAAAGCTTACACAATACTCAGCTTGAGCGCTTGAAAAATTATTTTTGCCAGATTATGGCTGACTTTAATTATCTAAAAAATAAGTTGAATAGTGTAATAGGGTGTTCCATATATTTATTATAAAACACCCGACAGATGCTTAATCTGCCAAAATCCGAAAGTCTGCATATTGACGGATCGTTTCTATATTCAATTGATGGATCTCATCCATAAATGCAGTATTAAAATGACCTAAGGTCGGTGCTTTGGCAAAAGCCAATTGACCGGCGATTGCAAAATGTACATGAGCAGAGAGTGCTGCGATCGTAGGGTAACTTACTGCACTATAAGCTGCAATCAGTGCGCCTAAGGCACATCCAGTTGCTGTGACGCGCGGCTGTAAATATGAACCGCCTAAAACCTGAATCACAGGATAATCTCTGGAAATGATGTAATCAGACTCACCTGAAATAGCAATACATTCACATTGTTCCAGTAAGGACTGCACCTGTAGATAAACTTCTGAGCTATCAACAGTGCTATTGACGCCTTTGGACTCGATTTTTTTCCCTGCCAAAGCACCAATTTCTGAAGCATTCCCCCGTAAAATTGTGGGTTGATAGGTCATGAGCTGATCCACAACACTTGAACGCCAATGCAGTACGTTTCCATAACCAACAGGATCTAGTACCCATGACTTTTGGATACTGTGTGCTGTTTTAGTAGCGATCTGCATCGCCTCGACCTGTTCGGTAGTCGGCGTTCCCAAATTTAAACTGAGTGCTCCAGCAATTTTGACAAAGCTCTCTGCTTCAAAAGGATTATCAATCATAGCGGGCGAAGCATTCGCAGCCAGCAAGATATTGGCCACATAGTTGCTGGCCACCGCATTGGTCATCACATGTACCAATGGTTGCTGCTCTTGAAGCAATGACCAGGCTTCACAGATCTGATCGAGAAGAGTATTTTGTAATTGTTGCACGGAAGTATTCATCATCCTGATCTTTCAAATATGAATAGAGCTGCTAAATGCTTAGCGGGTAAAATAATGGTCTTGATGTTTGCAGTTACGGCATAACAGGCTGACATAATCGCTGGCATCATATTCAACAGTAAGCTCTTGTGAGCCGCAATGCATACAGCGTTTTTGTGAATAAAATTTCAGGCGTGGTTCAATCTTCTGCCATGAACGCCAGATCGGCTGGAAGAAAATATTTTCATCATAACCAAGAAAGCGGAAAAACAGAATGCTGCTCATTTTGCACAAAGGCAATTGTGGTGGACGAGGCAGAATTGAGGTTTCCCATTTTTCATTCACTGAACGTTCCCGATATTGCTGTAGGGTCTTTTTCAGTAAATTGGTATTAATGAAATTTTCATTTCGTGGTTTTAAAGCTTTCTGCTGATACAGATATTCGAGGGCCGATTGCACGAGATAATAAATCTGTCCCACAGCCAAAACATCGAGCAGGCGATAGCAGAAAGCCTGAAAACTTTGATTGCCCGCAATCTGGATACCCCAGCTACGGCAATAGAACTGTGCGAATTGAATGACTTCCTGATACAGTAGACAATACAGTGCATCTTTGACTTCATCCGCACTTTTAAAAGGCACGCCTTTACTCAGATTTTCATAGAACCAGAAACGCAACTGCTGGGTAATACTAAACAGGCTTGGCTCAGAATAGCCATCCAGACGTACATTAATATAGTACTGCTGATTCTCTTGTTGAATATCTCTAGGAACTAGAATCTGATCTTTCAGCAGATTTTTGACCAGACCATGCTGATACAGGTAATTCGGGCTGATGGAATAATATTTAATGGCATGCCAGTCAATATATTCCTGATGCTGGCTATGTTCCTGAACCTGTTCATCCAGAATCGAGAGCAGAAACAGTTTATTAATAAAACTGAGCTGATTGAGCTCATATTCATGCCGATCCTGCTTTTTATGAAATTTCCGGTTTTCCTGTAAACGGACTTCTTTCAGCATACGTTTACGATGAGCCAGACACTGATCGCAATAACAGTTATGTTTCTGGTCGGTATAGAGCTGATGCTGGCAGTGGCTGCATTCATGATAAGTAATGTCCTGATCATACTGTTCTGCCTCGATCCAGTACATGGAGGCCTTACATAGTGGGCACTGCGTACTTTCATCAAGCTGTTTTTGCAGAACGTTGAATACCATGATTGCGCACAACTCCAGAATAAAGAGAAACTGCGATTATACACAGCTCATCAAAGTCACGCGTTATTTGAGAATATTTTAATGCAGCAGATTTCAGGAGGAGAGAGCCTTTCAACAAACAGAGCTACCGAAGTAGCCCTGTATTCAAGAAAACTGGATCATCGTTTTTTAAACGGGGCAGGGTAATGTTTCGTCTTCCTCTCCTTGATGTTTCGCTTGAATCAACGCCTGCACTTTTTTGGATGGAACCTTTTTGCCACCGAGTGCATCATAAGTATTCAGAATCGCACTGACCTCATGCGCTTGTAGCTGAACGCCTTCAGAACTCATAAACAGGGCAATGACTTTATGATCAATATTGGCCTGATCCAGAACCTGAAGTGTTTTAAGATTTTCAATCCGTACCACATGCTGTTTTAAATACATATCTCACCTCAATTTCTTTGTTGTCGTTATTCTTGGAGTCTTTGCGCTTGGAGAAAACACACTTAAACTGTAGCAAAAACCATGCTCATTTTTTAATCAGTATTTCGGAATTGCTATTAATCCTAAATTATATATTTTTAAATCAAATAGATAAGAAAATGTAAAAAAATATGATATTGGCTGAAAACTTGGCATATATCTTTCTTTAAATCCTGCCATTGCTATTGGGTGAGCCAAAATGCATTCAAATTGGTGCGTGTCATTTGTGCATTTAAAGTGCAATTCAGAACGCAGATTAATCAGAACTTAATCTTTTAGAAGTCAGATTTTGCAGTGCCCAGCATCTAAATTGGATAAGGTTGTTCTGAACTCGGGCAGTAATTTTCCATATTGGAATAATACTTTGCATGTGCAGGAATCATACACTGCAGATGAGGGCTTTTTTTATTCTATCTTTAAGTTGTTTTACAGAGGGGGATTTTAGATATCGGGCAAATATAAGGCGATTATCGTATATTTTGATGTAGCTCAATTGAAAAGATTAGTAATTATTCCCATATACAATACAAATGAAACGCACAGACAGGTTCAAGATCAAGGCGTATGATCAATACATTGACAATCTTTTGCCTTAGAAGCTGTGCAATAAAGGATCAGGACATTATATGAATATCGCGGCGAATCCGGTGATCGAAGCAGATCAAACCATTTATTTAAAAGACTATCAAAAACCTTCTTTTGTTGTAAATTCTATCGACCTGAATATTCAAGTCTATGACGATCATACGCTGGTCAGCAGCAAACTGGAGATGCAGCGTCAAACAGCAGGTGATCTGGTATTGCTTGGTCGTGACCTCGAACTGCAATCGATCCAGTTAAATGGTCAGCCACTAAATGCATCAGATTATATTCTGGATACTGAGCAACTGGTGATTAGCAATGCTCCAGATCAGGCGACCATTGAAACAGTCGTCAAGATTCACCCAGAAACCAATACCATGCTAGAGGGTTTGTATCAGGCCAGTTCAGATCTGTTCGTCACTCAGAACGAACCAGAAGGTTTCCGTAAAATTACGTTCTATCCAGACCGGCCAGATGTATTGTCTGTATTTACTACTCGTGTTGAAGCTGACAAAAAGTATCCAGTGCTACTAGCTAACGGTAACCTGATTGAGACGGGTGAAGTGGATGAAAATCGTCACTATGCACTTTGGCAAGATCCAACCAAAAAGCCGAGCTATTTATTTGCCTGCGTCATTGGTGATCTGGCAGTAATGAAAGATCGCTATACCACATCAGAAGGTCGTGATGTGGCACTGGAAATCTATGCTGAAGAAAAAGACATTCCAAAATGCAAAATCGCGATGGAAGCCTTAAAACATTCCATGCGTTGGGATGAAGAGCATTATGGTCTGCCATACGACCTCGATAATTACATGATCGTAGCAACCAGCGCATTCAACATGGGAGCGATGGAAAACAAAGGTCTGAATATCTTCAATACCTCATGCGTATTGGCTGATGAAGAATATACAACTGATGCTGCCATCATGCGTGTACAGTCCGTGATTGCCCATGAATATTTCCATAATTGGACGGGTAACCGGATTACTTGTCGTGACTGGTTCCAGCTGTGTCTGAAAGAAGGTTTGACTGTATTCCGTGATCAGTCTTTCTCGGAAGATCTACAGTCTGCTGCGGTACAGCGTATTGATGATGTTGCAGTCCTGAAAGCGCATCAGTTCCCGGAAGATTCTGGCCCTTTATCGCATCCACCGCGTCCGGATCATTTTGTAGAAATTAATAACTTCTATACTGCGACCGTGTATGAAAAAGGTGCAGAAATTAACCGTATGATGGCGACTTTGCTCGGTAAAGAAAAATTCCGTCAGGGTACAGATGAATATTTCCGCCGTCATGATGGTCAGGCCGTAACGGTTGAAGACTGGGTAGCTGCATTGACTGCCGGTTCTGGTGTGGATCTATCAAACTTCCTGACTTGGTATAACCAGCCAGGTACACCGAAACTGGTCGCAAAAGGTGAGTATGATGCAGATGCACAAACTTATCGTCTTAGCTTTAAGCAAAGCCTGAAAGCTCATCCGAAATATCCGAATCTGAAAGCTGTTCCGATTCCAGTGGCTTTAGCCTTGTTTGATGCGGCTACAGGTGAGCAGCTGAGCCTGCACTCTGATGCCTTATTTGAAAATGGCGTCAAAGATGGGGTGTATTTGTTTGATCAGGATGAAGCGACCATCGAGTTTAGCGGTATAACTAGCAAGCCGGTTGTTTCTTTACTGCGTAACTTCTCTGCACCCGTTGTTCTGCATTTTGATTACTCTGAACAAGAACTGGCGTTCCTGTTGCAATATGAAACCAATGGTTTTAACCAGTGGCAAGCGACGCAGACTTTATTAGAACGTATTCTGCTGGATGATCAACCTTCTGAAATCTATATCGAGGCGATGCTGAATACCTTGCCTGATCTGATTCAAAAAGATCCGTTATTGGCTTCCCGTCTGTTTGATGTACCGGCTGAAGGTTACCTGGGTAGCCGGATTGATACAGACTATAATCCAGCCATGATTCAGGAAAAACGTGATGCCTTGCTGCATAAATTGGCACGTGCCTTTGGAGCCACAGCTAAAGAAATCTATCTGAGTCTGGATCCTGAATTGCAGTCAGATTTCTCCCAAGCGATGGGTGTACGTGCATTGAAAAATATCATGTTGATGCTGATTGCACGTCAAGGTGATGAAAGTGCATTTGAACTGGCAGAGCAGCAATACCAAAACACAGGCAACATGTCTGAACGTTTAGGTGCCTTGCGTGTGCTGGTATGGAATGATGCACCTCAAGCCAAAGCATTCCTGGATGATTTCTATAACCGCTTTAAAGATGAAGCACTGGCACTGGATCAATGGTTCATGCTGCAAGCCGCTCATCCAAAAGCGACAGCAGAAACAATTAAAGCACTCACTGAGCATGCAGATTATGACTTGAAAGTGCCAAACCGTATTCGTGCAGTGAGTGGCGGTTTGAATGCCAATCCGGTCAATACCTGGAGCTTTGGTGTACAGCATTATATCGAGCTGGCGAAATATCTGGATCAGAAAAACCCGATTGTCGGTTCACGTCTGCTTCAGGTGCTTTCACGCTGGTATACCCTGATTGAACCGCAGCGCAGTGAAGTCAAAGCACAACTTGAAGCTTTAAAACCACAGGTGAAATCGAAAAATGTCTCTGAGACATTGAACAGCATGTTAAGCGTATAAGATCATTATGTAAAAAGCCGGATCATCTGATCCGGCTTCTTATTATTTACTTATTTTAAATGGTGAATCTAAACACATTTAAAATCCTATAATGCGAAATCAGCCACATAAAAGGTTTACAGTAAGAGGCTAGACAGGAAAGTAAAACTATACTTTTCTATTAAACATGAAGAAATCTTCAAATTGATATACTAGAGGTCTTATTCAAGATGTTGGTGAAAATCGAAGATGGTTTTTATTTAAATACTCGGCATATTATTGCGGTTCATGTCAGCAGAAATGCTGCGACTGGTCTGTTTGAAATCTCCCTTCAATATACACCGCATTCTATTCAGCAAGCTGGAGAATACAAAAAAGTATTTAATAGCCAGCTGGATGCTGAACTCTTCCTGAATGAACTGAATCAAAAAATTCGCTAAAAAAAGCCTGCATAGCAGGCTTTTTTTGTTGTCTGCTTTACGGTCTCACAATCAATACCGGAATCTCGGACTGGGAAAGGACATTCTGTGCCACGCTGCCCAGCATCAGTTTTTGCAAACCTTTGCGGCCATGTGATCCCATGATAATCAGATCGGTCGGAACTTCCTGCGCTGCCTGAAGAATTCCTTCAGAAGGTGCCATACCATGAATGATTTTAGTCGTGACTTGCGTACCATCATGCACAAAATTTGCCTTGATCTCATTTAAAAGATCCAGTGCATGTTGTTCTGCCTGCATGAAATAGTCAGTGACTGCGGGAGCAACCTTATAAAAGTCCACACCTTTAAATGGATCTACGGCAATAATACTGACCAATGTCACCTTACTACTAAAAGCTTTAGCCAGCTCACGGGCATGTTCAGCTGCAGCATAGGACATTGAGGATTCATCGAGTGCGACAAGAATATGTTCATAGTTTTGCATAGTGCCTCCTCATTTTTAGGATATGCAGTGAAATGGTCATTTAGAAAATGGAGGTTCACTGTAGAAGGGTTTAGACAGAAACACTGCCTGAAAAAATTGCGCACCTTGAAGATGCGCAAATCAGATCATTTTTTAACGATTAATACCGGAATTTGACTGGCGCCCAAAACATCTTGTGCAAAGCTGCCCAGAATCATTTTCTGGAAGCCTTTACGGCCGTGTGAACCCATGACGATCAGATCGGCCTGGGTTTCCTCTGCAGTCTCAGCAATATGTTCGGCATTCACCAGACCAGTCACAATGCGGGAATCTGCTTCTATACCTTCACTGTCTGCAATTGCAGTGGCTTCTTTTAGGGCATTTTTTGCATTGGCATGAGCCTGAGCAAAATACTCTTTCATGATGGTTGAACTGTAGTAGAAGTCAGCTTCGGTAAAAGGGTCTTCTGCAATCAGGCTGATCAGGGAAAGTTTACTGCCAAATGCCTTGGCAATTTTGGCTGCATGTCGAACTGCAGAAAAGGAAATATCTGAACCGTCTACTGGGACTAAAATATGTTGGTAAGCCATGATTTTTCTCCGCATGTTGTGTGTCTTTTACGCTCTGATTTATTGATAGCACAGTGCAACCAAGGGTGCAATTGCAAAAAGCTGAAAAATGGCAAAAAATCTTTAAATTACAGATATTTTTCACATGAAAGCAGAGATTTGATTAAAGAAAAAACAGAGCAAAAAACTAGGAATTCAGGTTTGTTGATCAAAAATAACAGAATAAATGACGCTGTTTTTCTGGGGATGGTTTAAACTGCCTAGGCTTATTTTTGGGCTGATCTATGAGGAAGGTTTTGAGGTTTTTTGCCATTCATTTATTGCTGCTCTGTTCAATTATTCTGGCAGGCTGTCAAAATACTGTACAAAATAGCCGGGTCATTGCCGGTGCTTTTAATTTGACCACAGGGATGCAGCAAAAGGTGATGGATCGCTATGCACCCGGTTCGGTCATCGTGCATCAGAATATGGTCTATTCACCGCAGAAAAAGCTCTCTCTGGATTTATATCAACCACAAAATATCGAAAGTATCGGCCCTCAACCAACTATTGTGTGGATTCATGGTGGTGGCTGGATTTCTGGTTCTAAAGAGCATGCCCGAGGTTATTTTAAACTTCTGGCTGCGCAAGGTTATAACGTGGTATCGGTCCAATATCAGTTTGCACCTCAAGCGATTTATCCAAGTCAGTTACATCAGATTGATCAGGCCTTGGAGTTTATTACTCAACATGTAGCCGAATACCAGATTGATGCCCAGAATTTATATCTGGCCGGAGATTCTGCCGGGGCGAATATGGCCAGCCATTATGCTGCGCTTCTAACAAATCCTGACTTCGCCAAACAATCTGATTTTCAGCCTTATCTGCAACCCTCTCAGCTTAAAGGTCTGATTCTGCACTGTGGTATTTATGACCTGGAGTCATTTGCCAGTACTGCACCTGATGAAATGAAGATCGTAGAGTGGGGCGTATATAGCCTGATTCAGGCCTATACAGGGGATCGTAAAAATGATGCCGAGTTTCTCAAACGTATTTCTCCAATCCAGTATATTACGCCGTCGTACCCGCCAGTATTCATTAGCGGGGGCAACAAGGACTTTCTGACTAATACCCAATCCTTGCCTTTTATCAAAGCTTTAAAAGCGCAACAGGTTCCAGTGACAGAAGTTTTTTATCCCGAATCTAAAGCCTGGCTGATTCATGAATATCAGTTCTTTATGGGCAAGAAAGAAAGTCAGCAGACTTTTATCAAGACGCTGGATTTTTTGCATCAGCTTTCGCCCCTCAACATAAACTTATAAAAAATTTATTTCTTAAGAGCATAACTAAGCTTTGTTTTAGGAAAGATAGATTTGGAGAATGGAAAAAATGAACCCTGCGACTTGGGCATATCTTTTGTTGGGTTTGGCCATTATTGCCGAAGTCACTGGATCTACATTTCTGGTGAAATCTGAAGGCTTTACCCGTTTGTGGCCTTCTTTAGCGGTGGTCGTTTTATTTTGTATCGCCTTTTATTTGCTGTCTCAGGTGATTAAGGTGATTCCTTTAGGCATTGCTTATGCGATCTGGGCCGGTGTGGGGATCATTCTCACGGCCATTGTTGGTTATATTGTATTTAAGCAGGCGCTGGATCTTCCTGCTTTTA
This sequence comes from Acinetobacter sp. YZS-X1-1, assembly GCF_000804305.1. NCBI lineage: Bacteria > Pseudomonadati > Pseudomonadota > Gammaproteobacteria > Moraxellales > Moraxellaceae > Acinetobacter > Acinetobacter sp. YZS-X1-1. The sequence goes on along the minus strand of NZ_JWHB01000009.1, from coordinate 37,163 downwards.
TCGGTATTGCCCTGATTATTTCCGGTGTAGTGGTCATTAATTTGTTTTCTCAAGCATCAGGACATTAAAAGAGATAGACATAAGTTATCTCTATTTTCATGAATTTAAGCCAGCTGAGGTTTAAGCTTAAATAGTAAATAAACCATCAAGCCAAGCAGTAGGCCCCAGAAAGCAGAACCAATGCCGAAAAACTGGATATTGGATGCACTGAACAGAAAGGTCATCAGTGCGGCCTCGCGGTCATGACTGTCCTGAAAAGCCAGTGCAATGTTGTGGCCAATGGTGCCAAACAGGGCAATGCCAGCCAGAACCGTAATCAGAATACCCGGAAAAGCCATCAATAAGCTGGTCAGGGTCGCAGCGAAGAAACCCATCAGAATATAAAACAGACCACAGCTCATACCTGCGATATAACGCTTAGCTGGATCAGGATGTGCCTGTGCATCCAGACTGACTGCTGCACTAATTGCAGCAAGATTAACACTGAAACAGCCAAATGGAGCGAGTAGTGCCTGAGTGAGGCCAGTCCAGCCTAAAATCGAATTTACCTTGGGTGGATAGCCATAACTTTTAATTACAGCCAGGCCTGGTAAATATTGCGATGCCAGATTAATCACCATCAGCGGAAGAGCCAGTCCTAAAATAGCTTGCAGGCTAAATTCTGGTGTGGTCCATACAGGCTGGGCGATGCTCCAGTTCAAATGTGGAAGCGTAAAATCGATAAAGAACGGGCAGAGCGTAATTGCCATTAAGACGGTAATGACAATGCTATAACGGGTACTGAGCTTTTTGGAAATGAGATAGATAGCCAGTACGGTAAGCACAAAGCCCCAGGATTGTTGCAGGCTGCCAAATACCGAAATACCAAATTTCAGCAAAACACCAGCCAGCATGGCGCTGGTCAGACTTTGCGGAATAAACTGAAAAATCCGGTCAAATATTCCGAAAAATCCCAGACAGGCAATCAGGATACCGCAAATCAGAAAAGCGCCAATCGCTTCGGCTAGACTGTAATGGCCTGCGGAAGCAATAATTAACGCCAGGCCGGCTGTCGACCATGCGGTGGAAATTGGATAGCGATATTTCCAGGAAAGCAGCAAGCCGGAAACCCCAATACCTATGCCGAGTGCCCATAACCAGGAACTGATTTGCGCTGCATTTGCACCCAGGCTTTGCGCTGCTTCAATGACCAGTACCGCGGATACGCTGATCCCAATCATGCAGGTAATAAAACCCGCCATGATGGCAGGAAAGGAGAGATCTTGTAAAAGTTTAGGCATCATCCATGAAACTATTTTTAAATGCGTTTAAATCATACGCTTTTCATATATAAACACAATGTTTTTAACAATTTTAGAAAGAGCTGCTCTTGCCAGAAATCTACTAATTTTTAGAAGGTTTAAGTCGCCAGTTTGATTCCGAACCCGCAGAATAGAATTCCTACTGAAGCAACTCCGCCAGTGGTCAATTTATAATTCTGGTTGAAATAGCTCGCGAGTTTGACCCCGGAAAAGATCAGGATTGAAAGGTAGGTCATGCTGATCAGTTGCAGGATTAAAGCCAAGAGTGCAAAAGTCGGTGCCGGATAAGGGTAAACAGGATCGACAAACTGCACAAAAAAAGACAAGTAAAATAGAATTGCCTTAGGATTTAAAACACTGATCGTCAATGCTGTGCGAAAGGGCTGAATCGACTCGACAGTTTCAGGAGTAGCCTTTTTAATCTGAACACGTTGTGACGACTGTTTCGGAAAAAAAGTCTGATAGGCGGCAATGATCAGTTTGATCCCAAGATAACTGAGATAGACAGCACCAATAATTTTCAGGGCAATAAATAGCACGGGAAATGCATGAAGTAGAGAGGCTGCGCCTAACGCCGTACATAGAATCAGAATCAGGTCACCGCTATAAACCCCTAAGGCGCCCATATAACCGGTCTTGATACCAAAGCGGGAGGCAATCGACATGACATAGAGGGAATTTGGCCCCGGCAGTAACACAATTAACGTTGTCCCAATGATAAAGGTCGTTAGATCTGTGATACCAAACACGAAGAACTCGCAAAAATGAAAAAAGCCGATGTGGCATTATAGCAACATCGGCTTGGAGAAATTCTATAAATTCGCTGTGAAATTAGGTGGTGCTCAAAAAACTTTCCTTTAATAAAGCCGCCAGTTGTTCACGGGCTTTGATAAAGCCATCGATACCACCTTGCAGTAATTCACTAGCCATCTGGTCCTGTTTCAGTTGCGCATCAAAATCGGCATGACTGATTGGATTCAGTTCACCTTGAGATTGAATATCTTTGGCTGAAAGTTGAGCCTGAACTTCACGCTGATCATTTTCCAGTTGTTCCAGCAAGTTTGGTGCGACAGTGAGCAGATCACAACCGCTGAGGCCCAGGACCTGTTCAATACTACGGAAGCTTGCACCCATGATTTCAGTTTTAATCCCATGCACTTTATAGAATTCATAAATGCGCTTCACTGAAAGTACGCCCGGATCTTTTTCGATCGGATACGACTCAACACCTTCCGCTTTCTTATACCAGTCTAGAATGCGGCCGACAAAAGGTGAGATTAAAGTCACTTTGGCATCAGCGCAGGCATGGGCCTGATGCTGGCCAAACAATAAGGTCAGGTTGGTATGGATACCTTCTTCTTCCAGCGCTTTCGCTGCTTGAATACCTTCCCAAGTCGATGCGATCTTAATCAGGATGCGGCCAGAATTAATCCCATATTGCTCATATAGCGCGAGTAATTCTTTAGCCTTGGCGATGGTCGCTTCAGTATCAAAAGACAGGGAGGCATCCACCTCAGTCGAAACACGACCTTCAATCAGTTTTAAAATTTCAACACCGAATTTGACGGTCAAAATATCAATGGTGCGTTCTATCAGGGCATTATTCACATAGCCTTCTTGCTGGGCTTGTTGAAAAGCAGCTTCAATCAATGCCTGATTTTCTGGCTGTTTCGCTGCAGCAGTAATCAGAGATGGATTTGTGGTTGCATCCAGAGGGCGAAATTTCTCAATTGCGCTTAAATCACTGCTATCTGCCACAATAGTCGTCAAGTTTTTTAATTGGTTTAATGCAGTTAATGTCATTACGATCTAGTTCTATGGTTATTGCTTATGCATTCTTATATATCATAAATCATCCTCTTACCAAGTAGGCTGTCGTTGAATTTCTGTGATTAATGGTCGGTTTTTCGCTGCTGACGCAAGTGATTAATCAAAAAATGAGCAGCTGTACCCAGTCGAGTTTCCCGACTCCAGACCAGATCGACAAAATATTCAAATTTTGGGGTGAAATCGAGCAGCTGCAAGATCTGTAGTTGCTCCTGCAAGTGTGGCTGTTCATTGATCATTTCCAGAGGAAGTACCCCCCAGCCTAAACCTTGCAGGATCATGTTACAGGCAGATTGATGATTGTCAGTGCGCCAGTAATTTCGGGAAAAGAGTAGTTCTGGTTTAATGCTACGATCACGACTGGCAACAACAATCTGTCGATTTTGTAAAATCTGCTCATAACTGACCTGATGAAATTGACTTAATGGATGCTGTTTGCCCGCAACGGCGACCAGTACCTCACGCTTTAATTCTATAAACTGTTCACGGGTTTCCAGCTGTTCTCGTTCAAACATCAGCGCTAACTGCGCTGAACCTTCAAACAGCATGCGATGAGCATCCTCTTGGGGTGCGCTAAATACATTAACTTGCAGCGCTGAAAATTCCCGTTCCAGCAAAACGATATAATCGGTCCAGCGGGTATGGAGTAATTCAGACACCACCACAATATTTAATTCAGATTCCAGGCCTGAACTGAGCGCAAGCGCATGTTGCTTCCATTGGTTGATTTCAACCAAAAGCTGTTCAGTTTTTTCATATAGCACTTTCGCCTGCGCGGTGGGTTTCGGTTCACGGCCAATGCGTTCAAATAGCGCCAGATTAAGATCAATTTCCAGATTGGCAATGGACATGCTCACTGCAGAAGGAACTTTACCAAGTTTACGTGCAGCAGCAGAGAAGGAGCCGGTTTCCATGACCAGTTTAAACATCAGCAGCTGTTCTTGATTAATATTCATGAATTCTATCTTTCATTTTTATTGATAGATTCTAACTCGAATAATCAAATTTAAAGAAATATAATTCTTCTATCTCCTGACTTGATGAACTGAAATGTTAATTTCGAAAAGAAGACTGATTCATGCCACCTTATATGAAGGCATTTTATTGGTGGTGATTGCCATATTACTGAGTACGCTCATGCATATGCCGCTTGAGGTCACAGGCGCTCTCGGAATTGCGATGGCTGTGACTTCAATGTTCTGGAATATGCTGTTTAATCATTATTTTGAAAAGTTTGAAGCCAAACATCGTCTGAAAAGAACCATCAAAGTGCGGATTGCTCATGCGATTGGATTTGAGGGTGGTTTGATGCTGGCGACGATTCCGATGGTAGCTTATGCATTACAGATCAGTCTGGCGCAGGCTTTTCTTCTGGATTTGGCGATGACGTTATGTATTCTAGTGTATACCTTTATTTTCCAGTGGTGCTATGACCACCTTGAAGCCAAAATGGGTCTGGAACCAGACTACCGAAAAGCTTAACTTGAGTCTTTACTAGAGTAATCTTCAGTGATTTATGAAAATTACTGCAATAAAAAACCGCTCTTTATGAGCGGTTTTTTATATGAGGCTTGGATTATTTTTCAATAATTGCTGTTACGCCTTGACCACCAGCTGCACAGATCGAAACAAGCACACGACCTGAACCTTTCTGGTTAATCAGTTTTGCCGCAGTCGCGATAATACGACCGCCAGTCGCTGCAAATGGGTGACCTGCAGCAAGAGAAGAACCTTTTACGTTCAGTTTGGCACGGTCAATTGAACCTAGTGGAGCATCCAGACCTAAACGCTCTTTACAGAATTTTGGATCTTCCCAAGCTTTCAATGTTGAAAGTACTTGCGATGCAAATGCTTCGTGAATTTCATAGTAGTCAAAATCTTGCAGTTTCAGACCAGCACGTTCCAGCATACGAGGAACTGCATAAGCAGGTGCCATCAACAGGCCTTCTTTCTTCTCTACGAAATCAACGGCAGCAGTTTCCTGGAAAGTCAGGTAAGCCAGTACTTCATGACCATTTGCTTTAGCCCATTCTTCAGAAGCCAATAGCACACAAGAAGCACCATCGGTCAGTGGAGTAGAGTTACCCGCAGTCATGGTACGTGCATCACCTTTACCAAAAGCAGGTTTTAGTTTCGACAGTTTTTCAACTGAAGAATCAGGACGCAAGTTGTTGTCACGTTCAAGACCCAGGAATGGAGTCACCAGGTCATCAAAGAAACCTTCTTCATAGGCTGCTGCCATTTTCTGGTGTGAAGAAGCGGCTAACTCATCTTGCACTTCACGAGAAATACCCCATTCCAGTGTAGTAATTGCTTGATGGTCACCCATAGACAGGCCAGTACGTGGCTCACCATTTTTGGGTGCATCCATCAGGTCTTTCACATTGATTTTAGTCAGTGCTTTTAAACGGTCTTTCGCCGTTTTCGCAATATTCAGCTCAAGTAATGCTTTACGTAAGCCATCACCAAAAGCGATTGGTGCATCAGAAGTTGTATCTACACCGCCTGCGATCCCCACTTCGATTTGACCTAGAGCAATCTTGTTTGCGACCAGGAATGCCGCTTGAAGGCCAGTACCACATGCTTGCTGGATGTCATAAGCAGGGGTTTCCGGTGCAAGAGCAGTATTCAGTACACATTCGCGAGTCATGTTGAAGTCGCGGCTATGTTTCAGTACAGCACCTGCAACCACTTCACCTAAGCGTTGACCTTGAAGGTTAAAACGTTCAACCAGACCATTCAGGGCTGCTGTGAACATATCAGTATTGGATGCCGTAAAGTAAGCACCGTTAGAACGTGCAAATGGAATGCGGTTACCACCGATAATAGCAACGCGGCGAACTGTATTTTGGCTCATGTTTGGTTCCTGTTGAACAGAAGTCTGTGTTATAGATGTTGAATCTTGTTGGCTTGAAGTCGTTTTTTTGGTACGTGCAGATGTACTGCGTGTACGTGTGGTTTTAGCCGGACTTTTTTCTGCGGCATTGGCTGTATCAGGATTTTTAGTGCTACGCTTGCTACGCGTTGATGGTTTTGACACAGTTTCTGTCGCAGAGTTCTCGACTGCTGGATTATCTTGAGTTGTTTTGCTCATAAGGCTTTACCAGGCAAATAGATCGTCTTCTTGGTGGTTACATTAGCATAGAAGAAGATAGGCTGTATTGACTACAATGACATTACAGACTGCGCTTAGGTCAAGTCATCTGCCTGTTATCTCAAGTATGATTGGGCGGAATCTGGTAGATCTATTGAAATATAAGTGTCTGGCATCATACTGAAGTTTAAAGATAACTTTAGATCAACCAAAAATTAATTTGTATGAGAGATAATAAACATGACTGATCAGTACCAAACTTTTGCAAAATCTCCTATTGGTAAATTTGTCATTAAAAATTTGGGTCTGCCATCCCCAACTTCTTTAGACCGTTTTGAGTCTGCTACACCTGTAGTTAAAGGCGCGGTATTGTTTGGAGCAGCACCGGCAAGTACATTGACTGGTGCTATTGCTCAGGTTCTGGCAAATATTCATGCGAATAGCTATGCAGGTAACAATGCTGAACTGCAACAGGCTGCTGCATCAGCTGGACTGAATCTGGGTGCGTTTAATCCGGGCGATAAAGAATCAAAATTCAAAGCTGTCATTTTTGATGCTTCAGGAATCGAAAATTCAGAACAATTAAAATCACTTTATGATTTCTTTAACCCGATTGCACGTCAAATTCAAAGTTCTGGCCGTATCGTGATTGTGGGGACTACGCCTGAAACTGCTAAATCAGTCAGTCAGTCAATTGCTCAACGCGCACTGGAAGGTTTTGTAAAATCTGTGGGTAAAGAGTTTAAAAAAGGTATTGCAGCGAACCTGATCTATGTAGATGCCGGTGCTGAAGCAAACCTTGAGTCTGCTTTACGTTTTGCAGTTTCTCCACGTTCTGCCTATGTTTCTGGTCAGGTGATCCGTGTTTCACCTGCTGAAAAAGTGGATGTGGACTGGACTAAACCATTAGCAGGAAAAACCGCTGTAGTGACTGGTGCGAGCCGTGGTATTGGTGAAGCGATTGCTCATGTATTGGCACGTGATGGCGCACATGTCATCTGTCTGGATGTTCCGCAACAGCAAGCAGACCTTGACCGTGTAGCTGGTGAAATTGGGGGTTCAACTTTAGCCATTGATATTACCGCTGCAGATGCAGGCGAAAAAATCAAAGCAGCAGCAGCTGAGCAGGGTGGTCTGGACATTATTGTGCATAATGCTGGTATTACCCGTGACAAGACTTTGGCTAATATGAAACCTGAGCTATGGGATCTGGTGATTAACATCAACCTGTCTGCCATTGAACGTGTAAATGACTATTTAATCTCCAACAATGGTCTAAATGCTAATGGCCGTATTATCTGTGTATCCTCAATTTCAGGCATTGCAGGTAACCTGGGTCAAACCAACTATGCAGCGTCTAAAGCGGGTGTGATTGGTGTGGTAAAATTCACAGCACCAACCTTAAAAAATGGTATAACGATTAATGCTGTTGCACCGGGCTTTATCGAAACACAAATGACGGCTGCGATTCCATTTGCAATCCGTGAAGCTGGCCGCCGTATGAACTCAATGAGCCAAGGTGGTCTACCTGTAGATGTTGCAGAAACAATTGCAATGTTTGCTTCTACGGCTTCAACAGGTTTAAATGGCAACGTGGTTCGTGTCTGTGGTCAAAGCCTGTTAGGAGCTTAATAGACCCCTCCCGATCTCTCTTTATAAAAGAGAGGAGAAGTCCCCCTTTAATAAAGGGGGTTCAGGGAGATTAAAATTCTAAAGAGAAAATTCCAAGAATTCTCAAAACCTCTCTAGTACTTCACTTTCATACAATGATTGAAGTATGCTCAGGAGAGGTCACTTTATAAAGATAATATTTCCAAAGGTTCAGTATGAATACGCGCCATTTTAGTCAACTTCCAAAACCTTATTTAGCCTATCCAAAAGTGATTCAAGGCTTGATTTTTAAAAAGCCGAGAGCTGAAAAAGTTCTACCGCAAGTTGAATATGTGGTGGATTCATTCAAGGTCGATCAGAAACATTTAAAAGCCTATAATGAAGTATGTGGCTTTAAAAATAATGGTTATATTCCAGCTATTTATTTGACCGTACTATCTCAAAGCCTGCAAATGCACATGATGACCTCGGAAGCATTTCCGTTCCAGATTTTAGGACTGGTACATATCCGTAATCAGGTCAAGCAATACCGTAAAGTCGGTGTAAATGAGACTTTAACCTTGTCATGCAAGTTTGGTGAATTACAGCCACATGACAAAGGGGTTCAGTTTGATTTTATTACCACAGTCAAAGTAGGCAATGAAGTCGTTGTTGAGGCATTAACGACTTATCTTTCACGTCAAAAGACTGATGCTAAAGCTGCTGCAAAATCCGCAGAAAGTAAAGCGCCGGACTATAAGCTGAATACTGAATGGAAAATTTCAGAAAATACCGGCCGCCGTTATGCCATGACCTCAGGGGATTTTAACCTGATTCATATTCATGCTGTTACAGCGAAGGCTTTTGGTTTTAAACAGGCGATTGCACATGGTATGTGGAGCAAAGCCAAAGCACTGGCTAATCTATCCTTGCCGGATGCCTATGAAGCCGATGTCTGGTTCAAGTTGCCGATGTATTTACCCTCTAAAGTTGAGTTCCTGACTGCTCAAGCAGCGAATGATACAGATTTCCTGATCCGAAACAGCAAGAACCAGAAGCCGCATGTGACCGGCCATGTAAAAGCAATTTAAATCTGAATTAAAAGCCTAAACTCGATTTAGGCTTTTTCATTTTAAGGGATCAAAATTCTATGGATAGAATGATGCAGCCAATTAAAGATTATCTGTTTGCTGATCAGCATAATTATCAGGGCAATGTAGATGCTCGTTTTCGCGACCTTGCTCGTCAGTTTAGCCGCTTACAGGATGCACGTACTGATCAGGGTGGTGCAGCACTTGTTGTATATTTTCAGGGACAAAAAGTTGTCGATATCTATACCGGAAAGAAGTCTGCCACAGAAAACTGGCAGCCCGATACCATGTCACTATGCTATTCCACTGGCAAAGGTGTACTAGCAACCCTAGCGCATATTCTGGTCAGTAAAGGTTATCTGGACTATGACAGATCAGTTGCAGAATACTGGCCTGGATTTGCCCAGAAAGGTAAACGGTCGATTACTTTGGCACATATGCTGAGCCATCAAAGTGGCTTGTTTGATATCCGTAATATCATTGATGATGCCACTGAAATGGCTGACTGGTCACACATGCTGGAGCGGATCGCGGCAGCTGAACCACGTTTTCAGACTACGACAGATGCCGCTTATCAACCTTTGACTTTTGGATGGCAAGTGGGTGGAGTACTGGAAAAGGCAACCGGTAAATCATTAAACCAATTAATGCAGGAATATCTGGTTCAGCCTCTGCAATTAAATGGTGCCTATTTTAGTGTGCCGCTGGATGAACTGCCTCGAGTTGCACGACCGATCTTTAAAGCAAAGTCTGCATCTCAATCTTCTAAAGGCAAAAAAGTAGCCGCACGCAAACCCGGTTTAATGGAGCGCGCCCTGATCTGGAGTGGTCAGAGTCCACAAGATTTTCAGGATGGCATGATTCCTAAAGGCATGAAGAATTTTAACTTCTTTAGTGATGAAGGTTTACAGGCAATTATTCCTTCGGCTAATGGCGTCTTTACTGCAGACAGTCTGGCAAAAATCTATGTGATGTTGGCCAATCACGGTGCCTGGCAAGGCCAGCAGTTGATTTCACCTCCAGTATTCCAGCGACTAAGCCAGGTGCAATATACCCATCGTGATCGGGTGATGCCTGTACCCATGCACTGGCGTCTGGGTTATCACCGTATTTTGACCTTGGGTAAAGCCTCTACAGGTTTCGGTCATATGGGCTTTAACGGTTCTGGTGCCTGGTGCGATCCGGAACGCAGTTTAAGTTTTGCCTATACCCATAACTTCCCCACAGGTTCATTAACTGGAGATTACCGTCTTTGGGGTCTGACGCAGGAAACTTTGCGCTGTGCTGATGCGGTATTGACAGGAAGAAAAGGCTGGCGCTAACTGAATATCCTTGATTTGGGAGTTTAGTAAGTCATTTAAAATATGCTATTTTGTGGCAAATTCCAGCGCTGCGAAATGAAATCATGAAAAAAGTAATACTGATTCCCTTAGTGGCAACCGGTGCTTTATTCGGTTGTCAGGATCAAACCCAGTCAGCTAAAAATACTATTGTTGAAGCCAAGGCGCAGATTCCAGCATGGGCGGGAGAGTATCAGGGTACAACTCCTTGTATGGGCTGCTTGTCGCGTTGTGATGATTGCCCAGGTATGGCTGTCATGCTAACTCTGTATGAAGATCAGACTTATACTTTGCAGCGTGAAAGCCTGAGTGGTCATAATGGGGTGGAAACCTTTAGTGGTCCGATTCGTTTTCAGGATGATTCTTATCAGAAAATTGAGCTGGTGAATGTAGCAACTCGTAATTTACTGTATGTTGATCTGGAAGAGCATGTGCTGGAAATCCGTGAAGACAAAAGCGGTAAACGTTACCAGATGCAGAGTGATTTTATTTTAGGGCGATTCGCTTAAGCAGATTCAACTCAATTCTTTACCTTCGATCAGAAATTTTTATTTTTAAGATTGTATTCATCTACTCAAATAGATGGAAGATCAATAGATATTTTATCTTTCAAATATACAAAAACTATTCTGATATTTCACTCAGGCATAAAAATGGAGCAAACAGCTTCGAGATAGTTGATTTAAATCAGATTGATAGGCCTATCTCTCCAGATCATAACTGATTAATTCATTCACTATTTTATAAAAAAACAGTATGCTTAGACCTGTAAAAAGGAGCATACATGTATCAAGTACTTGCGCGAAAATACCGTCCCCGCAATTTCAACGAATTGGTCGGTCAAAACCATGTTTCACGTGCCTTAACAAGCGCACTGGAGCGTGGCCGTTTGCACCATGCCTATTTGTTTACGGGAACGCGTGGTGTTGGTAAAACCACGATTGCACGTATTTTGGCGAAGTGCTTGAACTGTGAAACCGGTATTACATCAACTCCTTGTGAGGTGTGTCCGACCTGTACCGCCGTCAATGAAGGCCGTTTTATTGACCTGATCGAGATCGATGCGGCATCACGTACCAAAGTCGAAGATACCCGTGAGCTGCTGGACAATGTCCCTTATGCGCCAACTCAGGGTCGTTTCAAGGTTTATCTGATCGATGAAGTACATATGCTGTCCACGCATTCTTTCAATGCTCTATTAAAGACACTGGAAGAACCACCGGAGCATGTCAAATTCCTGTTCGCAACCACAGATCCACAAAAGCTGCCGATTACCGTTATTTCTCGCTGCCTGCAATTTACTTTGCGTCCATTGGCTGTTGATGAAATTACCGAACATCTGGGCAATATCCTGACGAAAGAAAGCATTCAGGCTGATCAGGATGCGATCTGGCAGATTGCTGAATCTGCTCAGGGCTCGCTTCGTGATGCCTTATCCTTAACCGATCAGGCGATTGCCTATGGTCAGGGGGCGATCCAGCATCAGGATGTCAAAGACATGCTGGGCTTGATCGACCGAACAATTATTTATGATCTGATTCTGGCGATTCATCAAAACCAGAAAGCACGTGTCAGCGAATTGTTATTGCAGTTCCGTCAGCAGGCGCTGGATGTATCACTGGTTTTAGATCAGCTGATTTCTACCTTGCATGAACTGGCTTTATTACAATATCTGCCAGATTTAAGCCTGAAATACAGTGCCGAGATCAATCAAAAGATCATGCAGTTATCGGCTTTAATTTCAGCACAAGATTTGCAACTGTATTATCAAATCGCCTGTAAAGGTCGTGCTGACCTACAGCTTGCAGTTACGCAAGAGCAAGGCTTTGAGATGACGGTGCTGCGTTTGCTAGCCTTCCGTCCGTTACAACCCAATGAAATTCCAGCCAATACAGCTCAGATACAACAAGCTGTACCTGCTGCCTCAACTCCACAACAAAATCAGATAATGCAGCAGGAGCGTGCTCCGGTTACTCAAGCTGTAGAAGATTTTTCCTTAGATGATGACTATGAAGACGATCAGGATGATAATCCAGTCACTACACAGTCTGAACTATCTTCGGATGACTTTCTGGATGAAGACGAGCCAGAAACCAATTCTGAGCCTCAAGTTATACAAGCTGAATCAACTAGAGTAGAACAATCTGAGTCTGAACAAATTGTATTTGATCCAAACCTGGAAGATGGCCTGTTTGGTTTTGACGATGTTCCTGCAGAACCTGTTCCATCCAGCCCTGAAGCCAGCAGTGATGATTTCCTCTTAGAAGAATTCATTCCTGAAAATGATACTGCTGCACCAGTAGAACAAGAACCGGAGTTTAATCTGGATGCCTCGACTCCTGGATCAGAACAAGTGATTCATAAAGCAGATGAAAGCCAGCCAGAAATTTCTACTCAGACAGAGGCTGCATCAACTCAAATCGCAAATACAAATGTTTCTACAGACCATAATCTGATGCCGCAGGATATTCTGCAAATTCCGGTACAGGATATGCAAGGTGAATGGACGGTAGAAAAATGGGAATTCTGGTTTCGTAACAGCCAGTTATCTCCAGCAGTTCAGGAACTGGCTCAGTATGGCATCATGACCGGCCACATTAATGCAGCATCGGTCTTTCATATTCCAGAGCGTTATCAGCCGCTTTTGTCGCAGCTACAACATCATCTCGAAGCAGCTTTACGGGAACAATGGCCGCAGACCATTTTCCAGGTCAAATTTGAAGATGTAGAGCAGTTAACGCCATATACCATGCAGCAAGAACGTAAAGTACGTGCTTTTAAACGTGCAGAAGAGCTGTTGCAGACTGAACCGGCTGTACGTGACTTGCTAGAACAGTTTGATGGTGAATTGCACAATATTCAGCTGAAATAAAATAATCTTATACTGAGACAAAACGCGCTAAAGCATCCCGCATTTCAGCTGGAATCCGGGTGCTTTTTCGTGTGTAGCGATCGACAAACACATGCACGAAACTGCCTTGAGCTGCTGCCGTATCAGAGTTCATTTTGAAGATTGCCAGATCATAGCTGAGAGAACTATTACCCATTTTTTCTATGGCGACACCTACCTCTATAATTTCCGGATAAGACAGCTCCTGATTGAACTGGCATTGCGAGCTGACCACCAGTCCAATTATTGGAGAATATTTGGGATCAAATGCGGCTTCCTGAATCAAGAGGGCATTCGCGGCCGTATCAAAATAGCTGTAATAAGTGACATTATTGACATGGCCATACAGATCATTGTCCGCCCAACGAGTCTGTATCGGCAGAAAAAATGAATAATGTTCGCGTTGTTTAAGAGCTGCTTTCATATTTTTAAATAACTTGTAGTGGCTAGATCTGCTGAGTCGAAAATAATCTGAAACTTAATAAATCGCCTGATAAATGTTGTAAGCATCTTCCAGAGTAAGTTCACGTGGATTGTTCTGTAACAGTCGGCTCTGTTTCATGGCATCTTCCGCCATAATCATCAGCATGTGTTCAGGAATTCCTAACTGTTTGAGTTTCAGGGTTAAGCCACTTTTCACCAGATGGTTATTAAAATGATCAATAAACAGGTCAGTCAGGCCATCGTGACAGCCTTTGCTTTGCGGATCTAACCAGCACATCAGTTCGGCATAGAGGGCTTTAGCATCCGGTGTATTAAATTTCATCACTTCAGTTAATACCAGTGCATTACTATGTCCATGCGAAATATGGAAGTGTCCACCTAACGGATATGCCAACGCATGCACAGCACCCACTGGTGCATTGGCAAAGGCTTGACCTGCCAACATCGAGCCAACCAGCATGTTTTGACGCGCTTCCAGATCCTGATCATCGTCCAGCACACGTTGCAGATTGGCATTTAACAGTTTCAAAGCATGCTTGGCCAGCATATCGGAATAAGGATTTTTTTTGATTTTAGAAGTATAAGCTTCAATAGCATGAACCATGGCATCAATGCCGGTCGCAGCAGTAATTAAAGGTGGCAGATTTTGGGTAAATGTTGCATCCAGAATGGCAGTATCCGCAAACAGGATCGGTGCCACAATGCCGGTTTTTGTGGTTTCACCGGTAGTGACAATTGAAATTGGGGTGACTTCAGATCCTGTACCTGCAGTGGTAGGAACCAAAATCAAGGGCAAACGGGGGCCAGTAGCCTGATTTACGCCATACAGATCAGACAAAGATTGGTGCTGTGCCGGATGACTCAAGATTGCAATCAGTTTAGCGACATCCATAGAGCTGCCACCACCAAAGCCAATTACGATATCGACATTTTCCTGTTTGGTAAAATCTGCGGCTTCAAGCACTACATGCTCAGGTGGATCGGCCTGTACATCGGAATAAATTGCATAATCTAGTCCCGCATCTTCAATAATTTCCAGAATAGGCATGTGTAATTGATGCTGTAGCATACCTGGATCAGTGACCAGTAAAACACGCTGATAACGGCCCTGTTTGAGAATAGAGGATAATTCCTGAATCGTGCCAAGGCCGGCGATGATGTTGGGAACGGTTTGAAACTGAAATCGATTCATGTCTTTATCCTTTAATTTTTATCGCAAATACAAAATTATTATGGGGCGGTGATATAGGATTCATCAGGTAAATAACTTAACATAAGTATCTTGAAAATGATTAACTCTGAGGTTGTTTATGTCATCCAGAACGCCATATAAGGTGTTATGTGTTTGTTTGGGAAATATTTGTCGTTCTCCCACGGCAGAAGTGGTACTCAGACATTATTGTGATGAACAGAAACTCGATATTGTGATCGACTCAGCAGGAACCAGTAATTACCATCCGGGGAAAGCACCTGATTTGCGTAGCCAGCAGCATGCCTTAAAGCGAGGTTATGATCTTTCCGGTCTGCGTGCGCGTCAACTTAAAACCCATGATTTTATTGACTATGATCTGATTCTGGCGATGGATCTGGAAAATCTGGCGGATATTCACGCGCTTCAGCATCAGGCAGAGGCAGAATTCGGACACCTGCGTGCCCAGGTTGCTTTAATGAGTGAACATGATCAGCACTATCCAAAACAGGCTTTGCCAGACCCATATTATGGCGGGGCAGATGGTTTTGAGCGTGTCCTGAACCAATGTGAGTCCAGCAGTCGGGCTTGGGTAGAAATTTTTAAACAACATCAAACAGAAAAGGTTTAAGTCATGCAGATTCAGACTCAGGTTCAACTTAAACCTTTTAACACGCTAAATCTTGAAGCGATTGCCGCTTATTACAGCCAGATCCAATCAACTGATGATCTGATTGCTGCACTGGAGTTTGCTGAGCAGCAACAACTGAATGTGTTAATTCTTTCTGGCGGTAGCAATATGTTATTGCCGGAACAGATTGATGCACTCGTCCTGCATATGGATATTCAGGGCATTGAAATGCTGGAAGGAAATGAGCAGCATCAATGTCTGCGGGTAGGCGGGGGCCAAGTTTGGCATGACTTCGTACTCTGGACGACAGAACAGAAATTCTATGGTTTGCAGAATCTGGCCCTGATTCCCGGACTAGTCGGCGCATCTCCAGTGCAGAATATTGGGGCATACGGTGTCGAGGTCGGCGAATTTATTCATGCGGTAGAGGTCTATGACCGTAAGCTGAAAAAATTTGATTCCATTCCTGCCGCAGACTGTCATTTTTCCTATCGTCATAGTATTTTTAAAGATGATCCAACACGTTATGTGATTACACACGTTATTTTTAAATTACTAAAACAGGCAAATCTGAAACTGAATTATGGTGATCTTAAAGCAGCGGTGGGTGATAATCTCACAGCAGAAAACTTGCAGCAGCAGGTGATCCGGATTCGTCAGAGTAAACTGCCTGATCCTAAAGAATTTCCAAACGTGGGAAGTTTCTTTAAAAATCCTATCGTAAATCAACAGGTTTTTGACCAAATTGCTGTGCATTTTCCTAATTTGCCCCATTATCCGCAGGCCAATGATCAGGTTAAAATGGCGGCAGGCTGGCTGATTGATCAGGCAGGCTGGAAGGGGAAACAGCTTGGGCCAGTTGGCATGTTCCATAAACAGGCGCTGGTTCTGGTGAACTATGGTCATGCTTCTCTGACGGATGTCCGTCAAACCTATGGCGCAGTACAGCAGACAGTCTGGGATAAATTTAAGATTATGCTAGAACCTGAACCGGTATTATTTGATTGTAAAGGCTTAATTCGATCTCATCAGGATAAATAACGTATATGAAAAACACCCATTGGATGGTCCGTTTAGTACAAATCGTCGCAGGACTGTTTGTATTTTTCGGCTGTCTGGTGATGTTAATCTATTCGCCATTTTATTCGCAGCTTGTGGTTAAGGGACTCAATCGATTTGTGTCCTTTGAAATTAACGAAGTTGCAGCACAAAGCCAGAAAATGGCTTCCCTGAGTGAAGATGATACGCTCGAACCAGGTTCTGATCAGTGGATTGCCCGTCAGGCTTATTTCCATGTGATGGAACAGGATATCCAGAAAAATCATTCTGCCAATCTGATGCTGATTCAGGCACGCTACAAGATACTGCAACAGATGATTGAAGAACATCAGCGTGAACAGCAGGAAGAAAAAGCAGAACAGAATCAGCCTGCACAAGTGCCTTTATTGTCCCAGCAAGAACCTGTTGAAGCCGTTGACCCAACTCAGAAGGTCCGCGAACTGCTGGAGTGGGACAGTAATGAAAACAAAGAACGCGTTGAGCAATATATTGAATTCTTGATAACTCATCCTTTAGAAGATGAAGAAGCGAGTGCCGTTCAGGTCACAGCGAAAGAGGAAATCAAGGAAGATCTGGCTTTACTGCAAGAACAGCAGCAACAAAAACCGGTCAATCAATCTAAGCCTTATGCCATTGTGGTCTTAGGTGGTGGTTTAACCTTGCATGAAAATGGTAAGGATATTGTGGTCAATGACTATACCCGTTTGCGTCTGGAAACCACACTCGCAGTTGAAAAACAGTATCAGTTACCGATCGTATTGAGTGGTGTGGAAGCGCCGTATATGCAGCGCTGGTTACAAAATTACAATGTCGATGCCAAATTGCTTGAAGACCGTAGCATGAATACCTGTGAAAATACCCGTTTCAGCTCATTATTATTGCAAAAAAAAGGTGGAGCACCGACTGTGATTCTGATTACCGACCGTTATCATATGCCACGTACCCGTCGTCTGTTTGCATTAAATGGCATTCAAACTATTCCAGTGGAAGCACCGATGCCGAAGTCCTTGACCCGTTGGCGTCCAAGTCGACAAAATTATGATCATAGTCGCCGTGCCAATTATGAAATGCTGGCCACTATCCGCGATATGTGGTTTGGCTCCAGTGACTGTCGGGAGGTGCCTTAATGTCTGATATTCCGTTTTTAACCCCGACCATCCTGAAACAGCTGGATTTACCTGTGCCAAGCAGGGAAACAACGCCACAGCTTTTACAGCCCTTAAACCTGAACAGGGATGACCAGCCCACTATTGATCTGCTGTCTTATCGCAGACTGTATGGTTTTGATTTACTGGATTGCAAGCATTGGCAAGGCTATGTACAGATGCCGCTGTTTAAACTGCATGTGCAAGTATTTACACCTAATCTAGAAAATACCCGTTTTGACAAGATTCAGGGAACGGCGTTTCTATTACATGGATATCTGGAACATAGCGGAATTTATCAGCCGATCGTACGTGAGTTACTGGAACAGGGTTTTAGCGTCCTGACCTATGATCTGCCGGGGCATGGTCTCAGCGATGGTTCATCTGCCAGTATCCAGAATTTTGATCATTACCAACAGGTTTTGCATGCGGTATATCGCTATGTGAAGCATGCCGAGCAGTTACCTAAACCTTGGGTTGGCATTGGACAAAGTACCGGTGGTGCGATCTGGATGCATCATTTGCTCGAATTTGCAGAACGACGCGAAAATCCGTTTGTAGATCGCGTGCTGTTATTGTCACCATTGATTCGTCCAGCTAAAACTGCCTGGTGGCATAATCCGCTCGGTCTCGGCATTATCAGCCGGATCAAGCGTGAAGTACCACGTCATTTCCGCCGTAATAACCATAATCCTGAATTTCTGCGTTTTATCCGACTTAAAGATCCTTTACAACCCCGCATGATGGGCATGGATTGGATTCTGGCGATGTCACGCTGGATGTTGGAAATGGAAGCACGTCCAGCCTGCCGAATCCCTGTCTGGTTAGCTCAAGGTGCTCAGGATCAGACAGTGGACTGGCGTTATAACATTGAATTTATCCGTCGCAAGTTCCGCCTGCAAACTTTGTTAATGCTGGAAGAAGGTTCACATCAATTGATTAATGAACGCGCGGATATCCGTGCAGCACTCACAGGTTTAATTCCAGCCTTTTTACATGCGCATGGCAGTAAGACCTATTATTAGACTGTCACACTCTCAATTAAAAAAAGGCGTTTCAGTAAACGCCTTTTTCTTGTCTAATTTAACTAAGTTTTATTTCTTATAAGCTCAAAAACTTTCCAGTTTGGCCATATTCCACATACGGAAATAGAAATTTTCCTCATCTTTATTTTCGCAATGTAATAATTCGCCTTCTT
Organism: Acinetobacter sp. YZS-X1-1; assembly: GCF_000804305.1. Taxonomy (NCBI): domain Bacteria; kingdom Pseudomonadati; phylum Pseudomonadota; class Gammaproteobacteria; order Moraxellales; family Moraxellaceae; genus Acinetobacter; species Acinetobacter sp. YZS-X1-1. Next base: position 18,364 of record NZ_JWHB01000009.1, on the reverse strand, counting down.
TAAGCCAGAAATGAATCTGGGCAAAGTTCTTGATTTCATGATTGCTGATTCGCTGTGCCAAATGATGCGGCTTAATGGCAGAAGGATGTTTTAAACCTGCTGAAGCGATTAGCTCAGACAGGGCATGCATTGTATTTTTATGGAAATAAAACACTCGCTCTGCCTTAGTCGGGACATGTAGTGCTTTTTGACGCTCTTTATCCTGAGTAGTCACTCCTACTGGGCATTGATTGGTATGACAACTCTGTGCCTGAATACATCCGACTGCAAACATGAATCCGCGCGCTGAATTGACCCAATCTGCGCCAAGTGCCATGGTACTGGCAATATCAAAAGCACTGATAATTTTCCCGCTTGCACCAATTTTAATCTTGTCTCTCAATCCTGCACCGACCAAGGTATTGTGCACAAACAAAAGACCTTCTCTTAAAGGAGTACCCATATAGTCAATCAATTCAATTGGTGCAGCACCGGTACCGCCCTCAGATCCATCTACCACAATAAAATCAGGATAAATTTTGGTATGTAGCATGGCTTTCACCATACTCATAAATTGCCAAGGTTGACCCAGACAAAGTTTGAATCCGACTGGCTTACCTTCAGAAAGCTCGCGCAGTTGTTGAATGAAATTCATCATTTCAATCGGGGTTTTAAATGCTGGATGACCAGAAGGTGAGACACAATCATGTTCACGGCTAATCCCGCGAATCTGAGCAATTTCTTCTGAAATCTTGGCTTTAGGTAAAATCCCGCCATGTCCAGGTTTTGCGCCTTGCGAAAGCTTGATTTCAATCATCTTTACTTGAGGTAGCTTGGCTTTTTCTGCAAATTTCACCGGATCAAACTGACCCTCTAAGGTCCGACAACCAAAATATCCGCTACCAATTTCCCAGACAATGTCACCGCCATGTTCCAGATGATAAGGGCTGATACTACCTTCCCCGGTATCATGAAAGAATTTGCCTTTTTGCGCACCAAGATTCAAAGCCCGAACCGCATTGGCACTTAAACTGCCGAAACTCATGGCTGAGATATTCAAAATGGAAGCAGAATAGGGCTGCGTACACTGCTCATTGCCGATCAGAATGCGGAAGGTTTCTGGATCGGCAGGTCTGCAAGAAGTGAGGGAGTGGCTAATAAACTTATAATTTTCTTCATAGACATTCATGATTGAGCCGAAGGGCTTATCTGAATTTTCATTTTTGGCCCGTTGATACACCAGACTGCGCTGCATACGTGAAAATGGCAATGCATCTCGATCCGCTTCGATAAAATACTGACGAATTTCGGGGCGGAATTCTTCAAAGATAAAGCGGAAATGACCCATAATCGGGTAATTTTTTAAGATTGAATGTCTGTTCTGCAAGACATCATATAGGCCTAGCAGGCTCAGCAGAATACTGACGATCCATAAGGTATTCACCAAAGTTGCCGGCATAAAATAATAGATATAGCGCGGTTCATAACCGATATGAAAAATCGTAAAAATAACGGCGATGGTGATGCAGGCAAACCAGACCGAGTGCCGTGAAAAGAAAGTATTAAGTAATTTGTGTCGTACTAATTGCGCAGGGTTAGCCATTATGAAATTAAATTCCTATTTCCACTACGATAGCGTTTAATAATGTGCAGAGCTGCCTGGCTTATACAAGCATAGAATTGTTTTTTAATTTTATAAACTTGCTGAAAGTCTTTTAATAGCTGCCATACTTATCTTCTAGATAATAAATTTTCCAAATAATCTTCTATGGAAAAATTATGCAAAAGGCATGCATTCTTTTTATTTCAAAAACAGGCTTAAGCGCTCTATAGTGATTTTTATCCCCACAGCAGGAGTGTAAATTATGACAAAAAAATCGATCCGTTTTAATAATGCAGAGCTGGCTTGCTCATGTTATCAGGCTCTTTCATTTCTAATGTGACACATCCGGTCTGTTTTCTGGGGCAAGAGGAAAGTAGACCGGCTCAGTAACAGATCACCAGAGCAATAATAAAAATAAAATGATAAATTGATCAGGTCCCCAAAATGGGGACTTTTTTATTCTTTGGAAGAGACTGAATCAGTTTCATTCACTTGGTAAACAGCATCTGCCACTATTTTTGGTTCGATGTTTTTGATTTTATTACCAAAACTGCGTAACCACCAGACCAGTTGCGAGGTAAAAGGCACAGTCGCACTAATCAGGGCCATGCCATTTTCAATTTTTTCAATGTTTTGATCTTTGCTGAGCTGACTTTCTTCAAAATAGTGCGCATCAGATTCAGGCATGCTCAGTTGAAGCAATACATTTTCTGTTGGCTGGTTAAAATCGACCCGGAATCCTAAAGCCCCAGATTCGATGTATTCATCAATATCAAAATTTACCGGATGCAGGGCACGAGAATTCAGCACCACCGCTGATTTAAAACGGTGCAGGGCAAAGGTTTGAATATCCGATTTATCATGACGGGTACAGACCAGATAGATAATTGAACCTTTTTGTACCAATGCCAGCGGATTTAAAATATAGGTTTTCTCTTCGCCATTATGACCACGACCCTGATAAACACATTCCAGCTGTTTGTCCTGTAACAGGCCTTCGTAAATCGCCTGTTGGGCCGTTTTATCGACTACAGGCGGAATAAGTGGCTGAGTGGCGGGCACGATTCTGACCCGGTTAATCCATTGCCGTACATTATTTTGTGATGACAGGCTGCGTCGAGCCAGATCAAACCAGGGGTTCATTTCTTCAATCAGACTAGGTGGCAGTAGGTGTTTGAGATGTTCTTCCACCATCATAAAAGTCACCGCCTGTGAACTGGTCATATGCGGCAAGCTTTGAATGGGCGCATCTGAACGCCAGCGCCAGCCTTGTGGCGTGGTTTTACTGCTCTCAATCGGAAAACGCTGGGCAATCTGGTTCAGGTCACGCTGAATGGTACGCAAACTGATCTCGATCCCTTCACGATTCAAGATTTCCTGGAGTTCACGGGTTCCCATCCATTTGCCGGTAGAAAGACGCGACAAGATTTGCCATTGGCGGTAAAGGCTATTGGAGGTTTCTTTTTCTTGTGCTGACATAATGTATTTTTACTGGCAATCAGTGGAAAAAAATTAAATATGAGCTTACCACAATAAGAAATCTGGATTTTTTTCGCAAGTTATTCTGCGCAACAATTGTCCTACAATCCGTAAACACCTTGGCGAAAAATGATATTGAGTGAATAGGCACTTTACTGGGTTAATACAGACTTCGAAACGGATGTCATGGCATGGATATTGCTCTGATTTTATTATAGTAGATTACAATGAAGAGGTTTGTATGCTAAAAGAAAGCCAGGATACAAATACTATTACAACAGTAGAAAATCATACTGCAGCAGATTTAAGCAAAAATTTTACAGATACTACAGCACTCAATATTTCAATCAAACATAGTCCGCATTTTTTATACCAAGAGATTTCTTCGAAATTTTTCAATGAAATGCGTGATCATCAGGTGATGAACAGTCAGGCAGGTCAACGACTTGAAGAATGGCTGTCACAGCATACACTGGATGAACTGAATCAGCTAAATGAAGTAGCAAAAGAACATTTTCTTTATGATGGTATTACGTTTACCGTATACGGCGATGAGCAAGGCACTGAGCGGACTATTCCGTTTGATGTAATCCCACGGGTGATTGCCCGTAAACAGTGGAATATGGTGGCACTCGGTTCAGCACAGCGTGTTCGTGCCTTAAACCTTTTTCTGCATGATATTTATCATCAGCAGGATATTCTCAAAGCCAATATTGTTCCTGAACTTCAGGTACTGACCCATGAAGCGTATCAGCCGCATATGTATCAGCATCATTTGAAAGGCAGTATCTATAGCCAGATTAGCGGGATTGATGTTATCCGGGATTCCAAAGGCGAATTTTATGTACTGGAAGATAACCTGAGAACGCCGTCTGGTGTGTCCTATATGCTGGAATGCCGCAAGATCAGCCAGAAGTTAATGCCAAAAGTGTTTGAGCAATCCAATATTGCCGGTATTGAGCAATATCCAAAACTCTTAAGAGAAATTCTAGCGGAAAATGCCTATACCGATAATCCATTCATTGTGGTTTTGACTCCGGGTCGTTTCAATAGTGCTTACTATGAACATGCTTGCCTTGCAAGGGACATGGATGTGCCTTTAGTGACATCACGTGATCTTTTTGTTGAGAACTCTAAGGTTTATGTAAAAACGATACGTGGGCGTCAACAGGTTGATGTTATTTATAGAAGGGTCGACGACGCCTATCTTGATCCACTGTGCTTTAAACCAGATAGTACTTTGGGTGTCCCGGGCTTAATGTCTGCATATTTACAACATAATGTTGTAATCGCAAATGCACCGGGTACAGGTGTGGCAGATGATAAATCGATTTATCCTTATGTCGATAAAATGATTCATTTTTATTTAGGTGAAAAACCGATTTTAAATAATGTTCCAACCTACCAATGCCGTAATCCGGAAGATCTGGACTATGTGTTGGCAAATTTGGATCAGCTGGTCGTCAAGGAAGCACAAGGTTCTGGCGGTTACGGCATGCTGATTGGGCCACAAGCCTCTCAACAGCATATTGATATTTTCAGAGATAAGATTTTAGCTGCGCCGCATTTATATATTGCGCAGCCAACTTTGGATTTGTCGGTCAGTCCGACTTTAAGCAATTTTGGTATTGCTGAACGACATATTGATCTGCGTCCTTTTGTCTTGAGCTCACCTTACCGCACTGAAATTGTGCCAGGTGGTCTGACCCGGGTAGCCATGCAGGCAGGCTCACTGGTGGTCAACTCATCGCAAGGTGGCGGGATCAAAGATACCTGGGTAGTCGACAACTTACATTCATAACATTCCAAAGAAGGATAACGTCATGGTTTTGTTAAATACCAATGCGCAACATATTTTTTGGTTAGGCCGTTATTTATCTCGTACCCAGTTTTTATGTTCGCATTTTCCATTTTTAGATGATGAAGCCGCTGTGGCTTATGCACATGCTTTCTGTTTGCCTGCGTTTGATGCCAGTTCATTAAATGAGCTGGTTCTGGATAGTACCCAGCCGACTTCATTTACCCAGCAGTTTCAGGTGGCAAAAGACAATATTCAGGAATTGCGCGGTGTATTGTCAGGCAAAGCTTATTCCGAACTACTGAAACTGATTAAAACTGCCGATCAGAATGCCGGTTATATCTGCGATGTCGTGACAGATTGTGCCGAAATTCTGGAAGCAGAATCATCAGATGTATTTCTGTTTTTCAGTCTGGGCCAATGTCTGGAACAGCTAGATCAGCAATTACGTCTCGGTGAGGATACTACCCGTACCTTATGCAAAATTGATTATATTGTGGATACGCTCTGTGAGATTGGCTGGGGCAGTGTAAAGCAATACTGGAAACAGTTACGTGCCGCACCTGATCTGAAGCAGTTTTACCAGTTTAGTGATCATATTCATCGCTTGTTCGAGGCTGATGTATGAAATTGATGGTGAATCACCAGACGCAATATACATACACAGCCGAGGTGAGGAACAGTATTCAGTACATCAAAATGATGCCTTCCACCAATGAACATCAGAAAGTGCATTATTGGGATGTCAGTGTACCGGGTCAGAAAGTGATTCGTCATGATGCCTTTCAGAATCTCTGGATGACCAGTACACAGCGTGAATCCTATCATAGCCTGATGATCATGGCACAAGGCATCGTTGAGCTAAATCTTGCACATGAGCATGGCTTGAATGATTCGTTAAATCCCTATCTGTTTTTACAGCCGACTGAAGCCACAAAATGTAATGCAGAGATGAAAGATTTTGCAGAGCGCCATGTTGCAGCATTAACTCGTAAACATTTAATCGGCTTGGCTCAAGCCGTTCTCGAATATATTCCTTATATATCAAATAGTACTACGGTACAGGGTTCTGCGATTGATGCTTTTGAAGCACGTCAGGGCGTCTGTCAGGATCACAGTCATATTTTTATCGCCATGTGTAAACATTTAGGGTTACCATCACGTTATATATCAGGTTATCTTTATGCACAGAATGCCTCACATCTGGCAAGTCACGCTTGGACTGAGGTATTTGTTGAACAGGCATGGTACTGTTTTGATGTGAGTAATCTGTTATTTACGCCAAGTGCGCATGTCTATGTTGCGGTGGGACGCGACTATTGGGATGTTGCGCCAGTACGTGGTGTAAGAGAAGAAGGCGGTGTGGAATCCATGTATTCCATCGTCCAGGTACTAGGATGTTAATTCATTAATAAGGACAAAAAATGACGTATTGTTGTGCCCTTCGTTTAGAGCAAGGTATGCTATTTATCAGTGATACACGCACCAATGCCGGTGTGGATCACATTTCGGTATTTCGAAAATTATATACCTTTGGGGCAGATGGGGAGCGCGTTATCGTACTCCAAGCCTCCGGAAATCTGGCAACAACACAGGCAGTGATCGGACATATCAGAAATCAGCTGGAACTCAGGCAGGAACCGAATATCCTGAGTTTACCCACCATGTTTGATGTTGCGGAACTGGTGGGCAATACGCTCAAAAAAGTAATTGCCAATGTGACTGATGATAGTTTAGAACAAAGTACTTACTATTGTAATTTCCTGGTCGGCGGCCAGATTAAAAATCAGGAAATGCAGCTCTATCATATTTATCCGCAAGGCAATTTTATTTGCGCGACACGGGATACGCCATATTTCCAGATTGGTGAAAGCAAATATGGTAAGCCGATTCTGGATCGTGCTCTGACCTATGATATGCCACTCGATGAGGCATTACGCTGTTCTCTAATTTCTTTTGCTTCTACCTTACGTTCAAATGTATCTGTCGGTATGCCGCTGGATGTACTCGTCTATAAAAAAGACAGTTTAATGATGCCGAAAGGGAAACGTATTGCTGAAGACGATGAGTATTTTACGGATATTAGCCGGCAATGGTCAGAAACTTTAAAGAAAGGCCTGGCGGAATTACCCACACCATCGAATGACTATTTCTTATAAGATTTATAGAAATAAAAATAAGTATTTCTTATAAAAATTAGTAAAAATTGACTGCTTAGTGTACAGTGCTAACTTCTATACGATATTGCATAGATAAGAATAGAGGTTAGCCGCATGTACCAATTTTGTTATGCTAGTGAAAGTACCTCGTCCAAAGCCGACTTACTTCAAGATTTAACGGATATCCTTAAAGAAGCACGTGATTTTAATCATCCTAATCAAATAACAGGGGTGCTTTATTTTGCTGATGGACATTTTTTCCAGTGCTTGGAAGGTGAATGTCTGGTTTTAAAAGCTTTACTGACAGAGAGACTATCTAAAGATTCACGCCATAAAAATATTAAACTATTTGAAACTAAAGAGATTGAGCAGCGTACTTTTGTCGACTGGTCGATGAAATACATTTCTAAACGTAGTTCCATTCAACAATTCTGCCAAGAGATGGGGCTTGAAGTTTTTACGCCTAATGATTTTAACCAGGAACAAGTAGATGCTTTATTACTTGAACTGTCATTAATCGAAAATGAAGAGCAAAAATTAGCTTAAATACTGACCGTATAAAAAAGCCCAATTTATATTGGGCTTTTTTATTTTTGGCTAGTTTTTCTTTAAACCAGTTTGCGTACCGGGCGGGCAGACATGCGGCAAAGTAATTCATAACCAATCGTACCATTGGCTTCAGCTACATCATCAACCAGACGGGATTTGCCCCATAGTTCGACTTCAGTACCTAATTCCAGATTGAGACCAGTTGCATCAATGGCAATCATGTCCATTGCCACACGGCCAATCACACGGGTTTGCTGACCATTAATCGCTACATAGTTCTGTTTCAGGAAAGCACGTGGATAACCGTCACCATAACCGATAGAAACAATGGCTAAAGCCATATCTTGATCAGCAGTGAAAGTAGAACCATAGCCGACATGTTCACCCGCTTTGATATTGTTCAGTGCAATCACTTCGGCAGTAAAAGTCATGACTGGTTTTAGATCTAAATCATGTACAGTTTTGTCTGCAAATGGAGTCGCGCCGTAGAGCATGATGCCTGGACGGACAAAGTCAAAATGCAATTCTGGATATTTATAGATTGCAGCTGAGTTACAGCAAGAACCTATTAAAGGTGCGCAGTCATTTTTCACTTCAAGGAACTGCTGGATTTGCTGTTCATTGAGTGGATGTTCCGCATCCGCATTGGCAAAGTGCATCGCCAGCACGCAGGTAAAACCTTCTGCTTTTAGTTGATTGATCACATCTTTAATCACATCAATTTTAAAACCAAGACGGTTCATACCGCTGTTGAGTTTTACCCAAACTTTTAAGCCTTTCGCAATATAGGCTTCTTTATTTGCCAGTAACCAATCCAGTTGTGGCTGATGATGCACAATGACTTCAATATTCTGATCGATCACAACCTGCATTTCATCTGCAGAGAAAATGCCTTCGATCAGGGTAATGGGTTGCTGATAGCCGAGTTCACGAATTTCCAGCGCTTCTTCCAGACAAGCGACACCAAAGGCATCACTATCTTTTAAGGCTGCTAAGCAGTCTTTAACTCCATGTCCGTAAGCATTGGCTTTGACCATGCTGACGATTTTAGCGGTTGGGGCAAGTTGTTTGACACGGTTTAAATTATATTGCAGTGCTTCACTGTCAATATAAACTGTAGCTTGGCGCACCCTAGATACTCCTGCGGGATGACAAAAATAATATCGTGTGGAACACACAAAAGAGGGAGAGAAATAACAGGATTGTGAAAACAAAAGCGGTCATTTCAGAATTGCGAATATTGTAGACCTATCTACCATAAATGGACATGCTCATTTATATAATTTCATGCAAAGCAAGCATTCTAAATAAAAAAGAGACCATTTCGGCCTCTTTTTTGGAATCAGATTAACCTTGAGTGCTTACTCTTCATCATCATACTGGGCATAGAACTCAGGAGAGAGGTTACTGAAACGGGTATATTGACCCTCAAATGCCAGACGAACTGTACCAATTGGACCATTACGCTGTTTTCCAATAATAATCTCGGCAGTACCAGCTTCTTTGGATTCCTTGTTATAAACCTCGTCACGGTAAATAAACATGATCAAATCGGCATCCTGCTCGATCGCACCAGATTCACGAAGGTCAGACATTACCGGGCGTTTATTTGGACGGTTCTCCAGAGAACGGTTCAACTGTGATAAGGCGATCACAGGACATTGCATTTCTTTAGCCAAGGCTTTTAAGCTGCGAGAAATCTCCGAGATCTCGCCTACACGGTTATCACCCATACCCGGCACTTTCATCAACTGAAGATAATCGACCATGATACAACCGAGTTTACCACCATGCATTTTAGCAATACGACGCGCACGCGCACGAACCTCAGTCGGTGGTAGTGCAGAGGAGTCATCGATATAAAGATGCTTTTCCTGTAAATGTACAATGGTACTGGTTACCTTAGACCATTCATCACTGTCCATTTTACCGGCACGTAAATGCCCTTGATGCACCCGGCCGAAAGATGAAATCAAACGCATCGCAATCGAATCCGCTGGCATTTCCATCGAATAGACCAGCGCAGGGAGGTTGTTGTTAAACAGCACACTTTCGACCAAATTCATGGCAAAGGTGGTTTTACCCATAGAAGGACGGGCTGCGACAATAATCAAATCACCGGCCTGCATACCGGAAGTTTTATTGTCCAGTTCCACGAAACCGGTGGTCAGACCGGTAATTGAACCTTCTAATTGAGACAGTTCATTTAACTTGTCGAATACGTCAGCTACCACGGTATTAATTGCTTTCGGGCCTTGAGCCTTGGCATTGTTATTATGTTGTTCGGCAATCGAAAAAATATTAGTTTCAGCCAAATCCAGAATTTCACTGACCGGGCGACCTTTAGTGTCATAGGCATTCTGTAAAATTTCAGAGCTGACCTTGATCATGCTACGTAAAGTAGAGAATTCTTTAATTTTACCCGCATAGGTTTCCAGGTTATAGAAACTTGAAGGCGAGTCAGCCATTAGCTGCATTAAATATTCTTCACCACCGACAGCATCCAGTAAGTTCTGCTTGATTAGCCAGTCATGAACCAGTACTGCATCATAAGGCGAATTTTCCTTAGAAAGCTGTTCAATGCCACGGAAGATATATTTATGCCGGGTCGCATAAAAATCATTTTCAGTCAGCACATCACCGACTTGTTCAAAAGATTCAGCCACAGTCATAAGGGCAGCAAGTACAGCCTGTTCAATCGCTAAATTGTGCGGGGGAGTACGGAACTCCTTAAGTTGGGTATCAGCAACAATTTCTGGTTTAGCGGTAGGTGCCTTTTTGCTGGCATTCGCCTGTGACATATAAATCCCTGATTTTAAATACAATGGTTAAATATTGTCGGAGATGAATAAGGTTTATTCACTACGAGATGAAATGATACGCGGTCTGATCCAAAATGCGAAGTGCAATTTTTTGTGAACGCGAAGAATAAATTGAATTTTTTACTGTTGAGCAGATTATATTTTTTAGAGATAAAAAAAGAGCATGCCGAAGCATGCCCTTTTTTCGGTGAGAAATTACTCAGCTACGATAGTAACCAGAACTTCTGCAGCAACATCATGGTGCAATTGGATTGCGATGTTGAATTCACCAGTGTTGCGAAGCGCGCCATTTGGAAGACGAACTTCAGCACGGTCAACTGTAAGACCAGCATTTGTCAACGCGTCAGCGATGTCACGAGTACCGATTGAACCGAACAGTTTACCTTCATCACCAGCTTTCGCAGTGATTACGATGTTAACTTCGTTCAATTGGTCAGCACGTGCTTGAGCAGCAGCTAATACTTCAGCTTCTTGTTTCTCAAGTTCAGCACGACGAGCTTCAAAAGCAGCAGTGTTAGCTTCAGTAGCTGCAACTGCTTTACCTTGAGGGATCAAGTAGTTACGGCCGTAACCAGCTTTAACTGAAACTTTATCACCAAGTTTACCAAGGTTTTTAATGCGTTGTAATAAAATAATATCCACAGCTCAACCTCACTTATGATTGTCAGTGTAAGGGATCAAAGACAAGTAGCGAGCTTGTTTGATAGCAAGTGCTAGCTGACGTTGGTAACGAGCTTTAGTACCTGTAATACGACTAGGAACAATCTTGCCGTTTTCAGTGATGTACTGTTTTAAAGTGTCGATATCTTTGTAGTCGATGTACGTAACGTTCTCAGCTGTAAAGCGGCAGAACTTGCGACGACGGTAAAAACGTGCCATGTTAGGTTCTCCTTATGCTTCAGCAGAGTCTTGAGCTTGTTGTGCTTCTTCACGTTGAGCTTTACGCGCACGTTTTTCTTCAGCACTCTTAGCCAATAGTGACTCTTCAGTGATAGCGTTTTCACGACGGATGATAAGGCTACGAATGATTGCATCGTTATAACGGAACAATTCTTCTAGCTCATCAAGAGTAGTTTGACCACACTCAACATTCATAAGAATGTAGTGAGCTTTGTGGATCTTGTTGATTGGGTAAGCCAATTGACGACGGCCCCAGTCTTCAAGACGGTGGATTTGACCTTCAGCTTCTTTGATGTGAGTTAGGTAACGTTCTACCATACCCACAACTTGATCGCTTTGGTCTGGATGTACCAATAGTACGATTTCGTAGTGACGCATTGTCAGCTCCTTACGGTTTAAACAGCCCCAATTTAAGTGAAATTGAAGCAAGGAGTCACAACCTTGGTTGTGTCGCATAATATGCGAAGCGTGAAGTTTAGTGGTTTTGGGGCTGAAATACAAGCAAATCTTGCCAGATGATGAATGTTTGAGCAGGTATGGAAACAAATAAAAAATTTACAAGAGTTAAGTATCTAAAGGAAACAAAGTTACTTTAAGTAAGCTCGGAGGGGATTATGTATTTAGTGAAGAAATAAAAAAAGATAGAGTAAAACTCTATCTTCTTAAAAGAATATGATTGGATTCTGCGGGGCAGTAGAAGTAAAACTGAAAATAATACTGATCACGGTAATCAGTTTGACCGAGAACATGAAATACTGTTTTGCCCATGCCTGATCATCTTCAGCTTTAAAGCCCTGAATACTGAGATAGATCCAGTAAAGCGTCATCAGATTCAATACCACCAGATAAATCCAGTTTGCATAACCATAAACAAATAGAGCATTCATGGTGATTCCGAACAATATCACGTAGATCAAAGATTCGATCTTGGTACGTCGAATTGAACGAGCGACAGGCAGAATTGGAATGCCTGCATTTTTGTAATCTTCAAAACGGTAAACTGCAATTCCCCATGAATGAGGCATTTGCCAGAGTGCATACCCTAAAAAAATTAAAAGGGCACCCAGGTCAAACTGGCTTGCAACTGCGGTATAACCGATCACAGGCGGTGCTGCGCCAGAAATACTGCCTACCAGTGTTTGGTGAATAGTTGTTCGTTTTGTCCATAAGCTGTAAAAACCAACGTATACGACAAAACCAATAACTGCGAATAGGAAAGCGTATGCATTTACCCAGAACCATAAAATGCCAAAACCGATCACACCCAGTACAAAAGCAAAGGCAAGAGCAACAGGGACAGAAATGGTTTTTTTGACAAGTGCGCGATTTTGCGTGCGCTGCATTTTTTGGTCGATGTCCTGATCAATAACATTATTGACCACGCATCCTGATGCCACTACGAGAGTAGTACCAATAAGAGTAAGAAGCAGAAGAAGGAAATCTACAGAACCTTGGGTGGCTACGAAGTAGCCACCCAAAGTGGTAACAAAGTTACCGAAGAGAATTCCTGGCTTAGTCAGGAATAAATACTTTTTCAGCATGACAACCAGTTTAGATCATCATGTTGTAGTGCAGGTAGTTCATGATCCATACAGAACCCACTAAAAGAATAGCGATGGTTAAGATGGTATACACAAATGCAATTACGTTCCAGCGTTGCTCTGAAGAAGAGTTCATGTGCAAGAAGTAAATTAATTGCACAAGAATCTGAGCGACTGCAGTAATTGCAATAGCAGTAATCAAGATACCGCGGCTAAAACCACCTGCCATGACCATACCGAATGGAATTACAGTAAGGACAACAGACAGGATGAAGCCAACAGTATATTGCTTCATGTTACCGTGTGATTCGCCAGCAGCGTTATGATCATGACTCATTATAGAACTCCCATCAAGTAAACTACGCTGAATACACAGATCCATACGATGTCAAGGAAGTGCCAGAACAAGCTTAGGCACGCAAGACGACGAGTGTTAGGTAGAGTCAAACCATATTTCTTGATTTGAATCATTAACACGATCATCCATACCAAACCTGAAGTTACGTGGATACCGTGCGTACCTACCAACGTAAAGAACGAAGACAGGAACGCAGAAGTGCTAGGGCCATGACCAGCATGAACTAAATGATTGAACTCATAAAGTTCCATACCGATGAAGGCAGCACCAAATAACCAAGTGATCGCTAACCAGGTAAGAACCTGACCAACGTTTTTCTTGTAGGCAGCTAGAACGGCAAAACCAAAAGTTACGGAAGAGATCAAAAGGGCAAACGTTTCAGTTAAAACGAAACCTAATGAATCACCAAACAGATCACGCGCGCTTGGAGTGCCTAATGGAACGTGGCTACTTAAAACAGCGAATGCAATGAAGAGTGTACCGAAAAGGATAAGGTCACTCATCAAGTAAGTCCAGAAACCAAAGACAGTGATGTCGGTATCATCGTGATGATGATGCTCATCGTGTCCGTGGTTATCGTGATGAAGTACTTCAGCCATGGTCTTAGTCCTTCTTCAAGTGTTTTTCAAGGATCGCATAACGTTCACCTTCAATACGCTCAACTTCAGCAGCAGGAACATAGTAATCCACTTTCTTGGTGAAAGAAGACACGATGAAGCTGATGATAGCTGCTACGAAAGTAACCGCTACTAACCACCAGATGTGCCAGATTAACGCGAAGCCCATAACAGTGATGAACATTGCGATAATGAAACCAGCAGCACGGTTAGTCGGCATATGGATATCTTCGTACTTCGTAGGTTTTGCATAAGCAACACCGTTTTCTTTCTCGATCCAGAAAGTATCAATACCATTGATCTTTGGAAGATGAGCAAAGTTATAGAACGGAGCAGGAGAAGATGTAGCCCATTCAAGCGTACGACCATCCCATGGATCGCCAGTCAAATCTAGACGTTGATCGCGTTGTAGGAAACCAACAATGATTTGCATGATGAAACATACAATACCAAGTGCAACTAGAACAGCACCGAACATTGCGATGTTTACATACGGATCCCAGTCTGGGTTATCAAATGTATTCAGACGACGAGTCATACCCATGAAACCAAGGATATAAAGTGGCATGAATGCAAAGTAGAAACCAAAGAACCAGAACCAGAATGCTGCTTTACCCCAAGTCTCATTCAGTCTCCAACCGAACATTTTCGGCCAGTAGAAGATGATACCCGCGAACATCGCGAATACTACACCACCAATAATTACGTTATGGAAGTGAGCGATCAGGAATAAAGAGTTGTGTACCAGGAAGTCCGCTGGTGGAACTGCCATCAATACACCTGTTAAACCACCGATACCGAAAGTCACAAGGAAGCCAAGTGTCCATAGCATTGGGGTAGTGTAAACGATACGACCCTTATACATGGTGAACAACCAAGAGAAGATTTTCACACCAGTAGGAATCGCAATAATCATGGTCATGATACCGAAGAACGCGTTAACGTTGGCACCTGCACCCATGGTAAAGAAGTGGTGAACCCATACAACGAATGACAATACTGTAATTGCAACTGTTGCATATACCATTGATTTGTAACCGAACAATGCTTTACGAGCGAAAGTCGATACAACTTCAGAGTAAATACCAAATGCTGGCAATACCAGAATGTATACTTCTGGGTGACCCCAAGTCCAAATCAAGTTCACATAAAGCATTGGGCTACCGCCTAGCTCGTTTGTGAAGAAGTGGAAGCCGAAGTAACGGTCAAGAGACAGCATTGCAATAGTAGCAGTCAACACTGGGAATGCTGCGATAATCAATACTGCTGTACATAAAGATGTCCAGGTAAAGATTGGCATTTCCATCAGTTTCATGCCAGGCGCACGCATTTTGATGATGGTAACGAAGAAGTTAACACCCGTTAATAGCGTACCCAGACCTGAAATCTGCAGTGCCCAGATGTAGTAATCCACACCGACGCCAGGAGAGTATTCAATGCCTGATAGTGGAGGATAAGCCATCCAACCAGTCGCAGCGAATTCACCAATCGCAAGTGAAGCCATCATCAGACCCGCAGCACCAGCGAACAGCCAGAAGCTTAAAGAGTTCAATAATGGGAATGCAACGTCACGTGCACCGATTTGAAGCGGTACAGAGATGTTCATTAAACCAACAACAAGACCCATTGCCACGAAGAAGATCATGATCACACCGTGTGCGGTGAAGATCTGGTCATAGTGTTCTGGGTGCAAGTAGCCTTCGCCGCCACCTTTTGCAAGGAACTGCTGAAGACGCATCATGATCGCATCGGCGAAACCACGTACCAGCATGACCACTGATACAAAGATATACATGATACCAATTTTTTTATGGTCTACAGATGTGAACCATTCGTTCCACAGGTAGCCCCATTTTTTGAAGTAGGTAATACCCGCAACAACTGCGATACCACCTAAGATCATCATTGCAACAGTTACCAGTACGATTGGATCGTACGGAATTGCATCTGGACCTAACTTACCTAAGAAGCTCATGAATTATTCTCCTTGAGAAGCAGTCGCATGTTCAACATCTACATGTGCTTCAGAAGCAGCTGCTTCCTGGTGAGCAACAGAAGACGCTGAGTGATCAGCACCGTGATAGTTACTCATGTAGTTATTGATCACAGATTCAAACAAACCTTGCTCAACAGAAGAGTAGTAAGTCACTGGATGTGGCTTAGTTGGGTAAGGCTTCATTGCTTCAGCAGCAGCCTTCTCTTCAGGAGTCGTAGCTTTTGCAATAATCGCTTCGATTTGGTGTTTACCACGGTTACCGTCACGCAAGCTTGCAAATTCAGCTTGGTCTAAAACAGTTTTTTGAACTGCTTCTGGATTTACTGAAGTACCGTTACCAGCTTTAACTGCAGCTACCCATTCAGCAAACTGAGCATCAGTCACAGCATGTGCACGGAAGCGCATTTGTGAGAAGCCATAGCCTGAATAGTTAGAAGAGAAACCGCGGTAGCCTTCAGCTGGGCTAGTTTCGTCTGCCATTAAGTTCAGGTGAGTTTGCATACCCGCCATTGCATAGATCTGACCACTTAACGCAGGGATGAAGAATGAGTTCATCGTGAAGTTAGAAGTCAAACGAAGACTTACCGGAGTTTTCTCTGGGAAGCGAATTTCGTTTACAGTCGCAATATTTTGTTCTGGGTAGATGAAGATCCATTTGAACTGTTCAGCAATAACCTGAACTGTTAATGGTGCTTTATCTGCCTCAAGTGGGCGGTATGGGTCGTACTTGTGGGAACCCCACCAAGTTAACCAAGCTAAAATACCAATAATAATGACAGGGATACCCCAAACTACAATTTCAATCGCAGTAGAGTGTGCCCATGTAGGTTTATAGTCTGCGTCTTTATTCGATGCGCGATATTTCCAACCGAACCATAATGCCATGATAATTGATGGAATTACCACCAACAGCATTAAGTAAATCGCAGTCATCATCAGGCTACTTTGGCCTTCAGCAACTGGACCCTTAGAGTTCAGAAGTACTAGATCACCACCACACCCTGTTAAAAGTGCAGCCATCGTTGATAAAGACAATACAGCTAAAATCGTTTGTCTCATTTTACAACCTCGGTGAAGAGTCCCATTCCCTAATTTAATATGGGATAGCGATTAAAGTGTCGCATGATAAAAGAGGCCGTTTTTTTACAAAACACCCTTCTAATCATAATACACCGCTACGTTGTAGGGCATTATGCCTGATATTGCCAAACTAAGCTATATATAAAGGTGCTTTAAATGACTGTAATAAAAACCGATTTTGTCGGTCGGATTTCAAGAATATTTATAGGAATTTTATTGTAATTTCAAAGTTATGTAGGAAAATGGGATGCCAAAACATCCCATTTTATGGCAGGACTAATTATTGTTTAACGACTTGGGTTTTTGCCAGTTTATCGTGCACGGTTTGACGTTTTTGCCCTAAACCGAACGCCCAGTCAATGATTGTGCTGAGTGGCATGAAGATAATATTCAGGAGAATAAAGAACACACTGCGAATAGTGAAGGCACGCATCAAGCTGGTTTTTTCACCAGTCTCAGCATCTACGATCTTAATTTTAGTCAGTTTTTTACCGATACTTTGACCCGATTTGGCAATCAGAAAAGCTTGAATAGCGAGCATGATCACCAGGTAAATTACAGTCGCAATCCATGCCTGCTGTGAAAACATGTCAAACATCTGAGTCTGTAGCTGCTGTGCCAAAGCAGGGTCAGCATCACTACTTAACATCACATTCATAAATTCCTGGTTCAGTTGTGCGAATTGGGTTTCCTGTTCAGGAGTAAAAAATGCGGTCAAAATAAACGTCGCAGGCAGCCATAAAAGCAGATCCACAATCTTGGCTAAAATACGGCTTGGAATACTCGCCAGTTCTTTTTTTGCTGCAACATTTTGAGAGCTACGGGCACGAAGATAGTCTGTACTTGACTCATTTGCGTTCTGTGGAGCCTGATAGGCAGGTGTCGCTGGCATTTCTGGTGCTACATAGCCTTCAGGCTGATAGATCAGTTTCCCTTGGGTGAGTTCACCTAAAGCTTTCCATTCGGTCATACCTTGATGCCAAGCCAAATCAGTCAGAAGTACTTGTTGGTTGGTAAGCATCTGATTTAATTGCTCGAGCGTATATGGGCCAGCTTGTTGATTATTTCGTGCCAAGTAAATCTGCATATAAACTGAATCTCAAAAATATAAATTTAGACAAAAATTGAACTAGGAGTTTAAGTATTTTCAGGCTGAAAACAAATAAAAGAATATAAGTGTAATATATGGATAAGTTTAGGATTTTCAAGAATGTTCATCACCAAATTCCTCCATAATTGAGACAGTGTAGCAAGGATTGATGATTTTGCTATCAAGATGTGAAAATTCACTTAAATTTAATTATGCAATTTTTTATCATGCTGTTTGTTGGTATTTGTTTGTCATTACACTAAGAATCTTATGCTTATATAAATAATTTGATTTCAGCTAAATCAAAAAACATATGATTAATCACTTAACTATAAATATAATTAAGATAATAGACCTCTTGTGTTAGTCAAAATTTAATCAGTGATAAACGTT
>NZ_JWHB01000072.1:0-852 GCF_000804305.1 Acinetobacter sp. YZS-X1-1 | reverse complement strand
CTAAATCCAGTGCGTCTACCAATTTCGCCACATCCCCGATGGCTGTGTATATTATAGAGATAGCAGGTCATTGACAAGTGATTTTACAAGCAATCACTGCCTATTCCGCTATAAATTAAACAGTTAATGCAATTTTTTTATTTTTTATAAGATTTAACAAGAAAACTCGGCCTTATGAGGTTTCTTTGCTACTGCTTTGAACTTGATCTCTAAGCCTCTTTAGTTCAATCCCAGCAGATCACAGACCTCTAGAACCTCACTTATCTTGATCAAGCATGTTGTTTAAACAATAAATTAATCCAATACAAAGAATAAAAAGCCGAGCCAATAAAAATGTCGCACTAAATTTCAGGCAAAAAAAAACAAGGCATTAACCTTGTTTCTTCATATATGGTGGGGATAGAGAGACTCGAACTCTCACGCCCAGAAGGCGCTGCGACCTGAACACAGTGCGTCTACCAATTCCGCCATATCCCCGTGGCTGTGTATATTATAGCGATCGCATCTGCTTGACAAGCGATTCTATGATCAACTCGGTGTTTTTATATCAAAAATTAATCAGTTAATTCTTTGATGATTAAATACTGGCTTATTTTTAATAAAACCGCTTAATTTCATTTCTCCGATTTAAAAAATCAAGTTATTTGAAAGAGTGCTGAATATTAATTTTAATAGTGTTTAGATCAGCCAATTGATTGAATATTTTAAAGGACTTCCCTCTTCTCACCCTCACTGATACTTAGTTTGAGTATTTAAAATCTACTCATCGAAAGTAAGCGAATAATGAAAATGAGATTAAAAGATGGCTCAGCCTTAAATTCCAGGCAAAAAAAAACAAGGCATCAACCTTGT
>NZ_JWHB01000071.1:0-755 GCF_000804305.1 Acinetobacter sp. YZS-X1-1 | reverse complement strand
TGCTTTTTTATCTAACTAAAAGGTGTCTACAGAATCGGTAGCTATTCAGTATTCGCGACTCACTAACATAGACAAGCTATTTACCTTTCGCGAAGAATAATCAAAGGCGGTATAGATATGGATAATCAAGATGATGATACAAGTGCATCAAATCGTGGATTTTCTCAGTGATACTAGATGCAAGATTTTTAATCGGATCCTACATGTGGAAAATTACCGGAGATGATGAAAAGGCTAGAACCAAATTAATTACACAAATGGATAAGTATTTAACAGAAGAACGTGATCGAAAGTTGTTTAATTGACCCCTTCAATGAAAATTAATTCACCTGAAATAACGTATCAGTAGGACCGTAATATGAGACTTTTGGTTGCTTTAATTTTTCCCTGGCTGCTGTTTTTTACGATAGGTCGTCCATTTGCAGGAATGATGTGTTTATTTCTTCAGATTACTATTCTAGGATGGCTTCCGGCCGCAATCTGGGCTGTATATGCTTTATCGCAGTATAAGACAGATAAAAAGATCAGGAAAGCATTGCTCTACTAATTTCTGTGAAGAGGAAATTAACTATTGTTTCTTTTTAGACCTGAGACGTTCTCCAAATTGACCACACTTTTTAAGTGTGGTTTTTTATTTTTACCTAGCCTAAAGATATCATTTAGAAAAGAACTCATTTTTATGAATTATAGTAATAATGATGGAACATAATGATATTGCTTAATAATGAGGGCTTTGTTGCACAAAGATTTGAAAT
>NZ_JWHB01000008.1:0-106907 GCF_000804305.1 Acinetobacter sp. YZS-X1-1 | reverse complement strand
TTGGTGTAAAGCCAAATGAGGACACGCCCTAATTATTAGAAGTTTCTATCAAGATTGAAAGCCTATGACATCAAGTGCAAGCCAGGAAATGGCACAAATGATTCTGAGTGTGGTTAGCCAAATTCCTTATGCGAAGGTAGCGACCTATGGACAGATCGCTAAGCTGGCTGGCTTGCCTAAACATGCACGTCTGGTAGGTAGGGTTTTAAGTCAGCTTGATACAAAAACCGATTTGCCTTGGCATCGTGTCCTGAATGCTCAAGGTAAGATCAGTCTCAATAAACTGGATGAATATGGACATAATATTCAACAGCAAAAATTAGGCGCAGAAGGGATTCTATGTGCTGGAAATTGGGTCAGCTTAAAGCAGTTTCAATGGGATGGATTTGTTTGAAAGAGAAATCCCCACTTAATTGAAGTGGGGATTTTTTTATTACTTACGGATGACCATTACAGGAACATTGGCCTGTCCCAAGATGCTTTGTGCAACACTTCCCAAGAACAGTTTCTTGAAGCCAGTGCGGCCATGTGAACCAATCACAATCAGATCAGTATTCAAAGATTCTGCCGCCTTGACAATTTCACTATAAATCACCTGACCTTCGAGTAATTGAGTTTCTGCATCAATACCTGCCGCAGCAAATTTCGCTTTTGCTTCGTCAAGTGTCTTCAGAATTGCAGTACGGGCACGTTCAACCAGGTCATTAGTTTGAGCTGCAGTAATGTATTCAGCAGCGATATAGGGATCAAGCGCCAGCACCTGAACCACTGTCACTTTACTGTTAAATGCTTTGGCAATTTCGACGGCTTTATCGACTGCAGCATAGGAAGTTTCTGAACCGTCAATGGGTACTAAAATATGTTCAAATGACATTAGAATTCTCCTTATCGGAAATAAGTTTTATAAAAATATGACGCGTTAAAATCGTGTACGAATTGTTGTTTATACTTTGATCATAGCGCGTATTTTATAAAAATAAAACCAAGTAAATACCTCAGTATTATGTTTAACAAAGCAATAATTTTTAATGGTTGGTATATTTTATAAGTTTTTGATTTATAATTATATTTTAAGATTAAAATAATATGATTTTAGAATATTAATGAACTAGGTTAAGAAAGCCATCTAATTTTAATAATGTATTATTACCTGTAATTTTAGATTCAAAAAATCCCTGTTATATAAAACTGTAGGGACAGGTTTAAAATTGAGATTTTAATAATAAAAAATCTATCAAACTGCATAAAGATAGCCTGCTATTTCTAATAGTAAGCTTCTATCAGCATAATTTTAGTGTTCTAAAATTTCCCTTTCCGAGGGTGGGGTAATACCGTTATTTTCTTGTTTAGATTGATCATGATCTGAAATGGATTTCTCACATTCATTATAGTGATCAATTGCAAAATTTTTAATTAAGGTTGAGCGTTCAAACTGATCTTGTAGTATTTCATATTTAAACGCTTTTTCAGTAAGTTTTATACCAATCAGAGCATGGAGATCATTCTCTGTACCGTAGTGCTGCTTTATTTGCTGAATCATCCATTTCTGAGGTGCACCTTTGAGTCTAAAGAGCATGACTTCTTGAGCCAGATCCTTTACATCTTCACATCCTAAAAATCTGCTGCTTGGATAAATAACAGTTGCAGTGGCTAAACTTGTAAAACTCAATAGGAGCAGGCTTAGGTATATTTTGAATTTCGTCATCTTCAGTTTTGCTTTAATCCAGAGATACTATTGGCCATATTTGGAAAAGCATTATAGCGATAGGAAAAGGTAGTAGATTCACTTTTTATTTTGTTTCTTCAGCAAGTTATTCTTAAAATTAAATATTATTTGATACGACTTCGATTCAGATTTGGCTTTAAAAAAAGATACTAATTTTCATAGTATTTGCTAATAGGTTTCGAATTAAAGCATGATTTGTACAAAGTTTAAGAGTTTATGATTAATTTGCATAAAGACTGAACATTTGTGGTTTAAAATGCTTGACGATACAACCTGAAATTACGATAATGCGCACACAGTTTACGGCTATGTAGCTCAGTTGGTTAGAGCACCGCACTCATAATGCGGGGGTCACAGGTTCAAGTCCCGTCATAGCCACCATTTTTAAAGACCAAGCTCTCAGCTTGGTCTCTTTTTTTGTACCATAAAAATATTAATAAAAAATTAAGAGAAAGTTCTTCTAAATTTCTTTCTGTTTAAATTTTTGAATCTTCTTTTAATTTCTTAACCCTATTTATTGCTTAAAGATAAAAAAATGCCCAAGCATTTACTTGGGCATTATGGCTAATCTAGTTTTGTTAAAACTTAGATACCTGCTTTCCAACCATTAACGACTGGATAGCGACGTTCACGACCATAAGACCGCGAGCTGATACGTGGACCAATTGCCCCTTGACGACGTTTGTATTCGTTAATATCAACTAGACGAATCACTTTTTTCACGACTTCAGCTTCAAAGCCTTTGGCAATGATGTCATCTTGGCTCAGATCTTCTTCAATATAAGCATAAAGAATCGCATCAAGCACTTCATAAGCCGGTAATGAATCCTGATCGACCTGATCTGGACGAAGTTCTGCTGATGGTGGACGAGTAATGACACGCTCAGGAATTACTGGAGTTTCTGCGATGCTGTTACGGTATTTTGCCAGTTCAAACACAATGGTTTTATAAACATCTTTTAATACCGCGAAGCCGCCGACCATATCGCCATATAGTGTGCAGTAACCAACGGCAAGTTCGGATTTATTACCGGTTGCCAGAACCAGATTGCCGAACTTGTTAGAAAGCGCCATTAATAAAGTACCGCGTGCGCGCGCTTGCAGGTTTTCCTCAGTAGCATCTACAGGGGCATTGCCAAAGAATGGATACAGGGTTTGCAAGAAGCCACTTACAATCGGGTTAATCTCAGCAATACCGAAAGTTACACCCATCGTTTTCGCCTGTTCAGTGGCATCTTCTACACTGATCTGAGCAGTATAGGTATAAGGCATCATCACTGCTTGGACTTTGTCAGGGCCAATCGCATCTGCTGCGATGGCAAGAGTCAGGGCAGAGTCAATACCACCAGACAGACCCAGAATCACGCCTGGGAAACCTGAACGCTGTACATAGTCACGAGTTGCCGTCACCAGACTTTGATAAATCTCAGCCATGGTTTCTAGGGCTGGAGTAATCGTGCCTTTGCTGAACTCTAATTTTTCTGCATCATATTCAGCGATATACAAGCCTTTTTCAAAGCTAGGCGCTTGTAGAGCCACTTCGCCTGATTTATTAAGTACAAAGCTGGTGCCGTCAAAAATGAGGTCATCTTGGCCACCTACCTGGTTACAGTACACCAAATTGATATTCAACTGTTTGACCAGTGCAGCCATGGTATCGATACGGTGTTGCGGTTTGCCTACTTCGTATGGAGAAGCATTTAGAACCAGCGCAGTATCAATATTTAATTGAGCCAGCTGTTGAACGGTAGATAATGACCAGACATCTTCACAGATCAGAACACCAAACTTGTGTCCCAGATATTCGAAGACCAGATGCTGATGTCCTTCACCAAAATAGCGTTTCTCATCAAATACACCATAGTTTGGCAGAGTTTGCTTATTATAAACCCCTAAAACTTCACCATCTTTCATGACGGCTGCTGAGTTATAGCGTTCACCATCTTCAGCCTGATTGACAAACCCGAAGACCATGACGATATCTTTTACTTCAGTCAGTTTCTCAAACGCCAGTTTTGTACGTTTAGCCAGACTTGGACGAATTAATAAATCTTCAGCCGGATAACCTAAAGTTGAAAGTTCAGGGAAAATAATAAGATCAGCATTATCTTTTTTGGCCTGATTTGCCAAATCTATCATTGTCTGCGTATTTGCATCTAAATTGCCCACATGTGGAGAGAATTGAGCAATCGCAATTTTAAAACTTTTCATTCCAATTAAGTCCTATTCCTATAGGTGAATACACTAAATCACTGATTTTTAAAATTCTAATTATCCAGCTGAGTGCAGTTTGATACGAACAAAATGCCAAATGGCCAAAATTAAAAAAGTCATGACCGCATGATCATTAAATCTTGATTTGCGAGCTACAAATATCATACTTGGCTTATTTTATCGAAATTTGAGGCAGATGCTAGAGCTGTTTCAGGAGAATTGAAACAGATATACAAAGTTATGATCAGAAATGATTTATTATGGTGCTTTTTTATTCTGGTAAATGCAAAAAAATACTCAATTGGATTTAAATGAGTTTATTTTCCAAAAATAGAAATCAACAGAATACTTGAGTGAAAAATATTCAATATCATCTGCTTAACTGATTTTTTAAAATAATATTAGGGATTTTTTTTAGAAAAATATCGCGTGCAATATCTCCCTGTTGTTCAATGTTATAGTCTAAAAAGGATTTGTTGGGATTAAATTGATATTTGTAAGGATTATATTTTCCCATACTTAAAAAATAAGCGGCTTGCAAAAAAGCACCCTTAAACAACACATTAATATTCTGCTGATATTGATAAATATGCGCCATTTCATGAATGAAAAGCGCCTGATAAGAACGGCTTTCTTTAGAATAATCGTCCCGATAATTCAGGTTACGCACATGAATATAACCACTTGGTGCCATAATC
This sequence comes from Acinetobacter sp. YZS-X1-1, assembly GCF_000804305.1. Classification (NCBI taxonomy): domain Bacteria; kingdom Pseudomonadati; phylum Pseudomonadota; class Gammaproteobacteria; order Moraxellales; family Moraxellaceae; genus Acinetobacter; species Acinetobacter sp. YZS-X1-1. Next base: position 102,269 of record NZ_JWHB01000008.1, on the reverse strand, counting down.
ACATGCTTGGATTGCCAAGGCAGGAAAGGGTGATTCATGACACGGACTGCTGAATAGTCAATCAGGTCAGCAAAGACTTGCTGGCAAAGCTTGATTTCTCCTGAAGTCAGACTCCGGCTTTTAAACTGATCAAAACGAATCATTCTCAGGATGAAGGGAAGCAGGTAAAACAGCATTAAAACTCAATCCTTAACGATATAAGAGTAATTTCTAGAAATTTGCAGAAATTGAAAATTCTTCAGGTTTACTATTTTAAGTTTTTCACATCTTGGTTGTGTTGGTTTTTGTCAGTCATAAAAAAACCACCCAGAAGGGTGGTTTCTTACGTCTTTCAACGCTAACCGAATTAACGGTTGATGTCGCGTTGAACTTCGCCAGTGTAAAGCTGACGAGGACGACCGATCTTGTAAGGACCGCTGTGCATTTCTAACCAGTGGCTGATCCAACCAACTGTACGAGCAAGCGCGAAGATCACAGTAAACATTTCTGTTGGGATACCAATCGCTTTAAGGATGATACCTGAGTAGAAGTCTACGTTAGGGTAAAGGTTACGTTTGATGAAGTATTCGTCAGAAAGTGCGATACGTTCAAGTTCCATAGCAAGAGCAAGCTGTGGATCGTTGATGCCAAGAGCACCAAGAACTTCGTCACAAGTTTCTTTCATTACTTTCGCACGTGGATCGAAGTTTTTGTACACACGGTGACCGAAGCCCATGAGTTTAACTTCTTTAGTTTTCACTTTTTCCATGAAGCCAGCAACGTTTTCTACAGTGCCGATTTCATCAAGCATCTTAAGAACAGCTTCGTTCGCACCACCGTGAGCAGGACCCCAAAGTGCAGAGATACCAGCAGCGATACATGCATATGGGTTAGCGCCAGTAGAACCAGCTAAACGTACTGTAGACGTAGAAGCATTTTGTTCGTGGTCAGCGTGAAGTGTGAAGATACGGTCCATTGCTTTCGCAAGAATTGGATCTACTTTGTAGTCACGGTCTGCTGGAGTAGCAAACATCATGTACAGGAAGTTTTCAGCGTAAGTCAAATCGTTACGTGGGTAAACGAATGGTTGACCAACAGTATATTTGTAGCTCCAAGCCGCCAAAGTAGGAATCTTAGCGATTAAACGAATCGCAGTGATTTCACGATGGTTAACATCTTCGATGTCCAGATTGTTATGATAGAACGCAGACAACGCACCAACAACACCAACCATGATTGCCATAGGGTGAGCATCACGGCGGAAACCGTTATAGAAGCGGCTTACTTGATCGTGAACCATAGTGTGGTTACGAACTTTAGCGTCGAATTCTTCTTTTTGCTCAGCTGTTGGAAGCTCGCCATTAAGAAGTAAGTAGCAAGTTTCTAGGTAATCAGCTTTAGTTGCTAACTGGTCAATTGGGTAGCCACGGTGTAAAAGAACACCTTTATTACCATCGATGAAAGTGATTTTAGACTCGCATGCAGCTGTTGCCATAAAACCAGGATCAAAAGTAAAGTGACCTGCAGCCAACACATCCTTAACGTCGATTACATCTGGGCCCAATGTGCCGCTGTAAATTGGTAATTCAATTTCTTTGCCATCAAGCTGTAAAACGGCTTTCTTGCCAGTTGCTTCAGACATTCAATAGATCTCCTGTCCTGGTGAATGTATATCCGAGTTGCCTATCAATCTTTTAATGCACAAAACGGACGGATCAAAAATTTGCTATAAGATTAGTGGCTACTGAAATTTTGTCAATTATACTTATGGATGAAAAATGACATTCTCACAGTGGTTTAGTCATTTATCTTGGTATAAAAAGTTTAATAAAATCACAGTACCAAACCTCTATAATAAGTCAAATTGAACAGAAGGTGCAGAAAAAAATATAGTCTCTGCCGTATTTGTAAGCGTTTTTTCCTAGCAAAAAATAAAGCAGAAATTGAGAAAATATTTTAAGGCTGCAACTTAAAATTATATAAATCTCGTAACTTACATCGATTTCCTTAAGTTTTTACTTCAAACTTGAATTATAAATAAAAGCAATAAATTTTCTTTTTAGCTGTCTTTAGTCGGCTAAAAAATAGCTCGCAAATTTGCTTCACTTTGTTTAATGCAACTTAAACAAAAATAAATAAGTGTTTTTTTGAATCCAAAATGTCTAAAAACATCAAAAAAACTATGATCTACAAAGAGATAAGTAGGTTTTGGTACAAAAATTCCAAATTGAGATACCTCTATATAAATAGTCATTATTTATTTGTGAAATATATCCTTATGATTTTACTTGGGATTAAAGGACTTAGGGGCAGAATTACATTTTTACCGTTCATCTTTAGTCTAAATCTACTTAGTCGAAGCTTGGCTACATAACAGGCTAAATTAATCAGGTTAATTATTAAAAAACAAATATCTAGAATGAAAATATGAAGATAAAGCAAGTAGGGGAGAACTTAAAGTTGTTGTTAATGATTCTTATTTAAAGGTTTTTTGTTTAAAAAGCCAAATACAGTTGTTTGTATTTTAATAGTTCACGTTTTATAATTCAGTGTCGTTTTATGTTTAGGCATGTATTTGCCTGATAATGCCAGCTTTCCTTCGAATTAATTCCAACAAACTCCGGATGGAGTTTTTAACTACAGGATGCCCGCTGTGAAAAGCAACAGACCTGTCAATTTGTCCATGGGTCAAGTTTTAGAAGTAAACTTAAAATCACCCGTGGCTATTGCATCAATTCTACACCGTCTTTCAGGTGTCATCGTATTTTTACTCGTACCGGTCCTTTTGTGGCTGTTGGATAAATCATTGTCTTCAGCAGAAGGTTTTGCTGAAGTGCAGGAAATCTTTAACGGTTTCTTTGTTCGCTTTATCGTATGGGTATTTGTAGCCGGCTTAATTTATCATTTGTTCACTGGTATTAAGCACTTACTTGCAGATATCGGCGTTGCAGAAGAACTGCAAAGCGGTCGTACTGCAGCTACTATTTCATTAATCTTGTCTGCAATCGGTATTGTTGCAGCATTTGTATGGATCGTACTCTAATGAAAAGTGCTACTGGTTTAACAGGTTCAGGTTCTCGTGATTGGTTTGTCCAACGCATTAGTGCTGTAGTTCTAGCTGTTTATACCGTTGTGGTGTTTGGTTGGATCCTACTGAATGGTGGCTTCAACTACGAGCAATGGTACGGCTTTATGATGACAGTTCCAATGAAGATTATGTCTTTGTTGGCAGTCTTATCTCTTGTTGCGCATGCATGGATCGGTATGTGGCAGGTATTCACTGACTATGTGACTACTCGTCAAATGGGTCCATCAGCATCAGGTTTACGCCTTGTACTGACTTCAGCAGTGATTATTGCTGTATTTGCATATGCGATCTGGGCAATCCAGATTTTTTGGGCGAATTGATAGGAAACAATCATGGGCGCTATAACCCCTAAAGAAGATTACACAAATATTCCACACGAAACTTTCGATGCAGTTATCGTTGGTGGTGGTGGTTCTGGTATGCGCGCTTCTTACCAACTTGCTCAAGCAGGTTTGAAAGTTGCGGTACTGACTAAAGTATTCCCAACACGTTCTCACACTGTAGCAGCGCAGGGTGGTATCGGTGCATCTCTTGGTAACATGCAAGAAGATAACTGGCATTACCACTTCTACGACACAGTTAAAGGTTCTGACTGGTTAGGTGACCAGGACGCGATCGAGTTCATGACTCGCGAAGCACCGCAAGTGGTATACGAATTAGAACATTTAGGTATGCCATTTGACCGTAACGCAGACGGTACGATTTACCAACGTCCGTTTGGTGGTCACTCTGCAAACTACGGTGAAAAAGCAGTTCCACGTGCATGTGCTGCAGCCGACCGTACAGGTCACGCGCTTCTTCATACGCTTTATCAAAGCAATGTTAAAATGGGTACTCAGTTCTTCGTTGAATGGATCGCGCTTGACCTGATCCGTAACGAAGCAGGTGATGTACTAGGTGTAACAGCAATTGACCAGGAAACTGGTAAAATTGCCGTATTCCAGGCGAAAGCTACATTGTTCGCTACAGGTGGTGCTGGTCGTGTTTACCGTGCATCTACTAATGCTTATATCAACACTGGTGACGGTCTTGGTATGGCAGCTCGTGCAGGCATTCCATTACAAGATATGGAATTCTGGCAATTCCACCCTACAGGTGTTGCGGGCGCAGGCGTACTGTTGACTGAAGGTTGTCGTGGTGAAGGTGCAATCCTTCGTAACAAAGACGGCGAACCGTTCATGGAACGTTATGCACCGACTCTGAAAGACTTGGCTCCTCGTGACTTCGTATCACGTTCTATGGACCAGGAAATCAAAGAAGGTCGTGGTTGTGGTCCTAAAGGCGATTATATCCTTCTTGATATGACTCATTTGGGTGCTGACACCATCATGAAACGTCTGCCATCTGTATTCGAGATTGGCAAGAAATTCGCGAACGTCGACATTACTAAAGAGCCAATTCCTGTAGTACCAACAATCCATTACCAAATGGGTGGTATTCCTACGAATATTCATGGTCAGGTAGTTGTTCCTGAGTCTCCAGAATCTGAACCTCTAGTAACGAACTACGACAAGAATACTGATACCTATTCTACTAACCAAGAAGGTCGCAACTTCACGAAACCAGTGAAAGGCTTCTATGCGATCGGTGAATGTTCATGTGTATCTGTACACGGTGCAAACCGTCTAGGTACAAACTCACTGCTTGACTTGGTTGTATTTGGTAAGGCTGCCGGTCAGCACATCATCGATTATGTGACTAAACACCACGGTGATGAATATGAACCGCTTCCTACAACTGTACTTGAGCAAACTGTTTCACGTATTCGTAAACTTGACGAATCAACTACAGGTGAAAATGCTCAAGAAGTTGCTGATGCGATTCGTGATATCGTTCAAGACCACGCTGGTGTATTCCGTACATCTGCACTTCTTGAAGAAGGTGTGAAACAGATTCTTGCAATTGAACCGCGCGTGCGCAACATTCACTTGAAAGACAAATCTAAAGTATTTAACACAGCACGTATTGAAGCACTTGAAGTTGAAAACTTGTATGAAGTTGCTAAAGCGACTCTAATTTCAGCTGCAGCGCGTAAAGAATGCCGTGGTGCGCATACGGTAGTAGACTTTGAAGAGTCTCCTGACCATCCTGCATACCCATACGGTCGTCGTGATGATGAGTGGATGAAGCACACATTATGGTTCTCTGCGGACAACCGTCTTGAGTATAAGCCAGTGCGTTACCGTCCATTGTCGGTTGATGCGATTCCACCTAAACCACGTACATTCTAATTCGGAGAAGTAAGATGAGTAGAGGTACTCGTACATTTAATATCTACCGCTACGATCCTGATAAGGATGCAGCACCGTACATGCAAACTTTTAAACTGGAATTGACTGACAAGCACCGTATGTTGCTTGATGCACTTCTAGCCTTAAAAGTACAAGACGAATCTTTAACGTTCCGTCGCTCATGTCGTGAAGGTATTTGTGGTTCTGATGGTGTAAACATCAATGGTAAAAACGGTCTTGCATGTCTGTGGAACCTGAATGATTTACCAGAAACAATCACAATCCGTCCACTACCAGGTCTTCCAGTAGTTAAAGACCTTGTAGTTGACATGAACCAGTTCTACGATCAGTACAACAAGATTCATCCGTTCTTGATCAACAACCAGCCTGCACCTCCTAAAGAGCGTCTGCAGTCTCCTGAAGAACGTGAACATCTTGATGGTCTGTATGAATGTATTCTTTGTGCATGTTGTTCAACTTCATGTCCATCATTCTGGTGGAACCCAGACAAGTTCTTGGGTCCTTCAGCATTGTTGAATGCATACCGCTTCATCATTGATTCGCGTGATACAGGTACTCAAGAGCGTCTGGCTCGTCTTGACGATCCGTTCTCTCTGTTCCGTTGTAAAGGTATCATGAACTGTGTATCTGTATGTCCTAAAGGCTTGAACCCTACTAAAGCAATCGGTCACATCCGTAACATGCTTCTAGATATGGCTGGCTAATTTAGACTGCAATCAACAGTTTTTCAAAAAGCACACCACTTGGTGTGCTTTTTGCTTTATAGAGCTCCATAAATGAACAGTGGTAGTGAAAACTGCTGTTATTGGTGCTGTATCTTATATGATCAAATCGGGTGATGAATCATTGCAGAGCATTTTGGTCGGATTTATGCACTATTATGATGTTGTTTAAGGTATTTATGATTTTTAGATGTAATTCTGGACTGAAAAAGGTTTTCAATAATGTTATTATATAACGCAAAGTTGTAAAGGGAGTGGATTGGAAGATTTACTCTCTTTTTGTTTATCAAAAAGATGTAGGACTTTAGTCTACGCTGAATGTGTTTTTCATTTAAAGCTCCCTATGTTAGAGTAATTTCTGACGGAAGTATTTGACTAAAAAACATGCGTTTCTCGTCAAAAAAATCAATTGATTAGTCGAGATCGTGATAGCATTTAGCACAAGATTATATTTAAAAAATGTGTGGGCCGGTGTACATTTTTTAAACACGGAAAAAGTAGAGACTGGTATATAAATGTAAGTCAAAGTCGCTTTAGAAAAAATATAGTTTAAATCTTTGTTTTTTCTAAGTCGATTTGCAAAAAATTGCTCGGTCACGATCGGGTATTCAATGAGTGATGATGCCGCTGAGGGGCGTTATTGTTCATTAAACATATCAAGAATTTTCTTGGTGTGGTGATAACGCCTCATGGCTTATGCCTTATGGGGGACTAATGTTGAATTATCAATTTGACATTACTAATCCTGGGTTTTGCTTAAAAAGCATCCTGAAAATGTTTTTGCAATAGGAAATGGGTCCACAAATGCAAGAAGTTGCTGACGCTCTGCGTCTTGACACTGAACTTTCCGCTGATAGTGCAGCGTATATTGAAGAACTTTATGAGCAGTACCTCACTGCTCCAGACTCAGTGGGTGCTGACTGGAGAGCGTACTTCGATAAATTCCCAAAAGGTGATCAACCACACAGCAATGTACGTGAGCAATTCCTACTTTTAGGTCGCAATTCAAGCCGTATTCAGCCTGTTATCCAATCGACAGTAAGTTCAGAGCATGAACGTCGTCAAATTGGCGTTTTACAGCTGATTGCTGCGTACCGTAACCGTGGCCACCAAAAAGCAAAACTGGATCCATTAGGTCTGGCTAAACGAGAAGTTGTGCCAGATCTTGATCTTTCTGCGCACGGTTTAACTCAGTCTGATCTGGACACTATATTCAATACCGGTAACCTTGCGATTGGTAAGGAAGCAGCGACTTTGGGCGAAATGGTCCAAGCGATGGAAGCGACTTACTGTAGCTCTATCGGTGCTGAATACATGCATATCGTGGATACCAAAGAAAAACGCTGGATCCAGCAACGTCTTGAAAGCGCACGTGGTCAATATGGCCTGAGTGCTGATCAGAAAAAACATGTTCTTGAACGTTTAACTGCGGCTGAAGGTCTGGAAAAATACCTCGGTAATAAATTCGTGGGTGCAAAACGTTTTGGTGTTGAAGGTGGTGAGTCTTTCATTCCTATGGTGAATGAATTGATCCAGCGTGCCGGTTCTGTAGGCTGTAAAGAAGTCGTAATTGGTATGCCACATCGTGGTCGTCTGAACCTTCTGGTTAACATCATGGGTAAAAACCCGGCTGACCTGTTTGGTGAGTTCGAAGGCAAATCACTACACAAGAAAGGTTCTGGTGACGTTAAGTATCACCAAGGTTTCTCTTCTAACGTGATGACTCCAGGTGGTGAAGTTCACTTGGCATTGGCATTTAACCCATCTCACCTTGAAATCGTTGGACCTGTAGTTGAAGGTTCTGTACGTGCACGTCAAGTCCGTCGTAAAGACATTGGCGGCGATGACGTGTTACCAGTGATTGTTCACGGTGATGCTGCATTTGCAGGTCAAGGCGTAAACCAAGAAACTTTCCAGATGTCACAGACTCGTGGTTACACAGTAGGTGGTACAGTTCATATCGTAGTGAACAACCAAGTTGGTTTCACCACATCTGATCCACGTGATGCGCGTTCTACAGAATACTGTACTGATATCGCGAAAATGATCCAGGCACCGATCTTCCATGTAAATGGTGATGATCCGGAAGCTGTATTATTTGTTGCTCAGCTTGCACATGACTTCCGTCATACTTTCCGTAAGGATGTCGTGATCGATATGTTCTGTTACCGTCGTCGTGGTCATAACGAAGCGGACGAACCAGCTGCAACTCAGCCAATGATGTACCAGGTGATCAACAAAAAAGCGACCACTCGTACGCTTTATGCTGACAAACTGGTTCAAGAAGGTGTACTTGATCGCGCAACTGCAGATCAAATGGTTGAACAATACCGTTCTGATCTTGAAGCAGGTAAACATGTTGCCAATGCACTGGTTCTAGAGCCGAACAAGAAAATGTTCGTAGACTGGACACCGTACCTGGGCCATGAATACACAGACGAGTGGGATACTACATGTGATCTAGAACGTCTTAAAGAGCTTGGTCGCAAAATGCGTGAGCTTCCAGAAGGCTTCATGATGCAGCGTCAGGTATCTAAAGTGATTGACGACCGTCTGAAAATGCAAACTGGTGAAATGCCGCTGAACTGGGGTGCTGCTGAAACTCTAGCCTATGCATCACTGCTAGATGATGGTTATCTGGTCCGTTTAACTGGTGAAGACGTGGGTCGTGGTACATTCTCACACCGTCATGCAAAACTGCATAACCAGGTAGATGGCTCAACTTATATTCCACTTTGCCACATCAAAGAGAACCAACCGCGCGTTGCGATCTATGACTCTTTATTGTCTGAAATGGCAGTACTGGCATTTGAATATGGTTATGCGACGACTCTTCCTAAGAGCCTGATCATCTGGGAAGCTCAGTTCGGTGACTTTGCAAACTGTGCACAGGTGGTAATCGACCAGTTCATCTCATCTGGTGAAACCAAATGGGAACGTGTATGTGGTCTGACTATGCTTCTGCCACACGGTTTCGAAGGCCAAGGTCCTGAGCACTCATCTGCACGTCTGGAACGTTTCTTGCAACTATGTGCTGAAGACAACATGCAAGTGATGACTCCAACTACACCTGCACAGATCTTCCACGCATTACGTCGTCAGGCAATCCGCCCGATCCGTAAGCCAATGATCATCATGTCACCTAAATCATTGCTTCGTCATAAATTAGCGGTGTCTAATCTGGAAGAACTGGCTAACGGTACATTCCAGACTGTGATCGACGAAGTAGATAACATCAACAAAGCAGACGTAACCCGTCTGGTATTGTGTGGTGGTAAGGTTTACTACGATCTGGTTGAAAAACGTCGTGAAAAAGAATTGAACAACACTGCAATTGTACGTATTGAACAATTGTATCCGTACCCAGAAGCACGTCTTGCAGAAGTTCTTGCTCAGTATCCAAACGTGAAAGAACTGGTTTGGGCACAAGAAGAACCGAAAAACCAAGGTGCTTGGTTGTTCATCGCGCCTCGTTTATATGACGATGTGATGAAAGCGGGCAAACAAATCCGTATTAGTTACGCAGGCCGTGAAGCTTCAGCTGCACCGGCGTGTGGTTCACCATACTTGCATGCAAAACAACAAGCTCAGCTCGTTAACGACGCTCTAGCGATCGATGCTGAATAATCCAGGAGATTCTAAATAATGGCAACCGAAATTAAAGCACCGGTATTTCCAGAGTCAGTTGCGGACGGTACGATCGCAACTTGGCACAAACAACCAGGTGAAGCAGTATCACGTGATGAAGTGATCTGTGATATTGAAACTGATAAAGTTGTTTTAGAAGTTGTTGCTCCTGCAGACGGTACAATTGCATCAATCGTTAAAAATGAAGGCGATACAGTGCTTTCTGCTGAAGTGATTGCACAGTTTGAAGAAGGTGCTGTATCTGGCGCAACTCAAACTCAAGCAGTTCAATCTGAAACTGAAGCATCAGTAGAGCAAGCTGCTGCAAAAACTGAAGCGGGTAATGCACCGATCGTTGAGCGTCAACAGGTTCAAGACCAAGCTCCAGCAGTACGTAAAGCATTAACCGAATCTGGTATCAATGCTGCTGACGTATCTGGTACAGGTCGTGGCGGTCGCATCACTAAAGAAGATGTTGCGAACCATCAGTCTAAACCTGCAGCGCCTGCTGCTGCACCGTTAAGCGTTGCGGTTGGTGAACGTATCGAAAAACGCGTTCCAATGACTCGTCTGCGTAAACGTGTTGCTGAACGTCTGCTTGCTGCAACTCAAGAAACTGCAATGTTGACTACGTTCAACGAAGTTAACATGAAACCAATCATGGAAATGCGTAACCAGTACAAAGAAGTGTTTGAAAAACGTCATGGTGCGCGTCTAGGCTTCATGTCATTCTTCGTTAAAGCTGCGACTGAAGCATTGAAACGCTATCCAGCAGTGAATGCATCGATCGATGGCGACGACATTGTTTACCATGGTTACTATGACATTGGTGTAGCGGTTTCTTCTGACCGTGGTCTAGTGGTTCCTGTTCTTCGTGATACAGACCGCATGAACTATGCTGAAGTTGAAAACGGCATCCGTGCATACGCTGGTAAAGCGCGTGAAGGTAAACTTGCAATCGAAGACATGACTGGTGGTACTTTCACTATTACCAACGGTGGTACTTTCGGTTCATTACTTTCAACTCCAATCTTGAACACTCCACAAACTGCGATCTTGGGTATGCATAAAATTCAGGAACGTCCTATGGCAGTGAATGGTCAGGTTGAAATCTTGCCAATGATGTACCTAGCGCTTTCTTATGACCACCGTCTCATTGATGGTAAAGAAGCTGTAGGTTTCCTTGTAACAATCAAAGAATTGTTAGAAGAACCAGCTCGTCTGATCCTTGATCTTTAATTCTAAAGAATAAATCCATGGGTTTAGGGTGATCCTCTAGGCCCATTTTTGGAGAGAATAATGTCTCAACAATTCGATTTAGTTGTAATTGGTGGTGGCCCAGGTGGCTACGAAGCTGCAATTCGTGCTGCACAGCTTGGTTTTAAAGTTGCATGTATTGAAAAACGTATTCATAAAGGTAAACCTTCTTTAGGCGGTACTTGCTTAAACGTCGGTTGTATTCCTTCTAAAGCACTTCTAGATTCTTCTCACCGTTATGAAGATACTGTTAAGCATTTAGATGACCACGGTATTACAACGGGTGAAGTTGCTTTCGATTTGTCTAAAATGCTGGCGCGTAAAGACAAAGTCGTTGAGCAATTGACTGGTGGCGTTGCACAGTTACTTAAAGGTAATGGCATCGAATGGTTACAGGGTACTGGTAAATTACTTGCTGGTAAAAAAGTTGAGTTCGTACCGCATGAAGGCGAAACTCAGGTTTTAGAGCCTAAATATGTCATTCTTGCATCTGGTTCTGTACCAGTAAATATTCCTGTCGCTCCTGTAGATCAAGACCTGATCGTGGACTCAACTGGTGCGCTTGAATTCCCAGAAGTGCCTAAACGTCTTGGTGTGATCGGTGCTGGTGTAATCGGTCTTGAACTTGGTTCAGTATGGCGTCGTCTCGGTGCGGAAGTTGTTGTATTTGAAGCAATGGACGCATTCTTGCCAATGGCTGACAAAGCATTAGCAAAAGACTACCAAAAATTACTGACCAAACAAGGTCTTGATATCCGTATCGGTGCGAAAGTTTCTGGTACTGAAGTTAATGGTCGTGAAGTGACTGTTAAATACAGCCAAGGCGGCGAAGACAAAGAACAGACTTTCGATAAGCTGATCGTTTGTGTGGGTCGTCGTGCTTATGCTGAAGGCCTATTGGCTGAAGATTCAGGTATCAAACTGACTGAGCGTGGTCTGGTTGAAGTAAACGACTGGTGTGCAACTTCTGTTGAAGGCGTATACGCAATCGGTGACTTAGTACGTGGTCCAATGCTTGCACATAAAGCAATGGAAGAAGGCGTAATGGCTGTTGAACGTATCCACGGTCATGCTGCTCAAGTGAACTATGACACTATCATTTCTGTCATCTACACTCATCCGGAAGCGGCTTGGGTAGGTTTAACAGAAGAGCAAGCCAAAGAAAAAGGTCATGAAGTGAAAACTGGTCAATTCGGTTTTGCTGTAAATGGTCGTGCTTTGGCGGCTGGTGAAGGTGCAGGTTTCGTGAAGTTTGTTGCTGATGCAAAAACTGACCGTCTACTAGGTATGCACGTGATTGGACCTGCTGCGTCTGATATCGTTCACCAAGGTATGATTGCACTTGAGTTTGTATCTTCAGTTGAAGATCTACAGTTGATGACGTTTGGTCACCCAACATTCTCTGAAGTCGTACATGAAGCTGCTCTTGCAGTCGATGGTCGTGCGATTCACGCGATCCAACGTAAGCGTAAGTAATTCTTCAAAGAGCGGCTCCGGCTGCTCTTTTTACATTTGATGGTTGTTTTTGAATGAATAATCATCTAAAAATAAAGATAAGTAAAATTTAAGATCCAAAAATACCAATATTGATTGATGTGAACCAAGAAATATTGGGAATACGTGTAATAACAAAGTCAAATAAGTAGTAAAAGGTTAATCAATGAATTTACATGAGTATCAAGCAAAAGCGTTATTAAAAAAATATGGGATGCCTGTACAAGAAGGTATTCTTGCTACCAATGCTGAAGAAACAGTACATGCTTTTGAGCAGCTTGGTGGGAAGTTTGCAGTATTAAAAGCGCAGGTTCACGCAGGTGGTCGTGGCAAAGCGGGTGGGGTAAAAGTGGTAAAGTCGGCTGAAGAAGCAGCTGAATATGCCAATCAGATTATTGGTTCACGTTTAGTGACCTATCAAACCGATGCAAATGGTCAGCCAGTCAATAGTATTTTGGTGTCTGAAGATGTTTATCCGGTTGAACGTGAACTTTATTTAGGTGCGGTGGTTGACCGTTCTAGCCGTCGTATTACTTTTATGGCATCTACTGAAGGTGGTGTCGAAATTGAAAAAGTTGCAGAAGAAAATCCTGAAAAAATCATTAAAGTGGAAGTTGATCCTTTAGTAGGGTTATTGCCATTTCAGGCGCGTGAAGTGGCGTTTGCACTTAAGTTAAAAGATAACCAGATCAACCAATTTGTCAAAGTCATGACAGCTGCTTACCAAGCTTTTGTCGAAAATGATTTTGCTTTATTTGAAATTAACCCGCTCTCTGTACGTGAAAATGGTGATATTCTTTGTGTCGATGCCAAAGTCGGCATTGATTCGAATGCACTGTATCGCCTGCCTGAAGTCGCAGTTTTACGTGATAAATCACAAGAAAATGAGCGTGAGCTGAAAGCGTCTGAATTTGATTTGAACTATGTAGCGTTAGAAGGCAATATCGGTTGTATGGTCAATGGTGCCGGTCTTGCGATGGCAACCATGGACATTATCAAGCTTTATGGTGGTCAGCCAGCTAACTTCCTGGATGTGGGTGGTGGTGCAACCAAAGAGCGTGTAATTGAAGCATTTAAAATTATCTTGGCAGATTCTTCTGTACAAGGTGTCTTGATTAATATTTTTGGTGGAATTGTACGTTGTGACATGATTGCTGAAGCAATTATTGCAGCGGTTCAGGAGGTAAATGTCACTGTGCCTGTCGTTGTTCGTCTTGAAGGGAACAATGCAAAGCTTGGTGCCAAGTTACTGGATGAATCTGGTTTGAAATTGATTTCTGCAAATGGCCTGGCCGATGCTGCAGAAAAAATTGTTGCTGCAGTAAAAGCTTAAGGAGTATCACAATGAGCGTATTAATTAATAAAGACACCAAAGTTTTAGTCCAAGGCTTTACAGGCAAGAACGGTACATTCCACTCTGAACAGGCTATTGCCTACGGCACTAAAGTTGTTGGTGGAGTAACACCGGGTAAAGGTGGTCAATCACATCTGGATCTGCCAGTATTTAATACTATGCGTGAAGCGGTGCAAGAAACTCAAGCTGATGCTTCTGTGATTTATGTGCCTGCACCTTTTGTACTTGATTCTATTGTAGAAGCTGTTGACTCAGGTATTGAGCTGATCGTTGTGATTACTGAAGGTGTACCAACACTGGATATGCTGAAAGCCAAACGTTATTTGGAAACCAATGGTAATGGCACGCGTCTGATTGGTCCAAACTGTCCGGGTATCATTACGCCAGGCGAGTGTAAGATCGGGATTATGCCGGGTCATATTCACCAGCCAGGTAAGATCGGCATTATCTCACGTTCAGGTACTTTAACTTATGAAGCGGTTGCACAAACCACTAAATTAGGTCTTGGACAGTCTACATGTATCGGGATCGGTGGTGATCCGATTCCAGGCATGAACCAGATTGATTGCTTGAAACTGTTCCAGGAAGATCCACAAACTGAAGCCATTATCATGATTGGTGAAATTGGCGGTACTGCTGAGGAAGAAGCAGCTGAGTATATTCAGTCACATGTGACCAAGCCAGTGGTAGGTTATATCGCCGGTGTCACAGCGCCGAAAGGTAAGCGTATGGGTCACGCAGGTGCCATCATTTCCGGCGGTAAAGGAACTGCTGAAGAGAAGTTTGCAGCCTTTGAACGCGCGGGAATGGCGTATACACGTAGTCCTGCTGAGCTGGGTTCAACCATGCTTCAGGTCTTGAAAGAAAAAGGTTTAGCTTAATTTATTAAGCTGATAAAAAGCCCTCACTCTTGAGGGCTTTTTTATAATTGCTGTAAAAGAAAATTAAAGTCTAACTAAATGATAATTCGAAAATTGAGTATTTAGCTATCTACACCAGCTTTAGCTTTCAGGCTTTGGGTCAGCCCATTGATGTCACCGCCCTGAATGCCTAATTCATTCATCAGACTATCAATCAAAGGTGCCTGGCTACGATAACGCAAAGCACTATTCACCACCTGATCGGAGAGGGCAACATTGCTGCCTTCATGATGGGCATCTGCCTGACAAGAACCCGCATGTGTGCCATGTAAACCATTGACTTGCAAAATCTTGATGTCATCAATGTTTTCCATAGGCTTAACACTTTCACGAATGATTTCAGGCAGGTATTTCAGCATGGCTAGGCGGATTTGCATTTCCACCTGTTCAGATGACAGTACATTATTTGCTTCATTCACTGCACGGGTACCTTCAGCATCGACCTGATACTGTTTCTCCATCGCTTGAGCAAGTAAGACTTTGGCATCCGCTTCACCTTTGGCTTTCAGGCGAACTTTTTCAGCTTCGGCTTCAGCGGCAATACGAACCGCTTCTGCATCGTCGGCTGCTGCCTGCTTTCCAGCTTCAGCTGCAACGGTAATAGCAATTGCATCTTTCTCAGCCTGTTCTTTGGCTGCCACCAGTTCAACCGCTTTTTGACGTTCAGCTTGCTGGATCTGACGGACAGTGACGACTTCTTCTTCCGCTTTAACCGCTTGAGCACGTGCCTGATCAGCTAAAGCTTTGGCTTCAGATTCAGCACGGGATTTTTCTGCAATTGCAATCGCACGATCCTGCTCAGCTAGTTCGATAGTTTTCTTCTGTTCAACTTGGGCTTTTTGAATAAGCTGAGCTTTCTGAATGTTTTCATTTTCGACATCACGAGCCGCCAAAATACGTTTCAGTTCTACTTCACGTTCAGCAGCAATACGGGCTTCTTCTGCTTCACGTTTTTTTGCAGCTTCCTGAGCTGCAATTTCGGCTAACTGTTCTGCGCGGCGAATGGAAATTTCACGTTCCTGTTGCAGTTTGGCATATTCTTCTTCACGGATAATTTGTAGACGTGCTTGCTCGGCTTCCAGATTTTTGGCTTTAATGGCCAGATCTGTATCCTGTTCAATATGATTACGCTTACGGCGACGATCTTCAATCGTTTCAGTGAGTTTGGTCAAACCTTCAGCATCGAAAGCATTTTGCGGATTAAAGTATTTAAAGCCAGTTTGATCTAAGCCAGTTAAAGAAACAGTTTCAAGCTCCAGACCATTTTTGTGCAGATCTTCAGATACCACTTGCTGTACTTTTTGTACGAAGTCGACCCGTTTTTCATGTAGTTCTTCCATGGCCATTTCAGCAGCTACCGCACGTAAAGAGTCGACAAATTTGCCTTCCACAAGATTTTTCAATTCATTTGGCGACATGGTTTTTTGACCAAGAGTTTGTGCTGCAGTTGCAATCGAATCGGCAGTTGGCTTAACGCGTACGTAAAATTCAGCCATTACATCGACACGCATGCGATCACGGGTAATCAAGGCCTGATCATCGGCACGGCGGACTTCCAGACGTAGGGTATTCATATTCACTGGAATGATTTCATGTAGCACTGGTAGCACCAAAGCTCCGCCGCCTAAAATTACTTTTTCACCACCCCAACCGGTACGTACAAAGGAAATCTCTTTACTGGAACGACGGTATAAACGTGCAATGATTAATCCGAAGGTGACTAGGCCAACGAATATAATCCCCGCAATAGTCAAAACATTATATAAATCAAAATTTAGCATTGTTATAAAGTCTCTTTGGGCAAGCTTGATTTTTATAGGAAATTGGTTTAATTAAAGTTCAATAGCCTGAAAGCCATTTTTAGTTTTTTGAGTCAGAACCACTGTCTGACCTTGATTAAATATTTCATTGCGTTCAGGTTCGACCAGCACATAATGGGTCTTACCATGCTGATCCTGAACTTTGGCCTGAGCAGGGGAGTTAGCTTTGGCATCTCCCAGAATAATGGTAGCGGTTCGTCCGATCAGTTCATCGCTATAGATCGCGATGGTTTCATCCTGAGGCAGAATTTTGGCAGCAAGCACGGACAGCCCACGTACAATCGGCATGCATAAAAATAAACAGGCAGGGGAAATAATCCATGCATTTAAAAGCTGGCTGGTAAATCGTTCGAACAGGCCTTGGATTAATAATCCGCTCAGACCATAACTGGTCAGGAAAATAATGAGCCAGATAAAGAGAGGCAGGCGACCCAGATAAAGCCAGTCGAATACTTTATTGAGCAGGCCAGTATGCTGATCAACACCTACTTCCGGGTGAAGCGGTTCTTCAGGCAGAAATTGTTCGAACATATTTTGGGAGCCGCCTCCCAGCATCAGCAAGACACATTCCAAGGCAGCAAACATCAGCATCAGACTTAAACTGATACTAAATACAATGTTGGAAGGATGAGTGAACAGTTCCCACATGAATTTCTGTCTCTAATTATGGTTTTATAGAAATTTTATGACCCTGTTAAAGATAACAGTTATTAATAAAATTGTAAGTAAAAAACAACAAAAATCCCTATCGGGATAACTTGATAAAACTAATATTTAACAACATATGATGTATTTTTCTTAGCTACAAATAAATGTCGACTATTTATATAGGTGAGCGAATCTGAGGATTTATCTAAAGAATAGAAAAGCAATTGATGTATGTCTGCTTTTCTATTCCTATATAGATGTATAAAAAAACTAAAGGATGGCGGTCTGGATACGGACTTTCATTTCTAGGGCTTGTTGCAGGATATAGCTCTTCATCCATTGCACCTGTTCGCCCATTGGATTGGTTTTTACTGCAGTCTCCAGAAATTTAAGTTCAGGCTGATTAAATAGTTGTTCGTCGAGAGCCTGTTCCAATACCTGAGTATTTGCAGACAAAGGTAAGGTCACCAAGAAGAATGCTTTAGGATAGTTATAGAAAGCATAAAGCAGGTTAAAAGCCTTTTGATCGCCTCTCAGATTGCCGGCACCTATTTCGTAACCTGCCTGCTGGTTGCTATAAGTCATACCGAGCAGGTATTCCCATTGACCATTCAGCTTACGCAGGCCAAACTGCACGCCAATCTGATCCGTTGTCAGTTCATGCTGGATATAAATATTTAATGGACTGCCATCTTCAGTATAGGGTTCCTGAAGAACCAAAATATGTTGCTGGTGCTGGTAAATAAAAACGGCAAGTTTTACCTGTTCCAGACGGGATTTTAAAGTATCTAAATCAAATTCGTTATAAGGCATACATAGTTTATAAATTGGAAGAACTAATCCTACTCTAATTTTTTTTCACCACGATGTGAACTTTCCGTTTAGATGATTAATATATCATTTCATTGCTAAAAGTAATCTTCCAGAGTGCTTTGACTAAACAATCAATTGTCTTTATTTAGCTAAGCTATCAGATTCATAAAAACTGATAGTTGATATTAGTGAATTTTTATATGACGTTTTAATATATGAATATCACAAAACAAGCAATCGTTATGAGAAGTTAATCACTATAATGAATATAAATTTTATAAAGTGTAATAAGTACACGTGTAATACGCAGGTTGTCCATGTCATTAAATGAGGAAAGACTTACTCATCTTAAACAGCTTGAAGCTGAGAGTATTCACATCATTCGCGAAGTTGCTGCCGAGTTTGAAAATCCGGTTATGCTTTATTCAATCGGTAAAGATTCAGCAGTCATGCTGCATTTAGCACTGAAAGCGTTTTATCCTGCAAAACTTCCATTCCCGCTACTTCATGTAGATACCGGCTGGAAATTCAAAGACATGATCAAGTTCCGTGACAACATGGCCAAAGAACATGGCTTTGATCTGATCGTGCATCAGAACAAAGAAGGTCGTGATGCGGGCGTAAACCCATTTGACTATGGTAGCTCTAAATATACTGACATTATGAAAACCCAAGGCTTGAAACAGGCTTTGGATAAATATCAGTTTGATGCTGCTTTCGGTGGTGCACGTCGTGACGAAGAAAAATCACGTGCCAAAGAACGTGTTTATTCATTCCGTGACTCTAAACACCGTTGGGATCCGAAAAACCAGCGCCCAGAACTTTGGAACCTTTACAATGGTAAAGTGAACAAAGGCGAAAGTATTCGCGTATTCCCATTGTCTAACTGGACTGAGCTGGACATCTGGCAATATATCTATCTTGAAAATATCAAACTTGTTCCATTGTACTTAGCTGCTGAACGTCCAGTCGTTGAGCGTAATGGTACGCTGATTATGGTTGATGATGAGCGTATGCGCCTGAATCCAGGCGAAGTGCCACAAATGAAATCGGTTCGTTTCCGTACTTTAGGTTGTTACCCTCTGACTGGTGCAGTTGAATCAACTGCAACAACTTTACCGGAAATTATCCAGGAAATGCTTTTAGCGACCACATCTGAACGTCAAGGCCGTATGATCGACCATGATGAAGCAGGTTCGATGGAAAAGAAAAAGCAGGAAGGTTACTTCTAAGAATCTTGAGAAATCTCCCCCTAACCCCCTCTTTGATAAAGAGGGGGAACTCCTGAAAGGAAACGGAGGAAAGTCCTCCTTTAGTAAAGGAG
This sequence comes from Acinetobacter sp. YZS-X1-1, assembly GCF_000804305.1. Classification (NCBI taxonomy): domain Bacteria; kingdom Pseudomonadati; phylum Pseudomonadota; class Gammaproteobacteria; order Moraxellales; family Moraxellaceae; genus Acinetobacter; species Acinetobacter sp. YZS-X1-1. The sequence goes on along the minus strand of NZ_JWHB01000008.1, from coordinate 82,971 downwards.
GATTTAGGTGGATTTGAAGATTAGAAACGATTTCAACGTATTTGTGGAGCTATGAGCGATGTCTCACCAATCAGAACTTATTAGCCAAGACATTTTGGCTTATTTGAAACAGCACGAAAATAAAGACTTATTGCGTTTCCTGACCTGCGGTAACGTGGATGATGGTAAATCAACCCTGATCGGTCGTCTGCTTTATGATTCAAAACTGATTTATGAAGATCAGCTGCAAGCGGTTACCCGTGACTCTAAAAAAGTCGGTACGACTGGCGATGCACCTGACCTTGCACTTCTTGTAGATGGTCTGCAAGCTGAACGTGAGCAGGGTATTACAATCGATGTGGCTTACCGTTATTTCTCTACTGAAAAACGTAAGTTCATCATTGCCGACACCCCGGGACACGAGCAATATACCCGTAATATGGCGACAGGTGCGTCGACTGCGGATCTTGCCATCATCCTAATCGATGCGCGTTACGGTGTTCAGACTCAAACACGTCGTCACTCATTCATTGCGAGCCTGTTAGGTATTCGTAATATCGTGGTTGCAGTGAACAAGATGGACCTAGTTGAATTCTCTGAAGCACGCTTCAATGAAATTCTGGCTGAGTACAACAAGTTCGTGGATCAGTTGGGCGATCGTAAACCTGAAAATATTATTTTCACACCGATTTCTGCGTTGAACGGTGATAACGTGGTAAACAAATCACCAAATACGCCGTGGTACCAAGGTCAAACCTTAATGGAGACGTTGGAAACTGTAGAAATTACGCGTAATACCAGCAAAGATGAATTCCGTTTCCCAGTTCAGTATGTAAACCGTCCTAACCTCGACTTCCGTGGTTTCTGCGGAACGATCGCACTGGGTGAAGTGAAAGTTGGTGATGAAATTGTTGCGCTGCCATCTGGCAAGAAATCGACAGTAAAAGAAATCGTCACTTTTGATGGCAATCTGGATCATGCTGTAGCTGGTCAAGCTGTTACGTTAACACTGAATGATGAGATTGATATTTCACGTGGTAACGTGTTGGTAAAAGCTGGCGAACAACCACTGATTTCACGTTCTGCTCGTGCATCTGTGGTATGGATGAACGATCAGCCGCTTGTCGTTGGCAAACTTTATAACGTGAAGTTTGGTACTCAAACTATCCCTGCGAAAGTTGCGCAAATTAACTACCGTACCAATGTCAATACATTGGAAAAACTACAAGTTGAGCAACTGGATCTGAATGCGATTGCTGACGTGACTATCGAATTTGATGCGCCAGTGGTATTTGACCGTTATCAAGACAGCCGTTACACAGGTTCATTCATCTTCATCGACCGTCTAAGCAACGTGACGGTTGGTGCGGGTATGGTTGAAGCTGCAGTGGAATGGACTGCACATAACGAGCCTGTCACTGCTGAAGCACGTGCTGCACGTTTAGGTCAAAAACCTGCCGCAGTCACTGTCACTGCTAAAGCGCTAGAAAATGCTCAAGCACTTGAAAGCCTGTTGATTCAACAAGGTGTAGTTGCAATTGCGAAAGCGGGTCTGACTGCTGAACAGGTTGCGCTTGTTCGTGAAACTGGTGTAGTAGTGATTACTGACCTTACAGAAGGTACAGATGTGACTTACACAGCCGATGCAGTTGAAGAACTGGCTGAGAAAGTTGTGGAATTGGTTCGTCTATAAGGCTGGACTGATTTAAGAAAAACCCGCTGTAAGGCGGGTTTTTTATTGTCTGAATTTTGATTGTTTGAAAATCATTCGAATAATAAAAATGTGATCTTTCAATTTATTCGCTGCTTTATACAATGCTCCGTAGATGGGGGGAGTGTATGAAAAAATTATTATTACTAGTTGGACTATGTGTAGCTTTTGGGGCTGAAGCAAAGCAGAGCAGCCAAGGTGTAGAAGCAATTAAACAGAAGATTATTAAGGAATCTATTGAGAGCTATCCGGGCAATTGTCCATGTCCTTATAATACTGCACGTAATGGCAGTCGTTGCGGTAAACGGAGTGCTTATAATCGTGCTGGAGGTTATGCGCCACTTTGCTATCCGGAAGATGTCAGTGATCGGATGGTGAGTGAATATAAAAGTTAAAATTTAAGTTGAGGCACTAAGATTATAAATCATCTATTTTTATACATTTAGATAAGACAGTAACTATACAAAAGGTTCCTAGTTAAGTGTTGTAATCTCAACTGAGAAAATGGCTTTATAAAGAAGGATGTTTTTCACAAGTATTTCGTGCCTATTTTTCTTCTTAAATTTAACTTTTATTGCTTCACTTGAAATAAATTCAATATTATCTATGATAAGATATATCTTAATTAAATTTAAGATATATCTTTGTTATGTCTAAAACACCTCATTCTGTCTTAACAGAAGAACGAGAAAGTCCCGCAAAACCTCGTAAACGCCTCTTTGAAGCAGGTGAAATGAAACTGCTCGTGCTGCATTTTATTGCTCAAGCGCCTAAGTACAGTTATGACATTATCAAAGATGTTGCTGCTTTGGTTGGGGGGGACTATAAACCGAGTACAGGCACGATCTGCCCGACGATTAACTATCTTGAAGAACAGCAATATACCCAAGTGGTTATGAGTGCTGATGAACGCAAGCAATACCACATTACAGGCAAAGGCCGTGAACATCTTAAAGATAGTCAGGAAACCCTAGAAAAAGTGCTTAGCCGTTTTGAAACCCGTCGCCGTATTCAAGAAGATGAGCGCTATATCGATATCCATAATTCAATGGAAAACCTGAAAGCTTCACTACGATTCAAACTGCAAAATGAACTTCGTCCAGAGCAGCTCAGTGATATTGCTGCCCAGATTGAACAGGCTGCAAACAATATCCGTCAACTATAGGAGCAGGGTATGAAACAACATCAATATGAAGTGACTATTAAACATCTGGCTGATGCTCAGGGTAATCCATCAACCTATACTGAGGAGCTACAGTTTCAGATGGGTAATCACGATGACATCTTTAAAATACTGGAAAAACTTCAAGCCAGTCAGTTGCTGGATTCGGAAAGCACCAAGGCATTTACTGTTGGTTTAAAACTGTTTAGTGAAGTCATGCTGGAAAATAAAGATTTGCCACTCTTCAAGGAATTCATGCCGCAATTTGCCCAGTTTATGAAATCCCTGAAACAGACAGTTAAAGCGCAAAGTGAAGGAAAGTAAGTATTCTAAAGGTCGTTTATGAAAAAAAATCTCCCAAAATTTCACCCAAAACATCTGAACTGGTTAATGCCCTTGATTCTTTCCGGCATTATGAGTGGCGCGATTTCCTGTTTTAACATGCTGCTGAATAAAGGCTGGAGCAATGCGTTTATCTCGCTATGGTTTCATGCTTGGGGACTGTCATGGCTGGTGGCATTTCCACTGATTCTACTTGTCTTGCCGCTGGTACGTAAATTCCTGATACAATTTGTGCAGATGCCAGATCAATCTGCTAAATAAAAGATTGATCCGCTTGAATCAGTCGGAATCGGATGATTCATTTAGAAATTGAAATAAAATAGATTTCATTTCAGTTAGGCTTTTCACACCAGCAATACGGTGAATAATCTGTCCATTTTTAAAGATCAGGGTAGAGGGTAAGCCATAGACGTTATAGCGTAAGGTCAGAATCGGTGATTGATCGACATTGATTTTACCGAACTTAATTTCTGGATCATGCCTAGCATATTGTGTTGCCAGTGCCTCAAAAACTGGAAAATTCTGTACACAGGGCTTGCACCAGTCAGCATAGAACCGGATCACAGTAAGGCCTTCAAACCATTCGAAGTCACTGTAATTATCTTCATTGTAGGTGATGACTGCTGACATGAATTTGCTCTCATCATTTCAGAATTAAGATTTAAACCAGCTCATAGTGAGTTCAGCCCGACCGGTATTCTCATCGATTCCTTGATTGATCATTTTAAAACCCTGCTTTTGGTAAAAATGAACTGCTGATGTATTTGCAGCATAGACATTTAAATGCAGCTGATTACATTGCTGTTTTAAGAAATTAACTAAACAGCGGCCATAGCCAGCACCTTGTTGCTCTGGATCAATGAAAAGCGCAGCTAAGACATTTTCCGATTTTAATAACGAAACAAAGCCAAGCACCGTATGATTTTCTTTAAGGACATAGTTTTCTGCTAAGGGTAAATATAAATATCGCATTGGAAGCAGCTGATTTTCCCAATAACTAGCAGGAATAAAATCATGTGCCTTTAAAGAAGCTTTGAACCAGATTTCAAGAATAGCGTCGATATCCTCTGTTTTCGCTTTTGTAATTATTGTCATCAGTGGTCTTATATCAATTTACTAAATAGGCAGCTGATTATACATAAGTCCATGCTGCTTCAATCCATAACATTTCTATGTTCAAATAAGTTCGAAAAATACGAAACGTGAATATTAGGGAAAGAATCCATGAAGCAACATAGCATGCAACAAGTCATCATTACAGAACCGGGTGGTGTAGAGAAACTCGCTTATGAAACCGTTGCCATCCCTGAACCTAAAGCAGACGAAGTGCTAGTTAAGGTACATGCTTTCGGGATTAACCGTCCGGATATCTTGCAGCGTCAAGGCTTGTATCCAATGCCTAAGGGAGTGACTCCGGTACCGGGTCTGGAAGTTGCCGGTGAAGTGGTTGCAGTCGGGAGTAAAGTAAGCCAGTTTAAAGTAGGTGACAAAGTCTGTGGTCTGACCAATGGCGGTGGTTATGCAGAATATTGCGTCGTGCCTGAAAGCCAGGCTTTAAACATTCCTGAAGGCGTGAGCTTTGTACAGGCTGCGGCGATTCCAGAAACCTTTTTCACTGTATGGGCAAATGTGTTCCAGATGGGTAAGGCCAAGGCAGGAGAGACTGTACTGATTCATGGCGGAACTAGCGGGATTGGAACCACAGCCTTAATGCTGTGCAAATCATTAGGCATCAAAACCTTTGCGACAGCAGGCAGTGATGAAAAAATCCAGGCGATTTCACATCTGACCACAGGAATCAATTACAAGACCCAAGACTTTGAGCAGGTCATCAATGAAGCTACGGATAATGCTGGTGTAGATGTGATTCTGGATATGGTGGGTGCACCGTACCTGGAGAAAAACCTGAATCTGCTGCGTCGTGATGGCCGTCTGGTGTATATCGCCTTCCTGGGTGGTGCTAAGGCTAAGGATGTAAAATTGGGTCAAATCATGATGAAACGTTTGACCATTACCGGCTCCACCATGCGTGCACGCAATACGGCTGAGAAAGCTGAAATTGCCCAAGGTCTGAAAGAGCATGTGGCACCACTCTGGGCAAAAGGTGAATGTTTACCGATGATCTATCAAACCTTCAAATTTGACCAAATTCAGGATGCGCATGCAACGATGGATACGGGTGAACATATTGGTAAGATTGTGGTGGAAATCATCTAATTATTCTTGTGATAGAAATACTAAAAGCCAACTTTTGTTGGCTTTTATTTTGCATAAAAAAACGATAACTAATTTAAATTAATTGCTTGAAATAGGGATATAAATTTTAAAACACGGTAAAAAGTGTCGATTGTTCGACACAACCTGTCAAAACCGAGGAGTAAATTAGCGCTTAAATATAATCTGACTAAATTGTTTGGTATTAGATGAAATGTCACGTATTAAAAGGAAGTATATTATGAAGATAGTGTCGACCCCCTATACGCATGAACATGGCTTTCGTGCATTGAAGCGTTTGCATAAAGCGATTATCCGTAATCAGTTACTTCGTTCCGACTTACACAAGCTGTATCAAGCCATGTTGCATCTGGAACGCTATATGGAACGGCTGAGCCACTCAGCACCGAAACCACACTACAAACGTCGTAAAAAATCTTAAAAAACACCTTGCCTATTAGCCTTAAGTTGAAGTGAATAACTCTAATCTCCTTTTTATTTGGCTGTATAATTTCCCCATAATTTAAAAATTCTAAGCAGATGATTCATTGTGCTGCACAAGCGGCATGAAGAGGGTATTTATGAAGGGCAATGCGTCAACGCATGAGCGCCTCGCAGACCGTTTGGCAAATATTTTAACCAAACTTAATATAGGGCATCAGTTGAGTGTGCAGGAGCTGGCACGAGAATTTCAGGTCAGCACCCGTACCATTGAGCGTGATCTTGTTCGTCTGAATGCGTATTTACCGCTCATACAGGATGAAAATACCAAACGCTATTATCTTGAGCCTTCATATTTAGGGCGTTTCAAGTTACAGGATATCCAGAATTTTGCACAGTTGTCCGGAATCAGTGAGCTGTATCCGGCACTGGATATGTCTTTTATTCGTGAATTGTTGGATGAGCGGGCAAATCAGGTATTTTCGGCAAAAGGCTATTATTTTGAAGATGCCAAACAGTTTGCCGAGCATTTCAAGTTGCTTGCAGGGGCGATCTATAAACGGCAGCAGATTGAGCTGCAATATTCCGATCAAGCACGAATCATCCAGCCATACCGGTTGATTCATCATCATGGCATCTGGTATCTGGCCGGTGTCACTGAAGCTGAGCTTAAAACCTATCGTTTAAGTCAGTTGCAGGAAGTTAAACTGGTTTTTGAAAATGAAAGCTTTGAGCATGATCCTGAAGTTCTGAAAATGCTGGCAGATGAAGACAGCATCTGGTTTGGCCAGCAAAAACAGCAGGTTTTGATGAAGGTGCAACCTGAAGTCACGGTATTTTTTAAAGAGCGCCGTTTATTTCCGGAACAGCAGATCGAACAGGAATCAGAGTCTGGAGAATTGTTGATTAGTTGTCAGATTCGTCATGAAATGCAGTTGCTGCCACTGGTACGTTACTGGCTACCACATGTAAAGATCATTGAACCGATTCATTTTCAGGAAAAACTGGAACAGGATCTGGAAGGTTATTTACGCTCTGCTGGATAATATTTTGAAAGCAGAGCAGGTTGGTGAATACTAATAAGACTCTATTAAGAATTAGATTTAGCAAATTTCAGGCATAAAAAAAACCAGCTTTCGCTGGGTTCTTTATTTACACCATCTTCAGTAGTAGAAGAATGGTGCCCGAGGCCAGACTCGAACTGGCACGCTTTGTGGGCGGGGGATTTTAAATCCCCTGTGTCTACCGATTTCACCACTCGGGCTTTAACAAGATTGGAGGCGGAGGTCGGAATCGAACCGGCGTCCACGGAGTTGCAGTCCGCTGCATGACCACTCTGCCACCCCGCCGCGTCTTGTTGATGCGTATATTATCAAGCTCTGAAAAAAAAACAATAGGATATTCATTTGTATGCGCATAAAAACAGCATATGGCGGAAAATATTCAGAATTATCATGTAGAATGTGCAAAATTGATTCATATCAACACTTGGGAGAAGTGCCGTGGCATTAGTTCTAGACGGTCGTGCATTGGCGAAGCAAATTGAAGCTGACTTGTTAACTCGCGTAGAAGCGTTAAAAGCAAAATCAGGTCGTACTCCAATTCTTGCGACTATTTTGGTGGGTGACGATGGCGCATCTGCAACTTATGTGCGTATGAAAGGTAATGCTTGCCGCCGTGTTGGTATGGATTCATTAAAAGTTGAGCTTCCAAAAGAAACAACTACTGAAGAATTGCTGGCTGAAATTGAAAAGTTGAATGCAAATCCAGATGTTCACGGTATTCTGTTACAACATCCGGTTCCTGCACAAATTGATGAACGTGCTTGTTTCGATGCAATCTCGCTTGAAAAAGATGTAGATGGTGTGACTTGCCTGGGTTATGGTCGTATGGCGATGGGTGAAGCAGCTTACGGTTCTGCAACGCCTGCAGGTATCATGACCATCCTGAAAGAAAATAATATTGAAATCGCAGGTAAACATGCGGTAGTGGTTGGTCGTTCTGCGATTTTAGGTAAACCAATGGCAGCAATGTTACTTGAGGCGAATGCTACTGTGACCATTTGTCATTCACGTACTCAAAACCTGCCTGAATTTGTAAAACAGGCTGACATCATTGTAGGTGCAGTAGGTAAAGCAGAACTGATCCAGAAAGACTGGATCAAACCGGGTGCCGTTGTTGTTGATGCTGGCTTCCACCCACGTGATGGCGGCGGTGTTGGCGATATTGAATTAGTCGGTATCGAAGAAATCGCTTCTGCTTATACCCCAGTTCCGGGTGGTGTAGGTCCTATGACAATCACCACGCTGATTCGTCAAACTGTAGAAGCTGCTGAGAAGGCTTTGGGTTAATTGAAATTTAATTAGTTACGGCGGAGTCGTATCGTTGTGACTATTAAGATGCAAGAAGTTCATTTGTTACTTTTGTTTCGGCAAAAGTAACCAAAACCATTTGTCATTCGCAGAACTCGTCATATTTCTTTTGCGTGGTTGATGTGTCGCAAAAACAGGACGAATTAGATTTCAGTCTGCCTCGAACAGCTGCGAATGACGTGGTCATGTATCCGATTAATGTATAAATTCCAATAAAGATATTTTCGCATCAAGGCTTTCTTCATGAGCTGTACTGTCCAATTTCCTAAAGCCCCTAAGCATCTGCTTCAAGCCTTACACCAAGTCATTCCCAATTGTGAACTAACGGCGCAACAAGTGCCGGAAACACCGATTTCACTCTGGCTGATTCCACCAGTTTTTCCGACAGACAAACTTGACGATGAAGTGATTCGCCGGATCTGGAATGATACGCCATACTGGATCTTCTGCTGGGCATCTGGACTGGCCATGGCACAATGGCTGCTGGTTGAACCGCATCATGTCAAAGACAAGGTAGTGCTGGATTTTGGTGCGGGTTCCGGTGTAGTTGCGATTGCTGCGAAAATGGCAGGAGCCAAGCGGGTGATCTGTTGCGATATCGATCAGGTCAGTCTGAATGCCTGTCGTGCCAATGCTGAGCTAAATGATGTTGAGCTGGAATATCTGGATGATCTCTATAAAACAGAACAGGTGGATATACTGCTAGCGGCTGACGTGCTTTATGATCAGTGTAACCGCTTCTTTCTGGATGAATTCCTGAAATTTGCACCCGAGGTCTGGGTTGCAGACAGCCGGGTTAAAAACTTTAGTCATCCACAATATCTCAAACTGGATGAACGCAGTGCAACCACCTGGCCAGATCTGGATGAATCACCCGAATTTCGCAATGTTAGCTTCTATCGAACCAAATAAAACACAAGAGTTAAAAAATAAAAAAGGGCATCAAGCCCTTTTTTTATGCTCTGTTTTTATGAGCAGGTATAACGAATCACACGTACAGTGGTAGGGCGGGCATCTAATGCCTCTCGGGCACCTGGATTTTCACTGTTATATAAATCAGGTGTATTACTCAAGCTGATCTGGGTACGACTATCCCCGAGTTGACGGCCATACTGAACCTGTTCTGGAGTTGGGTTAACTATTTCCTGACTATTGATAATCTGGATATTATAGTTTTTAGAGGTTCCAAGAACTTGTCTGCAAGCAGCTTGTAATCTGTTTTCATCCTGACTTGGTCGTCCTGCTAATGTGTAGCTTAAGGTCGCAGTATTTTCTGAACGTTCCAGGACTTCATATCCGGTCTGACCGTTAAATTGTTGAGGTGCCGTCTGACATGCTGTCAGGCCTAAAGTGCCGATAGTTAAGCCGAGTAAAAAAACTGTTTTTTTCATCATGATGATTTCCCGTATTTTTATCAGACAAGTATGCCATAGCAACGAAATAGCGGAATGGCAGTAAACATAAAATTCCAATAAAAAAGCTTTCCGAATGTTTCCATCCGGAAAGCTCCTAGAGCAATACAGCTACTTAGTCATCAGTAATCATGCTGTGCTTTTTAGTGTCTTTCATAAAGACATAAGTCAGCAGTGACAGGCCAATCATAAAAGTAATGTAATAGAAGAAGTAGTTTTCATGGCCGGCATTTTTAAAGCTTAAAGCCACCAGTTCTGCTGTACCCCCAAATAGGGTGTTGGCAATCGCATAAGGCAAAGCTACGCCTAAGGCACGGATGTGGGCAGGGAATAGCTCAGCTTTTACTACGGCATTAATCGCTGTGTAACCAGTTACAATTACCATACCGCTCATACACAGCATGAATGCTGTAGTTGGGTTGGTAGTTGAGCCTAAGCCATTAAAAATAGGAATGGTAAAGAGTACACCAAGCACACCAAAAGCAATCATGATTGGCTTGCGGCCAATTTTGTCAGAGAGTGCACCCACAACTGGTTGCAATAACATGAATACAAAGATTGCAAGGGTAGTAATTTCAGTAGCAGTAGTTTTTTCAAAACCTGAAGTGTTCACCAGATATTTCTGCAAATAGGTAGTGAATGTGTTGAAAGCTAAAGTACCACCTGCAGTCAGCATGATCACGGTAAATGCCTGTTTTGGGTATTTAGTGAATAAAGCTAAGGCACCGGATTTAGGACCACCTTTTTTCGCCTGTTCAACGGCCTGTTTTGAAGATTGTGTTTCTACCAGACCGCGACGGATCCAGAACACTACAATTGCCAGGAATGCACCGATCAGGAAGGGAATGCGCCAGCCCCATTCAGTGAGTTGTGCTTCAGTCAAAGCGCGTTGTAGGAAAATCAGTACACACAGTGCCAATAGTTGACCTGAGATCAGGGTCACATACTGGAAGCTTGAGTAGAAACCACGGTGATTTTTACCTGCCATTTCGGTTAAGTAGGTGGCACTTGAACCGTATTCACCCCCTACACTCAGACCTTGTAATAAACGAGCAAATAACAGCAGCGCAGGGGCGAGCATGCCCACTGAATCATAGGTGGGTGCACAGGCGATAATCAGGGAACCGACACACATCAAAGATACAGAAAGTGTTAAACCGGCTTTACGACCTTTGCGGTCAGCGTAAATTCCCATAATCCATGCGCCAATCGGACGCATCAAGAAACCAAGTGCGAATACAGCAGCAGCCTGAAGGAGCTTGACAGTATTGTCACCATCAGGGAAGAACTGTGAAGCGAAATATAAGGTAAAAGCTGCATAAACATACCAGTCGTACCATTCGACCAGATTACCTGCAGAACCACCGAGAATAGATTTAACCCGTGTTTTACGGTCAAGCTGCGGTGTAGCAGCTTCAGGAAGTGGCTGATTCACAACATTGCTCCAAAGGAATGCTGTAAAACACATCTTTTTTAAATTTTCATTGCTATAAAATCTAAAAAGTTATGTTTTAGTGAGAGAGAAAGTGAGGAGATTTCATATACTTATACGCCTCCAAGTTTTCTGTTTTTATAGGACTTTAGTCTTAATAAATAATGGAATTTTCAAATATTTTTATAAAACATATATTTACCATTTGTTTAGAGTAATTGCTTGATTTTTATATTGGATTAACTGGTTAAATGATGTTCTTTGAGGAGATTAATAAACAGTGAATGTGGTTTTTATTTAGATGTAAAACAAATTAAAAGATTTGCTTTAACCTTGCCTTAAAATAATAAAAAAAGGCCGCTTACGCGACCTTTTTAAAATTAAATCAGCAATTAAGCAGATTTAACCGCTTCAAGAAGTTCAGCTTGGCGTTTTTTCAACGCTTCTGGCAGACGATCACCTAATTTGTTGAACAATTCAGTGTGGCTTTCAAGTTCTTTGATCCATTGATCTTTGTCTTGAGAAGTTACCAGGTCAAACTGTTCTTTAGTGAAATCAGAACCAGTCCAGTTGAGCTGTTCGTAAGTAGGTACACGGCCGATTGGAGTTTCAACAGCATCAGCACGACCTTCACAGCGATCGATGATCCACTCAAGAACACGCATGTTTTGACCGAAACCAGGCCATACGAAGTTGCCTTCAGCATCACGACGGAACCAGTTCACGTTGTAGATACCAGGAAGCTTGTTACCAGCAGCAGCAGCTTTCTCGCCAACTTTCTCACCCATTTCTAACCAGTGAGTGAAGTAGTCAGCCATGTTGTAGCCAGCAAATGGAAGCATCGCAAATGGGTCGCGACGAACGATGCCTTGTTGACCAACAGCAGCAGCAGTTGTTTCAGAACCCATGGTGGCAGCTTTATAAACACCATCAACCCAGTCAAATGCTTCTGAAATTAGAGGCACTGTGTCTGCACGGCGACCACCGAAGATGAACGCAGAAATTGGAACACCTGCTGGATTTTCCCAATCCGCATCGATAGAAGGGCATTGACCAGCAGAAACTGTGAAACGAGCGTTCGGATGAGCCGCTTTTTCTTCGCCAGTGTGTGGTTGACCTTTCCAGTTAGTCAGATTCGCAGGTGCTTCTTTAGTCAGACCTTCCCACCAAACTTCACCGTTGTCAGCCACAGCAACGTTTGTATAGATTACGTCTTTATGAAGAGTTGCCATACAGTTCGGATTCGTTTTGGTATTTGTACCAGGAGCTACACCGAAGAAACCAGCTTCAGGGTTGATTGCATATAAACGACCATCTTCACCTGGTTTGATCCAGGCAATATCGTCACCTACAGTTTCAATTTTCCAACCTTCATAACCTGCTGGTGGAATCAGCATCGCGAAGTTTGTTTTACCACAAGCAGATGGGAATGCAGCTGCGATGTAATGTTTTTCGCCTTTAGGGTTAGTCACGCCAAGGATTAGCATATGTTCAGCTAACCAGCCTTGTTGACGACCCATATAAGATGCAATACGTAAAGCCAGGCATTTTTTACCTAACAATGCGTTACCGCCGTAACCAGAACCAAATGACCAGATTTCACGAGTTTCTGGGTAGTGCACGATGTATTTTTCTTTGTTGCAAGGCCAAGCAACATCTTTTTGACCTTCTTCAAGTGGTGCACCCACAGTGTGTACGCAAGGAACAAATTCACCATCTGTCCCTAGAACGTCATAAACAGCTTTACCCATACGAGCCATTTTAGACATGCTGACTGCCACATAAGGAGAGTCAGTTAATTCGATACCGATGTGCGCAATGTGTGAACCCAAAGGACCCATAGAGAATGGAACCACATATAGGGTACGACCTTTCATTGAACCATCAAACAGACCATTCAATTTTTCGCGCATAACTGCTGGATCTTCCCAGTTATTGGTCGCGCCAGCATCTTCTTTATTTGCAGAACAGATAAAAGTACGGTCTTCAACACGAGCAACGTCAGAAGGATCAGAATTTGCAAGATAAGAACCAGGATGTTTCTCTTGGTTAAGCGCTTGCATTGTGCCGTTAGCGATCATCAAGTCGATATAACGTTGATATTCTTCTGCGCTACCGTCACACCATTCAATTTTTGCTGGTTTTGTTAATTTAGCAATTTCTTCCACCCATGCAATAAGCTTAGGGTGACGAACGAATTCTGGTGCGTTCACTTGGGTCATGGTGAGGCCTATCTCAAATGTGTACAAAATTTTGTACAAAGTACAATCTGGTCAATAAAATACTGGCCAGATGAAATATGAAAAAAAGTGGCTGTATTAAAGCATAAAATCATCAAAAAAATAAGACTAAAGAAGTGCTGGATTTTATTTGGAATATTATGCTATTTTCTGTTTAAATTTATATAAAACAATAAGATATAAATAAAATCAAAATCTTAAATATGTATTTATTATCTTTATGCGTGGTATTTATTTTAATTATTTATATTTGAATCAAATATTTAATTAAAATTGTTCACTTATATTTGTTATTGATTAAATAAATGGTCGCCATTCGAATTTTACATAAAGCAACTGTTAATTGTTTATGAATTGGACAAAATGCCAATAGGTGTGCATCAATCTGTGTAAAAAATGTCTAATCAATCTAAACCCTTATCTATTATTTATAATCATAATTCTGGTTTCCGTCTATTCGACCAACAAGAAAAATATAAGCAATTACTAGATATTTTTGCAGCGCATGATTTTGAGACTAAAGCCTTTGAAATCAACGATCCAGAACAGTTCAAAAAAGTCATTGCTGAAGTGCTGCAACGGCATCAACAATCGCCGGATCATGGTGTGGTCGTGGCAGCAGGAGGAGATGGAACGCTCAATTCAGTCGCCAAACACCTGCTTGAAACTGATATTCCAGTCGGAATATTGCCTTTAGGGACTTTTAACTATGCGGCAAGATTGCTGGATATTCCCTTAGATTTGGTTGAAGCCGCACAAGTCATTGCAACGGGTCAAACCAAACGTATCCATGTGGCACGCATCAATCAGGAAATCTACCTGAATAATGCTAGTCTGGGCTTATATCCCTTATTTATTAAAAAACGTGAAGACTATAATCGCATATTTGGCCGTTTCCCTTTACATGCCTATACCTCAGCACTCGATGTTTTGATTCGTGACCGTAAAGAATTAAAACTGGAAATTTGGGTAGGTCAGAAGAAATATCCGGTCAAAACTCCACTGATTTTCTTTGGTAATAATCCACTTCAACTGGCAGACATGAAAATGCGGATTGCCCAAGCTGCTGAGCAAGGGAAGGTGGCTGGGGTTGTGGTCTCCAAAAGTGACAAGCTGACGTTATTCAAGCTGGTATATCAGTTAATTCGGGGCAAGATTGATCAAGCCTCTGATGTCTATAGTTTTGCTGCAGAACAGGTGCGAATTGAGTCTAAACGTAAGAAATTAATGGTGGCTATAGATGGAGAAACGGTAGAAATGATACCACCTTTAAATATTTCAGTTTTAAAAAATAGTTTAAGTGTAATGGTGCCGCATGATTCTACATCTCTCTGATCTGCATTTTGGTACAGAAAGACCTGAATGTTTAGAGGCTATTCAGCAATTTTGTCGGGATCATGCATTGGAAGCGGTGGTAGTCAGCGGTGATCTGACCCAGCGAGCACGTTTGGGACAGTTTTTTGCCTGTAAACGGTTTCTGGATCAGTTGAATACGCCTTATCTGGTGATACCAGGGAATCATGACATTCCGCTTTATCATTTATGGAATCGGCTATTTACTCCATTTACCCGTTATCAATTATTTTTCGGTGAACTCGAGCCTGTTTTAGAAACTGAACATTTTTATCTGATTGGGGTAAATTCAATTAGACGTCGATATCATACCAAAGGCCATTTATCACTTGAGCAGATTCAAAGGATTGACCTAAAACTACAGCAGGCACCTGCTTCCAAAATTAAGATTATTGTCAGTCATCAACCTTTTTATGTGCCATTTCAGAATAGGCGGGGGTTTAAGGATATTCCCCTGATGGCCAAAATTGCATTGGAGTCTTGGTCGCAACATGGTCTGTTTGCTGTATTGCATGGGCATTTGCATCATACCGCAGTCTATGATTTGAACCATATATTCGAATTGGGAGGAGATCATCCGGTTTATGATGTACATGCCGGGACTTCTGCGTCACATCGGCTCCATAAGAATCAGCCGAATAGCTTTAATGCAATTGATGAAACAGGAAAAATTACGCAATATTGTTTTGATGAACAGTTAAAAACCTTTGTTCGACAGCCTGATCCCATAAATAAATAGACAAAAAATACGCAATCCATCAAAAAATTAAAAAAAAACCAATTTTTTTTCATTTTTGCCCTTGAAGCGTTTTATTCCATCTCCATAAAAAGGACATCAAAAAATTTTGATGATGACCAATGGAATAAATAAGTCGTCATCGGTGATCTAAAAAAGACTTAGTCTGATGGAGTTATTTATGAGCAACATTCGTCCATTACATGACCGCGTTGTTATTCGTCGTGTTGAAGAAGAAACAAAAACAGCTGGGGGCATCTTACTTCCAGGTTCTGCTGCTGAAAAACCTGCACAAGGTGAAATCATTGCAGTTGGTAATGGTCAAATCACTGACAATGGTGTACGCGCGTTAGACGTAAAAGTTGGCGACAAAGTATTGTTCGGTACTTATGCAGGTACAACTGTAAAAGTAAACGGCGAAGAACTTTTAATCATGAAAGAGTCTGACATTCTGGCAGTATTAGAAGCTTAATCTGCGCCAGATCGTTTTACTCATTCCAATTCAGATTTTGTAAAGATACAACAATATTCGGAGTCAAATATGTCAGCTAAAGACGTAAAATTTGGTGATTCAGCTCGTTCAAAAATGATCGCTGGTGTGAACATCCTTGCAGATGCGGTGAAAGTGACTTTGGGTCCTAAGGGCCGTAACGTTGTAATCGACCGTTCTTTCGGTGCACCGCACATTACTAAAGATGGTGTATCTGTTGCGAAAGAAATTACCCTGAAAGACAAATTCGAAAACATGGGTGCGCAACTGGTTCGTGAAGTTTCTTCAAAAACCAATGATATCGCAGGTGACGGTACAACCACTGCAACTGTATTGGCTCAAGCAATCCTGAACGAAGGGATCAAGTCAGTAACAGCGGGTATGAACCCAATGGATCTGAAACGTGGTATCGACCTTGCAGTTAAAACTGTTGTTGAAAATATTAAACAAACTGCAAAACCAGCTTCTGATTCTAAAGCGATTGAGCAAGTCGGTTCGATCTCTGCAAACTCTGACACCACTGTTGGTTCTCTGATTGCACAAGCAATGGAAAAAGTAGGCAAAGAAGGCGTAATCACTGTTGAAGAAGGTTCAGGCTTCGAAGATTCGCTTGATGTTGTAGAAGGTATGCAGTTTGACCGCGGTTATATCTCTCCATACTTTGCAAATAAACAAGACACTTTAACTGCTGAACTTGAAAACCCATACATCCTGTTGGTTGACAAGAAAATCAGTAACATCCGTGAATTGATCACTGTTCTAGAAGCTGTTGCGAAAACTGGTAAGCCTCTTCTTATCATCGCTGAAGATGTTGAAGGCGAAGCATTGGCTACACTTGTAGTGAACAACATGCGCGGCATTATCAAAGTATGTGCGGTTAAAGCACCTGGCTTCGGTGACCGTCGTAAAGCGATGCTTCAAGATATCGCGATCCTGACTGGCGGTACTGTGATTTCTGAAGAAATCGGTATGCAGTTAGATCAAACTTCACTTGAACACTTAGGTACTGCACACAAAGTGACTGTATCTAAAGAAAATACAGTGATTGTTGATGGTGCTGGTGATGCAAATCAGATTTCTGAGCGTGTTCAGCAAATCCGTGCACAAATCGAAGAATCTACTTCTGAATACGACAAAGAAAAACTTCAAGAACGCGTTGCTAAATTGGCAGGCGGTGTAGCAGTTATCAAAATCGGTGCTGCAACTGAAGTTGAAATGAAAGAAAAGAAAGACCGTGTAGACGACGCACTTCATGCAACTCGTGCTGCAGTTGAAGAAGGTGTTGTTGCAGGTGGTGGTGTTGCACTGGTACGTGCTGCATCTGCACTTGATGGTCTGACTGGTGCTAACGATGACCAAAACGTAGGTATCAACATTCTTCGTCGTGCAATCGAAGCTCCTCTTCGTCAAATCGTAGCCAATGCTGGTGATGAGCCATCTGTAGTGATCAATGCTGTGAAGAACGGTGAAGGTAACTATGGCTATAACGCTGCGACAGGCGAATACGGTGACATGCTGGAAATGGGTATTCTTGACCCTGCTAAAGTAACTCGTTCTGCACTTGAGCATGCAGCTTCTGTTGCTGGCTTGATGTTAACAACAGAATGTATGATTACTGAAATTCCAGAAGAAAAACCAGCTATGCCTGATATGGGCGGCATGGGTGGTATGGGCGGTATGATGTAATTCATCGTTCGATCATATGATGTAAAAAATCCCCGCATTTGTGGGGATTTTTTATTAAGTTACAAAATGATTAAGGTGATTTTTTAACTAATTTATAATTCAGATTACTCTGTATTTCCTTACCTGTTTCTATATCACGAGCTTCAACGAAATTATCACCTACATAAAACTTCCGGTTTTCAGCTTTTCCATCTAGGACGATAATAGAAGGTTGTTGAGGATCGAAAGTGAAGCTACCTTTGGTTTCAGTTTCATTATTTCCAGTTTTACCTAAATATTCCTCACTCAATTCATAAGTTTTGTCAGGGTTAAGATCTAGTTCAACTTTAATCCCTTCGCAGTCAGCACACGGGAAAACACCTTCATATTCACCTGCCCAGTTTGAGTTAACAGTAGCATTACTGGTCATCTCAGCACTCATATTGCTTTGACTATTTGTAGTCTCTGTAGTAACAGGAGCATTTGTGGTATTAGATTGAGTATCTGCACTGGCCATATCGCGGTCATTCTGTTTAGAACATGCACTTAAACTAGTAACTGTTACGACCAATAAAGCAGGCCATAGTATTTTTTTCATTGAAGATCATCCTCTTGTTCTTCTGTTCTAAGATTTACATTAGAAGTATGAGCTATCAATATACAGAGGGATCTTGTTAAAAATTGATTCGTTAAGTGAAACGGATTAAATATATGTAGATCAGAAACTAAGATAATTAAAATACAAAATAAGCGATAGGTTTTCTTTAGTTTAACTTTATAAATCTTAAGGTTATGATTTGATAGAAATAATTATTAAAAAGAGCGGTTATGAAAGCAGAACGGGAAAATAATATCATCGCGAAAATTTATGATGCTGCTTTATTGCCTGCTTTATGGCTGGAGGTCATTCAGGATATTGTGCAATATACCCAGAGTCATAGTGCAATTTTTACCGGCCTTGATCAATTCAATCCTGCCTATGACTTTGTTTATACCTACAATATCCCGGAAGAAAGTCTGGCTGCTTATCAGGATGAACGGATTCGGGTCATTGACATGAAGCTGCACATGCCTCTATGGAATGAAATTGATATGGGGGAGGCGCTTAATCAGGACTGCCGTCATTATGCAGATCAACCTGGAACAGAGCGGTATATCTTTTATGAAAAATGCCTTAAGCCTACAGGGATAGGATATATGGCGGGAGTATTACTTGACAGAGGAAATTATCGTTGGGCAGTCATGGGATTACATCGTGCTCCGCAAACCCAAGGATTTGAAGCAGCTGAACTGAATTTTCTCAAACGGATCGGCATACATTTGCGTCGCTCTTTACAGATTCATCGGCAAATCAGTTTAGTACAACAAGATAATATCAGCTTATATACCGTATTAGACTGTTTAAAAATCGGTATTATTTTGCTGGATCAGGACCTCAAGTTATCTTATTCAAATCCACTAGCACAAAGCATGATTGAAGCCTCCACATGTCTGGAAATGGATATGCATAACCGTCTAAAAACACCGGTAGGTGATCAGGAGCGTCTGGAAAGATTGCTATCCAGTGCTTTGCTGGAAGATACCAATATGTCGAGTGAAATAGGTGGGGTCTTGGCTGTGCAGGATTCTAAAGGACAGCAATTGATGCTCACTGTTGTGCCTTTTAAAAGATTGAGGAAAATGCAGCAATTTTCTGAAGCTCAGCATCAGATTGCCGTATTTATGACAGACAAAAATCGGCATTATTCATTATCCAGAGCTTATTTACAGCAAGCATATCAACTGTCGAAACGTGAATTTGATTTGTGTGAGCTTTTAATCAATGGCTACAAATTAGAAGAAATTGCGACAAAATGTGGGATCACTTTAAGTTCAGTACGAACTTATTTTAAGAATATTTATGAAAAAACTGACTGCACTTCACAAATTGAGCTAATGCACTTATTAATGGGATGTACGATTCATTTTGAACATATTAATTAAACCTACCTAAAGATAATTCTTTAGGTAGGCTGTGCTCATTATCTAACGCGCTGTAATGTTACAGGACCTTCACCTTGTGGATGCAAGATCAGAGTTTCAGCCGATACATTGATGTTTGCAATGGTCTTGCTGCCATCGGAATTGTCTTGTAATCCGCCACATTTATTGGTATCGAATAAAACTTCAGTGGTTGTGAGTGTATTACCTGAAAGAGTAAATTTGCCATATTCAATTCCAGGCCAGCCACAATCATCTCCGCCTTCAGTGTCCAGGAAGAAATAATAGTTTGTGTCAAAGAAGGCAAATAAATGGGTGTCACTAAATCTCCAAGCACCTACCAGACCATTAGCAGACTGTTTGACGCGGCTTAAACGGTATTCGGTATTGATCCCAGGTTCTGTCAGAATTAAGGTCGTGCCATCATAGTTTAAGGTATAAGGTTTGCCTTCTGCAGGATTTGAGAGTCCCCATTCACCATTACTGTCTTGAATAATGCGCGGTGAAATCACGCTTGTAGTTGCGTTCCAGTTTAACTCTCCAGTTTCAATGCCAGGCGTTCCATCACCGTCAGCAGCTTCTGCTTGACCTAAGGCATAACGGCCGTCTTCTAAAATATGGATCAGTACAGCGCTGTTTGCATTACGGCCAATTTCCCAAGTACCGGCGATGTCTTTATAGAAAGTTGACTGGAAGTTCTCTGCAGCTTTTTCAGGTGTAATCAATTTTTCTGTGGTAACTACGCCTGTTGATACCACATCTGTAGCAAATGCTGTAGGGGCCTTAGAAAAATCTAAACTTTGATTCAGAAGAGCATTAGCAGCTTCAGTACTGATACTAATCCCATTGTCATGATTACTATCTGTATCTAAAGACTGTAAAAACACCATCAGGTTGGTACGTGCATTTTCAGTTTGTGCTAAATCTAAAGGCGTAACACGTTCTTTAGCTTCAATTTCTTGACCTAGTTGAACGTCACCAATCAGGAATTTAACCTTTTCTCCGTCATTAAATCTAAATTCGCCTTTTTCATTAGTAACCCCTTCAGCACCACTGCTGGTGATATATGTTACCCCTGAGATAATTCCATCTGTCAGTACACCAGTTTCGCTCCCGACCGGAGCGGTAGGTGGAACAGGTGATGAACCCTCTGTACGATCATTATCTGAACCGCCACATGCTGTAAGTAACCCCGCTAAGGCAAGACAAATTAAAGTCTTTTTCATGAAAATCTTCCTGAAATTTATTATGTCAGCGAAGTATAGAAAGAAAGCTAAAATCGACATGTCCTAAAATTAGGATGGAAAAATATATAAATCAGTAAAATAAATTGAACTCACTATTTGCTTAAAAGTGTGAGCTTGCAGTAGGAAGTGAAAGAAGAAATATTAAAATAACAATAAATTGAAAATTCTTCCTAAAATTTAAAAATACAAATATACATTAATTGGTGCTTTATTGATCAGGATGCACTATCTATATTTTGCTGCATTGTTAGACTGTGGCGAAATTTTGACAATGATTGTGATGTAGCTGTGTTTGAAAATTTAGCTGAGAAAACTTTAAATTTAATGGGCTGGAAAACCGATGATCAATGGCCTGAAGACCTTGATCAATGTGTGATGATTGCAGCGCCACATACCAGTAATTGGGATGCACTATATGCACGTTTGGCCTTAAAGGCATTAAAAGTGAATGTACGTCTAACCATTAAAGACAGCTATATGAAATTTCCATTTGGGCCTTTTGTACGTGCGATGGGTGGAATTGGTATTGACCGTCGTCCTAAACAACCGGGTGAGCCACGTCCAAGCATGGTTCAGGTCATGACAGATCTATTTAAAGAGCATCCTAAACTAGTCATGTTGGTTACACCGGAAGGCACACGCGCCCGTCAGGAACAATGGAAAACTGGTTTTTATCACGTGGCGATCAATGCGGGTGTACCGATTGCGCTGGCTTATATGGATTATGCAAAAAAAGAAGCGGGTGTAGGTAAAATCATTTATCCAACAGGAAATTATGAACAGGATATGGCTGAGATCATGGCGTTCTATGCCAATATTGAACCTAAATTTCCTGAAAAATTCAGTATTGATCAACGCTATTTTTAATTTCAGGAAAAATAAAAGCAGAGGGATGAACTCTGCTTTTCTGTACGGTATATAAATACCGAATTTAATTTTGATTCTCTTCAGATAAAATTCCCCCCAGATTCTGGCAGGCATCTTTATAAAGATTGTATTGCTGTTCTACCACTTCATATAAAGGCAGGTCAAAGAGCTCTTCACCTTGATGATATTGCTCAATATAAGACTCGACCTTGGTTTTGCTGCTGTACAGCATGTGTTGATAATAATCCGTCATACTACTGTGTGGCATTTGCGCTGTATCAATCTTGGCACAATTGAAGTTTTGCAGAAGCTGTTCTGACTTTTTAAGATCATTGGACATACAACCTGCCAGTAACATGCTACTGAGCAATGCCGTTAGGAGTTTCATAGAAAATAGATGAACTTTGATGGGGAGCGCACTATTGTAGAAGTAAATGTGCTATGCAAAAGTAGTTTTATTCAACAACTGGTCAAAAAATAGAAGAATGAAATTTAGAATCTCATTCTTCCTTTGCGATCTTTAACCTTTAACCAGTCCGCCATCGACAATCAGGTTTTGGCCTGTCACTGCACGTGAATAAGGTGATAAGAACATTAAAATAGCAGACGCAAATTCTTCAGGTGTAATCACGCGACGTAAAGGAGTGGATTGAGCAATCAGGTCAAAGACAAAGTCAGGTGTTGCTTTACTTGCATCTGTAGTTTGCAGTAATCCGCCTGAAAGCATGTTCACATTAATCCCATACTGACCAAGGTCTTGCGCAGTAGTTCGGGTAAAGGCCAATAGTGCCGCTTTCGCAGTCGTATAATCGTGATAAGGAACGACAGGGTTTTGAACCAGGTTAGTCCCAATATTCACGATACGGCCAAAATGTGCCTGTTTCATATCTTCTAGTGCAGCTTGTGTCGTATTTAAACAGGCTTGAACTGCTCCACTAAACTGACGGGCCATGCTTTCCCAGGTCAGATCTTCAACTTTAGGTCGTTCATCACCATTAAACTCAAATTGCACCAGCGCGTTATTAATAACGGAATGAATGGCTTCTCCGAAATGGGCCTTGCTGGCAGCGAATAAAGCTTTTACATGATCAGCTTGTGTTACATCTGCCTGATAGGCAAAGACCTGATCAGGATACTGATTTTGCAAAGCCTCAGCTTGGGTTTTGCTGCTATGGTAATTTACTACCACACGTGCACCTTCCTGAATCAGGAGCTGGGTAATGGCTAGTCCCAGTCCACGAGCACCACCAGTCACAAGTACAATTTGATCACGAATTTGCATTGCTTATATCCGCCTGAGAATCATTTGGGTTAACATAACAGCAATAGGGCTGAAAGCAAAGTGATGTAAGGCTCTAGAGCTGCTCTATCGCGAAAATGAGTCAATACCTTCTTTGATCAGGAGAAAGCAGCCCGAGCTGAAGAGCAAGCCTAAGACAATCTGTTTAAAACGTAATTCTGAAATTTGATGAAACAGACGTGCGCCTAAAATAGCGGGAATACTTACAGCCAGAATGAGTACCGCTATATAGGGGAGGTGAGTCTGATTTAAGGTGCCTTGCAGTAAATAGGCGGCTAAGGTAAACACCTGTATGGCAAAATTAAAATGACGCAATATATAGCGTTGCTGTTCTTTCGGCAGCTGTTTCAGCATTAACCAGGCAGAGGGTACAGAACCACAGAATCCCCCTAAACCTCCTAAAATGCCACCAGCCAAACCAATCCCTGCATCCGCAGTTTTACCTGAATGCTGAATCAATTTAATCTGTGGATTAAGCAACATCAGTGGACACCAGATCACGAGAAATATACCCAGCAAAATACGAAAAGTACCCGCTTCAACGATATTCAGTAACCAGGTGCCGAGTGGGACACCGATCAGACCAGCAATTAAATAAGGTAGATATAAGGTTCGGTGCAGATGAGGAAGTCTAGGTTCATTGGATAATGAAATGAGGTGACTCCACGCCGAGGCAAAAACCACTAAGGGCGCAGCAAGTTGAGGACTCAATCCCCATACCCAGAATGACATGGCAATTAATGCAAAAGCAAAACCGGTAAGTCCCTGTACAAATCCTGCGATAATTGCACCAAGAATAAAGAGTAGCCAGGTCATAAAAATCAGGGCATTGGAAAAGTCTGTAGTATTCAAAATATAGCCAGAAAAACCAAGCAAATCCTTAGCTGTATTTATGCGAATCTAAGTGTAAATATGCATAAATGGTTTTTATTAAATCCGAGACAAATCCTTTAATTAAGTATGGAAAATGAACAAAATCATACAAGAGTGCAACAATGGCTCCGCGTACTCTTCATGAAATCACTTGATACTAATTGAGGGCGGTATAGAGGTGATGAACATGAAAAAAATGATATTACTGTCATCCGTATTGGCAGTAGCGCTAACAGGCTGTGTGGTTGATCCTTGGGATGAAGGTTATCGCGGTCATCATGATCGTAATGGACATTATGATCGGGATCGTGGTGATAAGGACTGGAAAAAACATAAAGATCATCGTGACTGGAAACGTGATAGAGGAGATCGGGACTGGCGTCGTAATCGTTAACCATTATCTTCTATTTATAAAAAAGGATTCCTTAAAGGAAGTAATCCTTTTTTATTTAAGTATTTAATATAAGTAGGTCTTAAGCCGCTTTTTTCTGATACAGCCCTGCGCGTACTGTACCGGCTTTGGTATTTTTAACTAAACGCCATGAACTTGGTAACTTCAATGTACTCAGTTCACGATCGGCTTCTACATAAATAAAACCATCTTCTTTAATCAGTGGATCAGCCTGAGTAGCCAGAGTTTCCCATAGATCCAAACTATAAGGCGGGTCTAGAAAGACCAGATCAAACTGCTGTTTCAGGCTGGTTAATGCTTGTTGTGCTGTCGCAACTTTAAGTTGCGCACGTGCTTTGGTGACTTTGAGTAATTCCAGATTTTGGGTGAGGAATTGTGCCTGAGTACGATCCGGCTCAATCATCACTACTGAAGCTGCACCACGTGATAATGCCTCAAAAGATAAAGCACCTGAACCGGTACACAGGTCCAAGACACAGGCATTCTGGACATCCCACATTAGCCAGTTAAATAAAGTTTCACGCACACGGTCAGGTGTAGGACGTAATCCTTCGATATTGGCAAAAGCCAATTGACGGCGTTTCCAGTCACCACCAATAATTCTAAGTTGGTTTTTCATGAATTATTCCTGATCGTCATTGGCTGAAGGGGTAGAGCGAGAAGTTGCAGGTTGCGGATTGTTTGGCTGTGCGTGGGTCGCCTGACCGCCTTCTTGGGTTGGGGTCGCATTCGGATCAGCACTTAACAGATTCGGTCCACTTGGCAATTCGCCCGGTTTAATACCTGCTGTCATGAGACCGCCACTAATTTGATGACCGGCAGGGTGAATCGGATTTTTATCGCGAGACAGTAACCAGTAGTCAAATAACGGTTTAGCCAGTTGCGCAGCAGAACCCCCATGTCGGCCATTTTCCCAGACAACGACTACTGCAATTTCAGGGGCTTCAGCAGGTGCAAAACCAACAAATAGACCATGATCCAGCTGGCGTTCAGTCAGCAGGGCTTCATTATAGCGCTTACCTTGGGCAATACTTTTTACCTGTGCCGTACCGGTTTTACCTGCGATTTGATACATCGGCGTGCGGATTCCGCGACCTGTCCCTGACTGAACCACATCGATCATCGCATCACGCATTTTGATCCAGTCATCTGGTTGACCATTAAAGTCGATTTTACCATTAGGGGCATTATGTACTGTAAAAGGTTTGGCACCTTTACTTTCACGCAGTACGTGAGGCGTAACATGTGAGCCTTGATTTGCTGTAATAGCAGTTGCCATGGCGAGCTGTAATGGTGTGGCGGTAAAGGCACCCTGACCAATACTCACCGAGATGGTTTCACCACGTGACCATTTAGATTTACGGGTACGCATTTTCCATTCCGGACTTGGGTATAGACCAGAGCTTTCACTTGGCAGATCGACACCAGTTTTTTCGCCAAAGCCAAACTGGCGCATCCATGTGTTCATTTTTTCAATGCCCATACGGAACGACAAAATGTAGAAGAAGGTATCGCACGAGACCACTTGCGATTTATGCAAGTTGACTACGCCGTGTCCTGACTTTTTCCAGTCGCGGAATTTATGCGAATCGCCCGGAAGTGTGAAATAGCCGGGATCGGAAATTGCTGTATCCCAATCGACCAGGCCATAATGAAGGCCACCCATGCCAAACATCGGTTTAATGGTCGAACCTGGAGGATAGGCCCCTTGAACAGCACGGTTATAGAGTGGTTGATCTAAACTGTCACGAAGACCTGAATAATCTTTGCTACTAATCCCAGTGACAAATAAATTAGGGTTAAAACTTGGACTGGAAACCAGCGCCAGAATTTCACCTGTACGTGGGTCAATCGCGACAATAGCACCACGACGACCGGCCAGTTGTTCAGTGGCAATGGTTTGTAGACCATAATCCAGTGATAAATACAGATCATTACCGCGTACCGGCTCTTTACGGCCTAAGTGACGCAGAACATTACCGAAAGCATCAGCCTCAACAGATTCATTACCCGGCACACCATGTAATAAATCTTCATAGTATTTTTCTACCCCGATTTTCCCGATCAGGTTAGACCCGGCATAGAGGTCCTTATCAATTTCTTTGAGTTCTTTGTCATTAATACGGCCGACATAACCAATCACATGCGCGAAGAGTTCACCATGTGGATAGTAACGCGTCATCTGCGTTTCAATATTGACGCCCGGAAATAGATATTTCACCTCACTAAAACGGGCAATATCATTTTCATTCAGATTCAGCTTGATTGACACACGCTCAGTTTTACGCGCCGTCTTGATTCGTGCCTGAAAACGTTCAATATCTTCTTCGGTTAATTCCAGAATAGGTGTAAGACGTTTCAGCGTATCATCAATATCCTGCACATCGGCGCGGCTTAAGGTAGCTGTGAAAACAGGATAATTATCGGCAAGTAAAATACCGTTACGATCGTAAATATAACCGCGTGCTGGCGCTAAAGGCTGCAGACGAATACGGTTCTGGTCAGAAGCCGTAGAGAAGGTTTCAAAATTAAAAATTTGCAAATAGGCATAGCGGCTGACCAGCAGCAGCATAAAGAAAACCACAATACCGACAGAGATCCAGACCCGACTGCTATAGATGCGCTTTTCTTGTTGTGCATTTTTTAAAGGAAAGTGCTGCTTCATACGCGATCGACTTAAGACCAGAGGGAAAGGAATCAAAGTGGAGTATTCTAGCGCAACTGTACGGGATTTGATAATGGAAAACTGGCTATAGCAATTCCTGTGTTTAAACTTTGACTTTGCAGACATGAAAATTGTAAAGTGCTGTGTACAAGAGTTTTAATAATTCTGATAAAGTCAAAATTAAATAAAAATAGGACTCTACCAAAAACTATAATTAAGGAAGATGGTGAAGGAATGAACAAAGTTTACCCTTTGTTGGCATTTGCATTCTTTGCAAATGGGGTATATGCACATGATCAAGTGAATAATACGACAAACAGAACTGAGGATCGTGAGCCTAAAGCATTTAATGTTGGGGTCGGTTTTACCCAGAAACTTATCCATCTAAACACTGAATGGGTGAATCCTTATGGGATTGCTTATGTGAAAGGTGGTGCTTTTCTCAACGATGATCGTACAGTTGGAGCACAAGTTGGCTTTCGTTATCCTGCACACCTCACCGGCAAGGACAAAAATGGTTATTATGTAGGGGCTTATGCCGGTCATATCGATAGCAAACAGGTTGATGGCAAATACGAAAGCCGTTTAGGTGGGGGCATTGATCTGGCGTATGTTTTGCTTAGTTCAGAACGGATCAGCAGTTTTAGTATCGGTATTGGGGCGGGGGAGAAATTACAGGACAGTAATGGTCGCGTTGTAGCCAAAACTGAACCCAGACTACAATTCTCCTATACTTTAAGTATCGGTTTATAGACAAAATATTCAACTTTATTAATACCTGTATTCTGTGAACAAAAAATTAAATATGGAATTTATGCATGCTTGAGTACGTCAATGAATTGTGGCAAGCCTTCTTGAATCGCCCAGATTTTTGGGCAGTGCTCAGCATTATCCCGGTGACCGCATTCGTAACATGGGCTCACGTGTGGATGGCGCTAAAAATGGTGTTTTATCCAATTAATTTTTGGGGTTTTCATGTCGGGCCTGTTCCTGTTGGCTGGCAAGGTATTGTGCCGCGTAAAGCTGGAAGAATCTCAGGAATTATCACGGATAATACCTTATCTAAATTGGGCTCCATCCAGGAGTTCTTGCAGGCAATGGATCCAGATGATATGGCACGTATTATCGGGGAACAGGTCGGTTTTGAACTCGAACATCTGATTGATGAAGTCATGATGGACCGTAATGCGGTGCTATGGGAAAACTTGCCTTATTCAATCAAGCGCCGTATTTATGCCCAAGCCCATAAACAGCTGCCACAGGTATTAAAAGAATTAGTGACTGAACT
This sequence comes from Acinetobacter sp. YZS-X1-1, assembly GCF_000804305.1. Taxonomy (NCBI): domain Bacteria; kingdom Pseudomonadati; phylum Pseudomonadota; class Gammaproteobacteria; order Moraxellales; family Moraxellaceae; genus Acinetobacter; species Acinetobacter sp. YZS-X1-1. The sequence goes on along the minus strand of NZ_JWHB01000008.1, from coordinate 54,790 downwards.
GACCATGAACGTCGAGTCACTGGTCGATATGCGCGACATGGTGGTCAGTCAAATGGAAGGCGATCGCCGTTTAATGGTGCGCATGTTTCTGAAAGTCGGGCAGAAAGAAATCAACTTTATCTGGCATATCAGTGCCCTGATCGGGATGTTCTTTGGCCTGTTCCAGATGGTGGTCTGGTTTGTGGTGCCATGGCACTGGACCGTACCGTTCTGGGCGGCTATCTGGGGCTTCCTGACCAACTGGATTGCGATCTGGATGGTGTTTAATCCGGTAGAACCGCACTATATCAAATACCCGCAATTCTTTAAGCGTACGGCTGATCACAGATTCCCTTGGATCAAACCGGTGATTCCAAGAATTGGTACCTATAACATACAAGGCGCATTTATGAAACGTCAGGAGGAAGTCTCTGACGTATTTGCAAGTGTGGTCACAGAAGATCTGATTACGCTAAAATCGATCATGACAGAAATGATGTATGGTGGTAAAAAAGATAAAACCCGCCGTATTGTCAAACGTCATATTAACGAAATTATGGAAACACCGCTGGTTCGGACCTCTTTACAGTTGTCTTTAGGGCCAAAAGAGTATGCAAAACTCAAGACAGACTTGATCGATCGCTCGATTGAAATTACGATGGTGCCTGTAAGCGACCCTGCGTTTAATGCGAGCCGTGCACAGAAGATCTACCAAATGTTTAGAGACCGCATACGTGATTTGACGCCTAACGAGTTTCAGAATCTATTACGTCCTGCCTTTCAGGAAGATGAATGGATCTTGATTGTCCTGGGGGGAGTTACCGGTTTTGTTGCGGGTTTAATCCATTTGTTTGTGGCTTTCTTATAATTAGATGCCAAAGAGCAGCACACGTTTTGGTCGTGTGAAGCTGGGTATCTTATACATAGTTAAAAAATGAGGATGTTTATATATGCGCATTATCTTACTCGGACCACCTGGAGCAGGTAAAGGTACACAAGCTCAGTTGATCTGTAAGCGCTACAATATCCCACAAATTTCAACCGGTGATATGCTCCGTGCTGCAATTCGTGAAGGAACTGAATTAGGTCTACAAGCTAAAAGCGTCATGGACAATGGCGGTTTGGTTTCTGATGAATTGATCATTGGTCTGGTCAAAGAGCGTATTGCACAACCTGACTGTGCAAATGGCTGCATCTTTGATGGTTTCCCACGTACGATTCCTCAAGCTGAAGCGCTGGAAAAAGAAGGCATTGCAATTGATCATGTAATTGAAATTGATGTGCCGGACGAAGAAATCGTTCAACGTCTATCTGGTCGTCGTCAACACCCGGCGTCTGGTCGCGTTTATCACATCGTTTACAACCCGCCAAAAGTGGAAGGTAAAGATGATGAAACTGGTGAAGATCTGGTACAACGTCCAGATGACCAGGAAGAAACTATTCGTCGCCGTTTAGGTTCATACCACACTGAAACTGAACAGCTGGTTGGCTTCTATCAAGGCCGTGCAGCTTCAGGCGAAAATGCACCGACTTATGACAAGTTAAATGGTCTACGTCCAATCGAAGAAGTTCAAAAAGATCTTTTCGCGATTCTGGATCAAGCAAAATAATCAGTTTCCGATCATTTTGACTTTCAAAGAGCCCTAAGTCATATTAGGGCTCTTTTTATTGCGTTGTTCAAAAGGATCTGCTGTGAAATTTGCTGTATTGGGATTGATGATTGTATTTCTGGCAGTACTGTTTGCGCTGTTCTATGTCAGCTTCAAGATGCTGAAAAAAGTACGTCAGGAAGAACGTGCTGAAAATGCGGGTAAGGTACCTGAGCGTCAGCTGCATCCTAAATTACAGGCCGAGCTTGAGCAAAAGCGCAAGCAAGAACAGGCTGAGCAAAATAAAAAATAAAAAAATTTCGAGTACTTAAATTAAAAAAGCTGAACCTAAAGTTCAGCTTCAATATTTTTCACCGGAATTGCGTGACCTGCACCAAATTCAAAACGGTCGGGCCAGTTACAGACATCAGCGACCACACACTCGTGACACTTCGGTTTACGTGCGATGCAGCAATAGCGACCATGTAAAATCAACCAGTGATGTGAATCAATAATAAATTCTTTTGGAATCACTTTGATCAGACGATGCTCGACCTCAAGCACGTTTTTACCCACTGCCAAACCGGTACGGTTACCAACACGAAAGATATGCGTATCTACAGCCATGGTTGGCTGGCCAAAGGCAGTATTCAGCACAACATTCGCTGTTTTGCGCCCTACACCCGGTAAAGCTTCTAGATCTGCACGATTGTCCGGTACCACGCTGTTATGCTTCTTGATTAACATTTCACAGGCTTTAATGACGTTCACAGCTTTGGAGTTATACAGGCCAATCGTTTTAATATATTCCTTGAGGCCATCTACACCAAGTGCATAAATTGCTTCCGGTGTATTGGCGACCGGAAACAGTTTATCGGTGGCTTTATTCACGCTCACATCCGTAGCCTGGGCAGACAGGGTCACTGCAACCAGTAATTCAAATGGACTTGAATAATTCAATTCAGTTTTTGGATTCGGACGCTGCTCACGCAGGCGCTCAAAGAAAGTCTGAATCTGTTTTTTAGTCATGTTTTTTACAGGCTTAGCTGTTACTGTTATCATGTCTTATCCCTGTAAAGCCTGTAATTGCTGCGTCAGTTCTTCAAGTTGCAGGCGTTTGCGTGCATCCTCACGAACAGAAAGCTGTTTTTCTAACTTTTTGATTTGTGTGCGTAATTTAGCAAGCTCAATCGTGGTTTTGGCATCAAGTGTAACCACTTCATCTGCTGGTTTTTTCACGATTTCAATGACAGGAACCTGATCGACCTGAGCAGAGAACTGGGCAAATAGGGCTGTATTAATTTCTGCACGAACCACTGGACCTTTACGGTCAATTCGGCGTTTTTCTTCACGTTGAATATGCGCATAGTAACGTTTACGCAAATCATCTTGTTCAGCAATACGCTGAGCTTCAGTTGGCAAAGGCTGAAGATCTTCGACCAGATCAATACAGTCTACCGGGCAGGGCGGAATGCAGAGTTCACAGCCGGTACACAAGTCAGTAAGCACAGTATGCATCAATTTGCCTGAGCCAATGATCGCATCGACCGGGCAAGCACTGATGCATTTGGTACAGCCAATGCATTCATCTTCACGGATGATGGCTTTCATGCGCTGAGGACGACCATCCGCCTGAATTGGCCAGACGCTTTCTTCAGCGGGCAGTTTAGAACGATTTAACAATGCTGCCAGAGCATCAGCGACGGGCTGTCCACCCGGTACACATTTATTGGCATCTTCGCCCTTAACAATGGACTGAGCATAGGGCAAGCAGCCATCACGATGACCACATAAACCGCACTGGGTTTGAGGCAATAAAGCATCAATAGACTGGACTAGAGAGATCTGCGAATTCATGAATAACCTAGGCTGCTCGGGCTGAGCCTTAGAGTGAATGAAACAAAATATATCAATTTAATGATTTTAACATGTTTTTAAGGAACTAAGTTATGCACGATTAAGGGTCACTTTGTGCATTATTATCAGGCATAAATTAACAATTAAGCATTGATTCAGTTGGTATTTAAGCACACAGAAAAAATATTCATAATCAATATAAATAATTGTTATCAAATTAAATTTAAACTATTTTTCAAAAAAGTATTGTAGATTAGTTACAAAAGATATTTAATATTTTGCGCCAAAATTTAACATTGATTGTAAATTTGACCAATTTTGATCCATTTTCTGCTGAGGATTAAGCGTTGAAATACAACACACTTAATGAGTTCCTAGATTACGTAAAATCACGTGATGCACATCAACCCGAATTTCTTCAAGCTGTAGAAGAAGTGATGACCAGTTTGTGGCCATTCATTGAAAAGAATCCACAATACGCAGCACATGGTTTACTAGAACGTCTAGTTGAACCTGAGCGTGCGATCCAGTTCCGTGTTGCTTGGGTAGATGACCAAGGTCAAACACAGGTTAACCGTGCGTTCCGCGTACAGTACAACTCAGCGATTGGTCCATTCAAAGGTGGTATGCGTTTCCACCCGTCAGTGAACCTTTCTATTTTGAAATTCCTCGGTTTCGAGCAAACTTTCAAAAATGCCCTGACTACATTGCCTATGGGCGGTGGTAAAGGCGGTTCTGATTTTGACCCTAAAGGCAAATCAGAAGGCGAAATCATGCGTTTCTGCCAAGCGTTAATCATCGAGCTTTATCGTCATCTTGGTTCTAATACAGATATCCCAGCGGGTGATATCGGTGTGGGTGGCCGTGAAGTTGGCTACATGGCTGGTATGATGAAAAAACTCAGCAATGACACTTCATGTGTATTCACTGGTAAAGGCCTGACTTTCGGTGGTTCTCTAGCTCGTCCAGAAGCAACTGGTTATGGTACAGTGTATTTCGCTGAAGAGATGCTGAAAACTCGTGGCGAAAGCTTCAAAGATAAAGTGGTAACAATCTCTGGTTCTGGTAACGTTGCGCAGTACGCTGCTGAAAAAGCAATGTTCCTGGGTGCTAAAGTTGTTTCTCTATCTGACTCTGCGGGTACTGTTCACGTTAAAGACGGTTTCACTGAAGAGCTTCTTGCTGAAGTGATGGAACTGAAAAATATTAAACGTGGCCGTATCTCTGAATTTGCATCTAAACACGGTTTTGAATACCTTGAAGGTCAACGTCCTTGGGGTATCAAATGTGATATCGCACTTCCATGTGCGACTCAAAACGAACTTGATGCGAATGATGCAGCAGCTCTTCTTGCAAACGGCGTAATCTGTGTTGCTGAAGGCGCGAATATGCCTTCTACACTTGAAGCAGTTGAGAAATTCGTTGAAGCGAAAATCCTTTATGCTCCAGGTAAAGCATCTAACGCCGGTGGTGTAGCAACTTCTGGTCTGGAAATGTCTCAAAACGCATTGCGTTTAGGCTGGACTTTCGAAGAAGTTGACGAGCGCTTACACGCAATCATGAAAGAAATTCACCGCAACTGCGTAAAATTCGGTACGAAAGAAGACGGTACCGTGAACTATGTAGACGGCGCAAACATCGCTGGCTTCGTAAAAGTTGCTGATGCAATGCTTTCTCAAGGCGTATTCTAAGTCTGACTGAGTTTAAGCTTGAAAAAAAACCGAGGTGAATGCCTCGGTTTTTTTATATTGCGATTTTATCGTTATAGAGTGCCTTTGACTGCTTCACGCTGTACGGTCATGTCGAATACATAGGCATATTTAGACTGGTCAGCTGCCGGATTTTTAATTTCATAACGTTTGACCCGAATAATCTGAAGCTCATTCGGTGTATGCTGAAAACCTTCAATTTGATCATAGAATAAAGCCCAGTCTTTATCGACCTGAGTCTTTAAGCCTTTTTCATCATATTTGATTTCTTTTACTTGCAAGCAGGTTTGTTGAGCTACACCCGTACAGGCTTTAGTCTGCGGTGAAACTTCTAGGAAAATGGTTTCTGCCTGACCTTGGTATTTGGTTTCCGGTGTCATTTTTCCGGTAAAGACATATTTTTGACTATCAGCTGCAGTAATACTCAGTTTCGGCTGATTGGCATCACTTAGATCCAGACTAAACGGAATATCACGCTTTTGCAGAAGCTGGCTGATAAAACGTTCCTGTTCCATTAATGGTGCATCACATGCCATCATGGTGCCCATCATGTCACCCGTACTCAGGGTATTATCTTTAACAGTCCAGCTCGTGCCAAGGCCATTACAGCCAGAAGCGACACTCAGTCTGCCTTGCTGATCAAAGCTCAGAACAATCGGGCGTTGCAGCCCACGATCAAGTTCCCAAGTATAAGCAGGCAAAATTTGTGTAGGCGTTTTTAATGTAGTAGATAGAGTAGAAATAGCCGGATCTCCTGAAGTGACAGGAAGATGAGAAGATTGACATGCAGTTAAAGCCAAAGGGAGTAGGGCAAGCGCAAAAATACTGAATTTCATTTGTTTATATTCTATGTGCTAAAGTTTCAACGTGATTATAATCAAGAGATTAGCAAAAAATATGGATACAAATCGTAGCTTTTGCTAACAAAATGTATCCAAATTAAAAAGTCAGATTTTAAATAAGCGGAGCTATCGGTTAGTCAAAACGGTAGATATCCATCCCCAAAGCGCCCATCGTAAAACTGCTGTGTACGATGCTGAAACGGTTGCCGGTACCCATAGCAAAGAACAGTGGAGCAAAGTGTTCCAGTGTTGGGTGATTACGTTTTAGCTGAGGAATAGACTGCCAGTCCAGAACGGCATCAAAATCACTATGGGTTAATTTATTGGCCACATAGTTTCGGAAGGTAGATGCCCATTCCGGAACTTCATCGCTATTTCCCTGCCAGGACAATTCACGCAAATTATGGGTAATGCTCCCTGACCCGATCAGGAAAACCTGCTGCTCACGAAGTGGCGACAAAGTCTGGCCAATCTTATAAATCTCTTCTGCACTCATCGACATCGGCAAAGAAATTTCAACTACTGGGATATCTGCTTCTGGATACATATGTAAGAGCGGCATCCAGACGCCATGATCACGCGGACGGGTGCTGTTGGCATGTGCAGAGAGACCGGCATTGGCCAATAAGCCCAAGACTTGCTCAGCCAGCTCTGGATTGCCGGGAGCTGGGTAGCGTAACTCATACAATTCATGTGGAAAGCCACGGAAGTCATGCCAAGTTTCAGGACGAATACCTGTATTGACTTCCAGAGCTTCACTTTCCCAATGTGCCGACATAACAATAATGGCAGTTGGACGTGGCAGATTCAGGCTTAAACGGTGCAATGCCGGGCCAACCTGCTCAGGATTGAGCGCGAGCATGGGAGAACCATGAGAAATAAATAAGCCGGGCAAAGTCTGTAAGTTCATAAGTCAAACCACATTAATTCAATGTTTTAATCATGCAATAAAAAGGAAAGCAAAGGCAGGGGTGATTGTTCAACAAAACGTTGCATAATCAGAACGCATCAACAGATCAGCCTGCACGGTGATAAGGATGATTATGGTTAATGCTCATGGCACGATACAGTTGTTCAATCAGCATTACACGGACTAGCGGATGTGGCAAGGTAAGTTTAGACAGAGACCAATGCCAGGCTGCTGCTTTTCGAACTGCTTCAGAATGGCCATCTGGCCCGCCAATCGCCAAGGCAATATCATGACCTTCCAGCATCCAGCCTTTCATAGTTTCAGCCAGTTTTTCCGTACTAAACTCACGTCCACCGACTTCTAGTGCAATCAGGACTTCATTCTGTTTTAAGGCATTTAAAATACTGTCACCTTCAATATTCCGGTATTTCAGAATATCGGCTTCAGAATCGTTTTTGCCCCGTTTCGCCATGGGCAATTCAACCACCTGAGTCTGTACAAAAGGCTGGATACGTTTGAAATAGTCTTCAAAGCCTGTCAACACCCAAGCCGGCATTTTCTGGCCGATGGTTAAGATACGGATTTTCATAGAACTGGATCAATAATTAGATACTTCATTATAACGATCAAACAACACGAAGTTGAGCTAGGGAAACAAATTGAAATTGAAATCATGAATTTAATGTTGCTTTAATATCCATGATTCAAGTATCCGCTTGATAATAAAGGAATGGATAATAAGAAATGCGGACCAGTTTCATTATTAAAAGATCTTGTACTTTTCTACTAATTATTCTTGGTTTAACCAGTTCAGGCATGAGCTTTGCTGCGCCTGCAAATTTTTCCTCCAAACAGGCTCAGCCAGAACATCTGGAACTGTTTATCAAACAGATTATCAGTGTGGACGAATACCGGAATTTTAAAAATACAAGTGAATTGAATCGAGTATCCGCATGGCTCAAAGAACAAATGCGTCTGCTTGGCATTCCATGTCAGTTCCAAAACTATATTGTAAATAACCTAAGCTATAGAAATGTGGTATGTCAGCTGAATTCCAAAGCCAAAACCAAACTGGTTATTGGCGCCCATTATGATGTCTTTAGTGACTTGTATGGAGCTGATAACAATGCTTCTGGTGTAGCAGGGGTACTGGAAACAGCTCGATTACTGGCCTTACAAAAGTCAAAACTCAAACATAATATCGAGTTTGCTTTCTATACACTGGAGGAGCCACCATATTTCAAGACTGAACATATGGGAAGTTATTTACATGCCAAAGTACTAAAGATCCAGAAGCAAAAAGTGAAAGGTGTCATTATTCTGGATTCTATTGGCTATTATGATGAAAATCTAGTGCAGACCTATCCGACAGGTTTGAAATGGATCTATCCACGGCATGGGAACTTCATTGCTGCGATTGGACATTTGGCATCAGCCAGTTTGACAGGAGATTACTGCACGTCCATGCAACGTTTCAAGCGGCTAGACTGTCAGCGTTTTATTAGTCCGGCATTTGCTCAGGACATGAATTTTTCTGGCTATTTGAATTATGCCAAGTTTAACTATTCAACTATGCTGATTACAGATACAGCGTATTATCGTAATCCTTACTACAATACCGAGCAGGATACCTTAGATAAACTGGATCTGACCAAGATGGCTCAGGTCGTGAATGGTTTGGTCGATATGGTGATTCGTCTTTAAAATTATCTTCGTTTGGATACAAAAACACCCTGCCAGAGCAGGGTGTTTTTCAAAGCCTTTAGGTCTTAATGACGTGCAGCTTTAGCTTCTTCGCTCGCTTTCACAATTGGTGGTTTGACCAGTGATTTCGGCATATCGATCAAAGCCAAAGGTAAAATCTCATCAATCGATTTAACAGCTTTGATTTCTAAGCCTTCTTTTACATTCTCAGGAATTTCCGCAAGGTCGCGAACGTTTTCCTGTGGAATGAACACCAGTTTAATGCCACCACGGTGCGCAGCAAGCAGCTTCTCTTTCAAACCACCGATACGCATTGCACGGCCACTCAAGCTGGTTTCACCTGTCATCGCAATATCTGGGCGAATCGCAATACCGGTGAATGCAGACACTAGAGCAGTCGTCAGTGCCAAACCTGCAGATGGGCCATCTTTCGGAGTCGCACCTTCTGGTAAATGCACGTGCACATCAGTTTCTTCAAAGCGGGAAGCTTCGATACCTAATTCAGCCGCACGGGTACGAACGACAGTCATGGCAGCGGTAATTGATTCTTTCATTACATCACCAAGTGAACCGGTGGTAATGAATTTACCTTTACCGGGTACTGCTGCAACTTCAATAGTCAGTAACTCGCCACCCACTGAAGTCCAAGCCAAGCCGTTTACGCGGCCGATTTGAGCTTCTTCTTCCGCCATACCGTAGTCAAATTTATGTGGACCCAAGTAATCTGGAAGATTACCTGCATTCACTTCAACCTGAAGATTTTTAGCTTTCTTGCTAACCGCTTCTTTCACTACCTTACGTGCAATTTTAGACACTTCACGTTCAAGGTTACGAACACCAGCTTCACGCGTATAACGACGCACGATGTCACGAATCGCTTCTTCATGCACAGTCAACTCTTTAGCACGTAAACCATTGTTCTTAATTGCTTTAGGAACAAGGTAACGGTCAGCAATGTTAACTTTCTCTTCTTCGGTATAACCAGGCAGACGGATCACTTCCATACGGTCCAGCAGGGCCTCTGGAATATTCATGCTATTGGCAGTACAGATGAACATCACTTCTGACAGGTCAAGGTCAAGATCAAGATAGTGATCGTTGAACTTGTTGTTCTGTGATGGATCAAGTACTTCAAGCATCGCAGAAGCTGGATCACCACGGTAGTCTTGAGCCATCTTGTCGATCTCATCGAGCAGGAACAGCGGGTTTTTCACGCCAACTTTGGTCAATGACTGCACGATCTTACCTGGCATCGCACCAATGTAGGTACGACGGTGACCACGAATTTCTGCTTCGTCACGTACACCACCGAGGGCCATACGGACAAACTCACGGCCAGTCGCTTTGGCAATCGATTCACCCAAGGAAGTTTTACCTACACCTGGAGGACCGACTAGACACAGGATTGGACCGCGTAATTTTTTCACGCGAGACTGAACCGCCAGATATTCCACAATACGGTCTTTGACATCGTCCAGACCATAGTGATCGGCATCCAGGATTTCCTGAGCTTTGTTCAGGTTAATGCTAACTTTGCTGGCTTTGTTCCATGGCGTATCTAGAATCACTTCCAGATAGTTACGAACTACCGCAGCTTCGCTAGAGGCTGGTTGCATTGCTTTGAGTTTACGGAACTCAGATTCCGCTTTCTTACGCACATGCTCAGGCAGATCAGCTTCAGCCAGACGTTTTTCGATTTCCGCAACGTCATCTTCTGCACCGCCATTCATATCGGAAAGCTCGCGCTGAATGACTTTCATTTTTTCATTCAGGAAGTATTCGCGCTGGTTTTTTTCCATTTGACGTTTAACCGAGTCATGCAAAGTCTGTTCAATCTGCTGTTCTTCAGACTGTTGCAATAAATATGTCATCAACTCAGTTAAATGTGCATCGAACTCGTCGTATTCGAGGAATTTCTGTTTCACTTCGATATTCAGAGGAACACGGGTCGCTACGAAGAATAACAGCTGCAGTAAGTCTTCGATTTTATTCGCCGCTGCAATCAGCTCACGAGCATTACGAAGTTTTGCTTCAGCATACTGAGCGAACAGGGCACGCAGCTCCTGTAAGCGCGTAGCTTGAGTGGTTTCATCGACTGATACAGTCATTGGGCTAAGTTCATGCTCAGCAGTCAAATACTCATTTTCATCAATGATGGTTTTGAGCTTGGCACGATACAGTCCTTCAATCAGGACTTTAATACAGTTTTCATCATTTTCGTGATTCACAACTTGCACAATCTTCGCGACAGTACCGTATTGATAGAGGTTGTCGTGATCAATTTCTTCTGTAAGCGAATCTTTTTGCGCAACTACAAATACTAGATTGTCACTGTTACGAGCCACATCAACTGCATTGATCGATTTTTCACGACCGACAAATAGCGCAATTTGCATGTGTGGATACACCACCACATCACGTAGCGCCAAAAGTGGTAATACACTTGGAACCTGAGGCTCTAAGGTTTCTTGATTCATAATAATTTCAGACATGAGCACTCCTAATGAGTGACAACGGTGTTGCCATGTTTTTAATAGTGATGGGTAATTTAAAAATTACAAGGGCTATAGCGACTAAATTGTATAAAAAATTACTAATTATTTGATTTTAAAGTACTTGTGTATTTGGAAATACATCATTTAACGCTTAAAACGTTGTAAAAGTGTAGGCGTAAGCAGGGCATCTAGAGGCTGGTCCCAAACTTCTCGGACTAAAGGTTGTGACACACGCTGAAAGTCATGCGCCAGTCCAAGGCGAAAAGGACGGCGCGCTGCTGTTGCCAGCGTACGATCATAATAGCCACCTCCCATACCAATCCGGGTACCATATTGATCACAAGCTAATAGTGGCATAACCAAAAGATCCAGTTTTGAGACATGCAGCCCCCGTGTAGCCATGGGTTCACGCATTCCCAACCGATGATGAGCAAAACGCTGGGAATGATAATGATTTTGACTGATTTCTACCCACGTGAGCCGCTGGTTCATATTGCAAATATTTGGGAGATAAACCCGTTTATGATGCTTAAAGCAGTATTCAATTAGCGCCTGAGTGCGAACCTCACCGAAAGCATCCAGATAAACCCCCACAGACTTGCTTGCATGAAATTCTGGCAAAGTCCGAATCATATTCAGGATACGTTGTTGAGTCTGTTTTTGGGTAAATCGAGAGAGTTGACGGCGCTGTTTACGTAGCTGTTTGCGAAGTTCGGAAAGATTCATCGTCGTCATAAATATGGTCTTCAAGATTTTAGGGCATTAGATTAATAAAATGCCATAACTTAAATAGAGGGTAGCAACATAGCGAGTATTATAGGCATCTGTATGAATTTTTGATTGAATTTTAAAAATAATGAAACATTTATGATGAATTAATCGATCTGTACTTAGATCCAGGTAACTTTTTAAAAGACGAAAAAAGATACGGATACAGGACGCTAAACCAGGAAAATGTAATAAATTTGAGATTTATAAAACAAGATAAATAATGAAATATTTTTAGAAAAATAGAAGCACTCCGAAGATGCCGCTGCATGTCATTACCCTTGAACCCTAAAGTTCAAGGTGGACGAGACGCATACTTGCTGGGTTTCCCATACCGGATGGGCATACACTCTAAATATGCAGAACTCAATCCTAAGATTTAAATATCGGCTCAGGGGAATCTGACCCGCTGGCGAACATCTCAGAGTTAGACTAAGTATAAACGATAATGCCGATGTGGCAACTCTATGCTGTTCGTGAACTGTAAACAGTTTAGTCGAACGACCGAAGTTTAAACAAAAAACTCGATTATTCAGTTAGTTCTTCAACTTCTTCTAAAATAGTTTGTAACAAACGTTCGCAGTGCGCATATTGTTGCAGGGATTTATTCATCGTCAATACTTCCTGCATCAGTTCCAGTGCCACCATAATGATCAGTTTACTTGGTTCCATACGAGGGGCTTTACGGCGAAATTCATCGTATTTTTCATTGAGTAATTGCGCTGCACGTTGTAGTTCATCCTGCTGATCCGCAGTGGAGGCCAGACGGAAACTATGACCCAATACCTTTAAGTCGATTGCGATTTGTTCACTCATGATGAAGCTTCCTCAGTCACTTCAGTAGGATGGGCCAATTGCTGAATTTCCTGTGCATTTTGGTCTTGGGCTGTTCCCAAAATCGCCAGACGTTGAATAATGGCTTCAACTTTAGCTTTGGCATTTTCATTTTTTTGGGTAAGACGTTCAGATTCCTGATTCAGGCGCTGAATTTCTTGTTGAGCATGACGCTGTTCCAGCAATAACTTTTCTTTCAGCACACGCAATTCATTGCGTTCAGCCAGAATTTCCTGAAAACGGTTCTTTAGATCAGTGCAACTTTTTTCCAGACGGCTATAACGATCTGCCAGTGCTGTAGCATCTTGGTTTAAATGCTGAAACTGATTACGTGATTCTGTCAGTTGCTGATTGAGGTTCTGGATTTCTTGTTGTTTTTGCGCAATAAAGCTATTTTTTTGTTCAATTTGAGTTTCATGTTGCACGCTTGAAGCCTCTTGCTTCTCACGTAAACTGGTATTCTCACTTTCAAGTTGTGCAAGTCGCGTTTTTAAAACGCCAATATGCACTTGTAGACGCTGTAATTCTTCTAACATATCGAGGTCGCACAGTGTTGCAAACAAAGGTAATATATAAAGCAGTATAGAGATTGGATAAACGAATGCAAGACGATATTTCAGGTTGGTCAGAATGGTACCGCAATTTTTCTTCAATTGAAGAAATTTCTAGCCCAAGCGAACTGCATGGTTTGCTTACTGGAATTGTCTGTGTCACTCAGGCACCTTCAAGTGATGAATGGGTACAGATTTTAGAAACGCTAGATGTCCCTGAACTGAATCCTGAAGCATTAGAATTGTTAACAGGTGAGGCAGAAGACATCTTTCATGCGCTGTCTGAAGATGAGCTGGATTATCTGCCATTACTACCAGATGATGAGCATAGCTTGGCAGAACGCGTTCAGGCTCTGGCTGACTGGTGTGCAGGCGTAGTGCTTGGTTTTGGTCTGGCTTCAGGTCATATCCGCAATGATGAAATGGAACTGATTGAACATTTACAAGATGTTGCAGCAGTTGAATTTGAAGACTCTGATGACGATGCCGAGGGTGAAGAAAGTTATCAGGAGTTGTATGAGTTTGTTCGTCTGATTCCAGTAAGCCTGTCCGTCGGTCGTAAGAAAGTAGAGGTTGAGGAAACACCTTTATTGCAGAAATTCACGCAAAAAGCACCAGCTCCAGCTTCTGCAACTGAAGCGCAATCTGTAGTTGAAATTTTCTCGCCGAAACGTCCGAGTTAAGTTCAAGCGGTTTTAAACACAAATTAAAAACGGTTCTGAAACCGGCATATTTTTTGCTGAGTCTTCTCATGAAGATGATAGTAAATTGATCTGACCCGTTTTCAGAATCAAATTTTAAATAACAGTAGCAATTGATAAGAAGTAAGGTGTAATGAAGAAACTGACTCAAGCCGATTTTCAGGAACGTCGTGACATCCTCGCAGGGGAAATGGGATTACGTAGTATCGCGATTATTGCCACCAGCCCGGTTGCCCTGCGTAATCGTGATGCAGATTATAAATATCGTGCGGACAGCAGTTTCTTTTACCTGACCGGATTTGCTGAGCCTGAAGCAGTTGCAGTCATTGAAACTTTTGATACGGAAGAAGAAGGCTATACCTATAGTCTGTTCTGCCGCGAACGTGATCGTGAAATGGAAATCTGGAATGGCTACCGTGCCGGAGTGGATGGCGCCGTTGATGATTATGAAGCGGACGAAGCTTATGCGATTGATCTACTGGATGAGGAAATCCTCAACAAGCTTCAGAACAAAGACAAGCTTTTCTACCGGATTGGGCACAATGCCGAATTTGATGCACGTGTAGCTAAATGGATTGCAACAGCCAGTGGTGAAAGCCGCCGTGGTACTTCTGCACCGGCACAGATCATGCAGCTGGATCGTATCGTTGATGAAATGCGTCTGCATAAAGATGAAAATGAAATTGAACTGATGAAGCTTGCATCGGATATTTCTGTAGAAGCCCATACACTGGCTATGCAGAAAGTTCGTCCAGGCATGATGGAATATGCTTTAGAAGCTGAATTGAATTATATCTTTGGTAAAAATGGCTGTGTACCATCCTATAACAGTATTGTCGGTGGCGGTGAAAATGCCTGTATTCTGCATTATGTGGAAAATGATAAAGAGCTGAAGGATGGTGATCTGGTTCTGATTGATGCTGCCTGTGAATATCAGTTTTATGCATCAGACATTACCCGTACGTTCCCGGTAAATGGTAAATTCAGCCCGGAACAAAAAGCTTTATATAATGTCGTACTGGATGCACAGATTGCTGCGATCAATGCTGTTCAAATCGGGAATTCTTATAAAGAGCCGCATAATGTGGCGGTTCGCATTCTGGTTCAAGGTTTACTTGATCTGGGGATTATGCAGGGGGAACTTGAAGAAATTATCCAGACTGAAAGTTTCCGCCAGTTCTATATGCACGGTACTGGGCATTGGCTCGGTATGGATGTACATGATGTAGGTACATATAAAGCCAACGGTGAATGGCGTGCATATGAAGAAGGTATGGTCGTGACCGTTGAGCCAGGTCTTTACATTGCGCCAGATGATGAAACTGTGGATGCGAAATGGCGTGGCATCGGAATCCGGATTGAAGATGATGTGGTTGCTACCAAAAATGGCCCACTAGTGCTAACTGCAAAAGTGGTGAAAACTGTGGAAGATATTGAAGCCTTAATGGCCAAAGCTCATGCTGCTTAAATGAAAGATATAAAAAAGCCGGTGATCTCACCGGCTTTTTTATATAGTAGAAAGTTAAAAATGTATTCGTGAATGATAGTAATTTTTTAATTTATTGATATTAAAATGAATATTTATAAAATTTTAAGAAAAAAATGGATTAATTCCTTAGGCAATAAGTTATCCAATAGCTAGATAGAACAAAGATACTATCGAGAAACATGCAAGACTTTTACTTACGTTAATCGCGACTTATTCAAATAAAATTAACTTTGTTAAAATTGAGAATTATAAGATGACAGGAATTCAACACAGCCAATCAGTTTTTAGCATCAAAGCAACATATTAATCCCGATTTCGTTCTCATACTTGACCTGTTCCTTAAATAAACTCAAAGAAGAGCAGGAGAAAAATGATGAGACTAAATACGCTTGACTGGATTGCTTATGCTTTAGCGATTATTGGTGGCATCAACTGGGGTCTAGTTGGTGCGTTTAACTTTGATTTAGTCGCTGCCATCTTTGGTGAAATGAGTGCACTATCTCGAATTATATATGTATTGGTTGGTTTGTCTGCCTTGTATCTGCTTTATACGGGTACAAAATTGGGTCGACGTGATGTACATCATGAGTCTCAAGCTCGAGTAGTACGTTAACTGACTAAAAGTTAATTGAAGTCATTGATATTTTTTTTAATTAACTGATGCCTATAATAGATTAGTTAATTTAAAAGATATAAAGGCATTTAACAGAAACGGAGCTTAGGCTCCGTTTTTCGTCTTTAAATTGGTCAACCTAGATAAAATTTTAAATCAATAAAAACCGTATAAAGTGATCAAAAAATATCTATAAGTTTTTTCTATCTACCGGATAAAAATACCTAAAGAAATTAAATGGTTCTTTGCCTAATTTAATTAATCTTTTTTCTAAAACTAGATACGTAATAGAACCTGCCAAGATCGAAGAGGTAATAAGTATGGAACTAAATAGGTAAGGGTTTAATATATTGAGTTTGTTTAAAACCATAGCAACTGGGCTTAAAGTAAAAGGATGAATCAAATATAAAGAGTAAGATGAATCTCCAAGATGATTAAAGAATCTTAAAATTAGTGAGTTAGTTTCTGTGATTAAGTCTTCTAAAGCTACGCATCCAACAAAAATGAAAAACATCGGGATCCCAATTTTTAATGATCTTAAGGTGATGAAATCAGGCAATTTATAAAAGTTTTGATAGGCTAATAGGGAAGCACCGACAAGAATCATAAATATAGACATTAATCGTGAAAGCTTAGTATTTTTTATAATGATAAATGCCAGAACGCCTAGAGCGAATTCAAGCAGAAGGTTATGGGTTAAAAATATCAGAAATTCAGATTTTGGTTGGAGTATTAAACCTATAGCCACAACAACTGAAAAATATAGAATGATAGAAAGATATTTATATAAGTCTTTTAATAAAAAGATTAGGAAAAATGAAAATATAAAATAATAATAAAATTCATAGCTTAAGGTCCATCCATTATTAATTAAAAATTTACTGCCATTCGGAATTAAGAAGAAGGATTCGAAAATACCTGTTTCACCACCGGATGAATTTATAAGATTTGGAGAAATAACAAATACAATTAAAGCAAAAAAACTGAGAACCCAATAAAGAGGAATAATTCTGATGAATCGGTTTCTCATGAAATTTAGAAAATTAACTTTTTTATTATATGTTGTATAACACATAATAAAGCCAGAGATTATGAAAAATAAATCAACGCCAGAACCACCTATGTGATACCACTGGAGCGTATCAACATTATATTGTTGTCCTTTAAAGGAGGTATGGCTTATAACTACCATTAAGGCAGCAATCCCCCTAAGAAATTGCACTGAATAAAGCATAGTTATTATTTTATTAAAGTATTTAATTTAAACTACCATACTCAATGTTTGTCTAACAAATATACCTTATGAAAGACCGTGAATATTACTAATTATTTAATCAAAAAATATTACAGTTGGTTTTATATAAAAGTAGCCGTATTTTACGAGAATTCGATTGTTTGCTAGAGTATTTTAAATAAATGAAAATTGAATTTTTTATTAATTATTATTATTTATTAGCCCCTTTAAAATATGTTTCAAAATTTTAATAAAAAGTAAAAGTAATCAGCTTAATAAAAGAAATTTCAGAAACCATTTATGAATCAATTCAAAGACCACGTATACATTATCTTCTTCACACCAAAATTTGGGAATTTTCTATACATACATGAAAAATATATTTAGCAGTAATTGCTAAGATTTCTGTTTAGAAACCTTAGTATTATCTTCAAATTTTTAATCATTAGATAATAAAAAACCCCGGCATCCTGCCGGGGTTTTTCATATTGGTTAGCTTGGTATAACTCCTGTCGTACCTTACCGTCCTTGTGCTTATCTATTGTTATTCTTATGTGGGACTTCCTGTTCCTGATGAAATCATCATATGAAAATTCATTTAACTAAAATAGTAGTAAAGGACTTGAATGACTGTAAGTCAAAGAGTACAAGATTGATTATTAAATAGGCATGTTTTCTGTATTATTCAGAAATTAAAAATAATTACCCTTTAAAAATATTAGGACAAGAGAAGTAGGAGAATGTACATACTTAATAAGTTATAAGTTGTATGAGCTCGACTTAGACTGTCGTTTCTAAGTAGAGTAGCAAGACTCATATAATCCTTTCCTTCATCTTTGCTATTGTATTTGTAGCAGTTGCACTACTGATCGAGAACAAATCGCTGATTTACATTTTTGCTGGCTTGATGCTGTTCTGACAAAGATATGTGGTGCTCAAATTACATGAGCATTTAGAAAGTAAAAAAACCGATACTTGATGGCCGATTTCAAATAGCAATATTTTGAGGCTTTTTAATATAGAAATATTTTGGAAATGTGTGTTAAAAGTAAGTGGCTGAATTTATATAAAAATTCATTTTATTTTTCAAGTTATTTTACTATTCGATAAATTATATTGTATCTAATCATAGAAAATTTTTATAAAATCAGTTATATATATTAAACGGAAAAATATTGAGTAATGTACATAATCTAAAATATTGAGGTAGACAATGAGCGACGCAAGACTTTTATATGTTAGTAAGTTGTATGATTGCGAAGATCCAATGAATGATCTATTCAATATTCTTACAGAAGCGTTGAATTTCAATTCACGTAATGCGATTTTTGGGGCTCTATATTATGGGAATGGTTACTTTGTTCAATGTCTGGAAGGAGATAGGAACAAGATTGAAGATCTGTTCTATAAAAAAATCTTGAAAGATCCTCGACATAAAAATTGTGAAGTTCTGTATTTTGAAGATGTAAATGATCGACTCTTCTCAGACTGGCATATGAAATATGCCAATATCCATCAGGATATTCTTGGATTCTTTGCCGAGCATAATCTAGATGAATTCAATCCTTATACCTTGAATGCCGAGACCATTCCTCAATTTGTTCAGATATTGGCAAGTTTGAATGACCATGCCTATACATTGAAAGCGAGTTAAGCCTTACATCAACATGCGATATGAGCTAAAGCTATGTATCGCATGATTTTTTAGAATGGGATTTACTTTAAATAATTGAAATAAAAAATATTTTATAAATTTAAAAATATAAATATTGTTAATTCAAAAAATTATATCCAGATCCCATCCTTATCATTTCATACCAAGCCAAGCTTTTAAACCTAACAATCAGTGCAAAATTCTTCTGCTTTTCGTCAGGCAGACGACACTTCTGTATTTTGAAAAATTTAAGTAGGCCGTTGAGGTTAGCTATAAATTAACCACAAGCAGACTTCGCTTCGAAACCGCTGCCTAATTTATTATAAAAAAGAAATTTTTTGGGCTAATATAAAATTCATCATGATTATAAGTATCTATGTATATAGATACGATATTAAAAGGATTACAGTATGCAACAAGAAGTCATCATTGTCGGTGGTGGTATGGTCGGCCTGAGTCTCGCGCTGATGTTGGCCAAAACCAATATTGCAGTCAAACTTTTGGAAGCGATCAAATATCCAGATTATGATGATGTAAACCTTGCACCCTATCATTCCAGCTTTGATGCACGTAACAGTGCCTTGTCACGTCGTAGTGTACAGATTTATCAGGAACTTGGGCTTTGGGATGCCTTGCAGGAACATGCAACGCCGATTCTTGAAGTGAATATCACTGAGCAGGGCAGTTTTGGTAAGGCGCGCTTAATTGCAGAACAGGAAAAAGTCGAAAGCTTTGGCCAAGTGATTGAAAATGCCTGGCTAGGTCGTGTGCTATTAACTCAAGTCAAAAAAGAACCACTCATTGAACTGATTGATGGGGTTCAGGTCAGCTCTCTGACTCAAGATGCTGAGTTTGCTTATCTTGAAGCACAACGTGGTGATGCTTTATTGAGACTTCAATCCAAAGTGGTGATTGCTGCTGATGGGCGTGATTCTTTCTGTCGTAAAGCGCTTGGCATTGGGGCTTCAGAGCATGACTATGATCAGGTCGCCATTGTCACTACCGTTCAAACTTCTAAACCGCATAATCATGTTGGCTTTGAACGCTTTAGCCACCTAGGACCATTAGCCTTATTACCACTTCCAGGTGAATATCGTCGTTCTGTCGTCTGGCCTGTGAAGAAAGGAACGGAAGGAGAATGGCTGGGTGAGGAAAATGACCAGCATTTCCTGAACGCCTTACAAGAAACCTATGGCGATCGTGCCGGTAAATTCCAGAAAACAGGCAAGCGCTTCAGTTTTCCATTGTCCCAAGTATTAGCAGAAAAACAGGCTGTGGGCCGCGTGGTCTTGATGGGTAATGCTGCACATACGATTCATCCAGTAGCGGGTCAGGGTTTTAACCTGTGTATGCGAGATGCGCATGTATTGGTGCGCTACCTGAAAGAGCAGCAGTCACAAGGCGCAGACTTAGGTGATGCAGCGGTATTACAGGACTATGAGAAATCCCGCTTGAATGATCAGCAAAGAGTGATCAAGTTCTGTGATTCAGTCGTACGTGGTTTTAGTAATCAGAATACATTCTTGAAACTGATCCGTAATACCGGACTGATTGCTTTTGATACTATTCCTGGCATCAAGCCACTGGTCGCTAACTATGCCATGGGGTTAAAAGCATGAGTCTGAATCCGAGTTCTGATGTATTAGATGTTGTCATTGTTGGTGGTGGGCTAGTAGGTGGCCTGACCGCTTTATTACTTGCTCAAGGTGGTGTGCAAGCTACTGTGCTGGATGCTGCGCCTATTCTGGATGCAGACAAAACTTTAAGCGTAGCCAATCCGCGGGTTTTGGCTTTAAGTCAGGCGACCATTCATTTATTAAAAACCGTGGGTGTGTGGGACAAACTTGCACGCCAGCAGCCATATACTGGAATGCAGGTCTGGAATAAAAATGGCTACGGTGAAATTAACTTTGGTCATTCTTCAGAAAGGACACCTTCTGTAGAGCAGGCGCTAGGCTCGATGGTAGAACCGAGTATCCTGAATCTGGCCATACAGCAAAAGATGCTTGAAGAGGTGCAAGATTACCGCACACAGGTCAAAGTTAGCCGGGTGGAACGTGGTGTAAATGTCTGGATCATTCATCTGGCAGACGGCACCCAGCTCAAAACCAAGTTGGTCATTGGCGCAGATGGCGCGAACTCCTTTGTACGTGAACAAGCCTTTATCGATATCGATGTACTGGACTATAAACAGGCTGGAATCAGCTGTGCAATTAGAACAGCCCAGCCGCATCAGCATGTGGCTCGTCAGATTTTTCTGGAAACCGGTCCTTTGGCTTATCTGCCAATGGCAGGTCTTAAAGAAGAAGAGCAAGGCCACTGGCAATCCATAGTCTGGACATTACCTGATGATTATGCCGATGAATATGCAGCATTATCAGATGCTGACTTCACTCAACTATTGACCCGTGAAAGCTATCATATGCTGGGCGAAGTGCTGGAAGCGACACCGCGAGCTAAATTCCCACTCAAAGCTCGTGCTGCACAGCAGTATGTACAAGATGGCTTAGCATTAATTGGTGACGCTGCGCATGTGATTCATCCGCTTGCTGGACAAGGGGTTAATATCGGCTGTCTGGATGCTGCTGTACTTTGTGAGGTGTTGCTACATGACAAAGCGCGTGGAGTGTGGGCCCATGTGCAGACCTTAAAACGTTATGAGCATCGTCGTAAAGGCCAGAATGATGCGATGATGCATAGCATGTCGGCGATTGGCTGGATGGAAACTACTGAGCTTTTCCCAGTGGTATGGGCACGTAATTTCGGGCTGAAACAGGTAGAGCAACAGGCAGTCCTGAAAGATGCATTTATGGCTCAGGCGAATGGTTTAAGTTTACTCAAAGATACACGTTATTCAACCTAGTGGCCGAATGTAAATTTTTTAAACAAACATCTATAAAGAGTAACTATTTTGTTTAAAAAAGATACGATTTTTTGAAAATTAGGGCTAGGCGAAGACCAAAGAGATTGCTAAATTTCAGTTAATTTAAAGCTTGGTTCAATAGATAAAAGCGAAGCCGTTTGTGGGGAGAGCAAAATGACAGACGTAAATGATTATGATGATGTAGAAGATCCTGTAATCGACGACGATGAAGCAAAAGCAGCAGAAAAAGGTGCTGCAAGTAGCGAAGAAGTTGTGAATGATACAGACGTATTAGAAGCTGAAACTTTGACTGTAACTGCTAAGCAGAAAAAACGCCAGGCACTTGAGGATGAAATTGCAGCTTTTCTGGCAAGTGGTGGCCGTATTACTGAAGTTCCAGCTGATGAATCCGTTGCAAGAGAATAATTGCACTTGATATTAGCGAATAAAAAAACACCACATTGATTGTGGTGTTTTTTATGGATAAAGAAAAGTTAATCGTTGGCTGAAGTCAGTTCCAGAGCACGTTGATAGGCAATTTTTTTCTTGATCCCGGTCAAATCTGCAGCCAGTTGTGAAGCTGCTTTGACAGACAGGTCCTGTAATAAACGCAGTAACAGCTTGTCCAGTTTTTCCTGATTCAGATCTTTCTCTTCGATAGAACCGCCAATCACCAGTACGATTTCACCTTTTTGCTGATTATGGTCATTGGCAACAAATTCGACCAGTTCACCCAGTGTCATTTTCTTGATGGTTTCAAAGGTCTTGGTAATTTCACGGGCAAAACCTACAGGACGTTCTGCACCGAATACCGCTGCCAGATCTTTAACACATTCCAGAATGCGGTGCGGTGCTTCATAGAAAATTAAGGTCTGGGTTTCATCTTTCAGTTTTTCCAGAGTCAAGAGCCGCTGGCTTTGTTTAGACGGCAAAAAACCTTCAAAGCTGAAACGGTCACTCGGTAAACCTACTGCGCTTAAAGCGGCAATTGCAGCACATGCACCCGGCACAGGAACCACTCGAATATTATGTTCTTGCGCAGCGCGTACAAACTTGAATCCTGGATCGCTAATCAGTGGTGTGCCTGCATCACTGATTAATGCTATATCTTCACCATTGAGCAGGCGTTGAATCAACTGATCAATCTTGTTGCTTTCATTATGTTCATGACAGGCTGTCAAAGGTGTTTGAATATTAAAGTGTTTAAGTAATTGTGCAGAAGTTCGTGTATCCTCAGCTGCAATAAGACTCACCGATTTCAATACATTAATTGCACGATAACTAATATCATCTAAGTGCCCGATTGGAGTCGCAACAACAAATAACTGAGCACTCATAGGTTTCTCCATGTGGAATAAATCGAATAATAAAAAATGGAAGATTCAAAATAAAATTTTGGGCTTGGGGTTACTGGTCTGCGTCAGCAGCGTACAAGCGGAAGTGCTGATTATTCTACCTGAAACCGGCCCCTTGGCGCGAGCTGCTTCGAGTATCAAGCAAGGATTTCTCAGTGCATATACGGCGTCAGGACAGAAAGTACCATTGAAATGGGTCAATTCAGACCAGAAAAAAATCTCTCAGCTACTCAAACAGCATGTCAGTAAAAACACACAAATGGTGATTGGTCCTTTGGCACGTCAGGATGTAGAGCAGCTGGTGCAGACTAAACCCAAGATTCGTACACTGAGTTTGAATGAAACTGGCCTAACGGCCCCAAATATTTGGCAATTTAGCCTGTCGAAAAAAGAAGATGCAGCTGCCTTACAGAAGCAGATTGCGCTAGATGGGATTCAGCAACTGTTTGTGCTGCGTCAACCGGGCAGTGAGTCAGAACATGAACTCTTGCTAATGTCACTACTTAGCCAGAGTGAGCTGCAACTGGAAATGATCCAGAAGCCGCCATTTTTTCTGAAGAGCAAGCAGGGGATCCTATTGCTCGGCAATGCGGACTGGCTGGCATCCTTACATGGTTTAGGACATAAACGGATTTACACAGTCGCGAATGCAATTAATGAACAGCATGCTCCGCCACGAGGCATCAAGTTCTGCGATGTGCCGGCACTTTATTTTGCTAACTGGCCTGATGTGATGCAGGCTTATCAACAGGCACCGGTGAATATGTCCTATCAGCGTTTGATTGCTTTTGGTGGGGATGCCTGGCAAATCACCCAGTATTATTTAAACAATAAAAAAATACGCAATATTGAATTCCAGGGTCGTACTGGAATGATTCGGGTATCGGATCAAGGCATACAACGTACGCCGTCCTGTTTTCAGCAGAGTGCCAAAGGTCTCAAGGCACTATAAGGGTCAACGATGCAGAAACAATTAGGTGCATGGGCAGAACAACAGGCTGCCCAACTGATGCAGCAACAAGACTTTCAGCTCATTGCCAGAAACTGGCATAGCCGCTATGGTGAACTTGATCTGGTCATGCAGCGTGAGCAGGAACTGGTCTTTGTCGAGGTAAAAGCACGAGCTAAAACAGCTTATGCATTGGCTTTTGAATCGGTTTCCTCTGCCAAGCAACGAAAAGTCCTACAAACGGCTGTATGTTTTATTCAAAAAAATCCACAGTTTGCACATTATTACTATCGTTTTGATGTGATTTGTTTTGATTTTAATCGGTATTTTGCAAAAACCATACAGCATGATTTTTCGCAATACCCTTATGATCTGCACTGGTTTGAAAATGCTTTTACTTTTGATCAAGAGTTTATTAATCTTTGAATAAAATAAGATCTGATGCGGTAGATAAAATTTGCAGCATCATGGGAAAGTTCAAGTATGATGAAGAACATCTGGCCTTGAAAAAACAGATTATTATATTGAAATAAGACTGATTAAAATTAAGGAGTCTTGCTGAGTGGTTAAGCGTATTGCAATAACAATGCTGTGTGTCGCAAGTTTATCGGGTTGTGCCAGCTTTATTTCTAGCGGTACTGGTACGGCTCCTGTAGGTACCGAAAATGGAGCTCGGACGCTAGGACAGGTATTTATCGATTCTTCTATTGTACGTACTGCAAAAATTAATCTTTATAAACTAGATTCACGTTTTAAACAGTCAAGGGTCAATATTGAAAGCTTCCATGGCAATGTCCTGTTGACCGGACAGGTGCCGGATGCGCATCTCAAGCAATTGGCAGAAGATAATGTCAAATCCATGAGTGACGTCAAAGCGGTGCATAACTTTATCACTGTGGGTAACCAGAGCAGCTACACTACGATCATGCAGGATACCGCCGTGACGGCGAATACCCGTGGCCTGATTATGAAAGCACCGGTGGTATCTGACAGTAAAGTGCATGTGCATACTGAAGATGGTGTGCTGTATGTGATGGGACGTCTGAATAGTGCAGAAATCGATGACCTGAATCAGGTGCTGCAACAAGTGGGGAATATCACTAAAATTGTCACGCTCATCGACAACGTGGATCAGCGCTCTGGTTATAATACTAACCAGAATTTTGCAGCGCCTGCATCTTATGCACAGTCGGGTGTTGAACAGACTCCAGTCGCCATTGATCCTGATACAGTTGAACCAACCGATGTTCCATAAGGTCGGTCAATTTAAAACGCAGCTGTCAGATCAGATCCTTGAAGTCCAGCAACGTTATAAAGATTTCCGGATCTATGATTTTGGCAGTTATGCGCTGAACCGTTTAACCCCAAAACAGGGTTATAGTGTTGAAACCCAGTTAGCCTATGGCTTAAATGCCCGTCAACGTTTTGATCTGTTTTTAAGTCATCAGCCTTTAGCGCATCGCCCCCTGATTGTCTTTGTCCATGGTGGTGCCTGGCTGCACGGTGATAAAAAGGATTACCATTTCATTGGCGAGGCCTTTGCCAAAGAAGGCTATGATGTGGTGGTGATGAACTATCACCTAGCGCCTGAACACATTTTCCCGATCTATATTAATGACCTGCATCTGTTGCTGAATCATTTGCAGCAGCATGCAGGCCAGTTAAATGTTTCTACGGAAAATCTGGTCTTGATGGGACATTCAGCTGGGGCATTTAATGTCATGTCAGCGCTATACCATCCACAAAAGGCCATGATTGAGCGGGAACAAATCCGCGCCATTATTGGTCTGGCAGGACCGTATCATTTTGACTATAAAGATGATCCGATCTGTGCGGATGCTTTTGACCAGTCGATTCCGTATCAGCAGGTGATGCCATATTATTTTGTGGAAAATACCTCCACCAAACATTATCTGTTCATGGCAGAGCGGGACAATATTGTCGGCCATTTTAACAGTCAGGATCTGGATCGGGTATTAAAAGACCATGGCAATCATAGCGAGCTGATTACGATTCCGAAACTGGGCCATATTACAATGATTGGTTCATTGTCCAGTTTGTTTAGCCGGTTCTTTGAAACCAAGCCGCGTGTGATGTGGGCACTAGAAGATGCTTT
This sequence comes from Acinetobacter sp. YZS-X1-1, assembly GCF_000804305.1. Classification (NCBI taxonomy): domain Bacteria; kingdom Pseudomonadati; phylum Pseudomonadota; class Gammaproteobacteria; order Moraxellales; family Moraxellaceae; genus Acinetobacter; species Acinetobacter sp. YZS-X1-1. The sequence goes on along the minus strand of NZ_JWHB01000008.1, from coordinate 28,578 downwards.
TAAGTGAAGATCTGTGATTTTGGTAATTCCCACAAAAAAGCCCGGTATAAAAACCGGGCTTTTTTAGTTGAAAACCTTAGAGCCATTCACGGGTATCATCTGCGACCGGTGTACCTTGAGTCACATGCATGATCATGGCATGGGCAATACTGCCTTTAAACGGAATTTCCGGCAACTGATCAAACTTGAAAAATTTCGCATCGCTAATTTCTTCTTCCTGCAATTGCAGCTCACCGCCAGCATATTCTGCTTTGAAGGCAATCATCAGATTACTCGGGAAGGGCCAGGGCTGACTAGCCAGATACTGGATATTTTTCACTTTCAAGCCGACTTCTTCCAGCGTCTCGCGACGTACCGCTTCTTCAAGCGTTTCCCCAACTTCGACAAATCCGGCAATCAGGCCATACATCTGGCTTTTGGTATTACGTGCATTTTTAGCCAGCAAAATTTCATCTTCACCACGGGTAATCACAGTAATCACACAAGGTTGCACCCTTGGATACTGACGATAATGGCAAGCTGGGCAAACCATGGCATATTCAACAGCATGGGCTTCAGTCGGGGTGCCACAGTGGCTACAGAACTTGTGATTCCGGCGCCATTCCAGTAGTTGCACAGCACGGCTGGCCTGTTCAAATTGCTGAACATTCCAGAACTGTAATAATTGACGGATCGGAACCAGTTGCAGGCCTTCAGGAGTTGGCTCATCTGGAAGAAGATCACGGGCAATCACCTGATCACCCGGATTCAGCAGCAAATCACTTGCCAGAGCTTCAACTCGAGGCAGTTGAAAGTGTTGGTCGACCAGCAACTGTTGCTGCTGGAAAATATAAGCAAGTGATAATTTTTTAGACATTAGGCAACGATTTTCAGTTTTTCACTACTGTCTAATGCTACCTTAAACATGGACTGTAATACAGGCTGTTTATTCTTTAAGTTATCGATCATCATATCGGCACTAGCCAATGCATCCAGCGCATGATGAATTTCTGCTGGTGTTAATGCAACCGACTGTTCAATACGGTTTTTGATAAACAGGGCAGTTGTATTGAATGCAGCTTTCACATGTTCAGCATTCAGGAACAGCATGGCACCGCCAATTTCGCAGAACTGGATGGGTACAGGTTCAAGTTTGGCCAGGTCCTGATCCTGCAGATAATCAGTCAGAATCTGGCTAGACAATTCAATCAGTGCCTTGGTTTCATTCAACAAAGCGTTATGTGCTTCGTCCAGACGATCCAGCGAGATATTCATGTTATTCACACGTAGCTGCAGACGGCTCGAAGTATGGTGACGTTCCAATACACCAATCGAGTTCATCGCGGATAGAATCACATTCATCAACTGCTGGGCAAAAGACTCATCTTTCAGAATATCTGCCTGGCTGAGTGAAGCTGCCTGACGGTTTAAATCATGATAGGCTTCGTTCAGGTTCAGAACCTTGAAGATATTGGCCAAGCTATTCAGCTGAGTCTGGAGTTCCTGCGTTTTTTCAGGTGTCATGTGCTGATAGTTGTATTCGATATCATTGCGGATCTGGGTCATTTCCGCAGTCACCAGCTCGCTAATAGTATGCATGGTTTCAAAGTCCGGACCATATAGGTGACGGCTAAATACTTGAAGTTGCATATCTGTCAGTAGATCATCACCAATATTCAGCTGGCTACGGATTTGCTGTGCAGTTGCATCTTCCTGACTGATACATAAGCTCAATACATTTGCCAGATCAGACAGAGAGGCTTTGAAGCTGTCGGCTGAACTAAAGTACTGTGCCATGTTGCGTTCAATACTGATTAAAGTACGTAAACGTGGTTCATTGATGAGCAGGTGATCAATATTATCAAAAGCAACATGCACCAGATGCCAGTATTGCTTGCTTGGATGATTTGCTGAAAGACCTGCCAGATAAGTACCGACCAGTTTGATCGCTTGCAGATCCATCTCGCTTTCTTCCTGTTTTAGCAGTTTGTTAAGAGACAGCTTATACAGGTGTTGCACATATTTGGATTTTTCCAGACCTGGTACTTGGGGTAACTGGAAGTCTGGAGTAATCAGATCAAGCAAAGGTTCAATATGCTGACCTTCGGTCGTCAATGGTTTACCAAGCGCAAGTTCCAGACGGTTCAGGGTATCGAGCAGGAACTGCGGAATTTTCACTTCACGCAAGCAGATAAATTCGATATAGCGTTTCAGCATGGTGGTGCCTTCACTCAATGCGATCACATCCTGAGTGTTGACCTGCGCCGGATTCCCCATAATCTTGCGCATCAGTTCTGCTGAATATTGAGCAATTTGTGCCAGATTCGGCATATCAATCAGTGCCAGTACCTGTGCACATTGTTCGAACTGATTTAATGCATCGTCAATGCCAAAAGGTAAAGTTTGATCTTCTACCAAGGTGCTTACTGCTGATTCGACTAACTTGATCGAGTTATCAACCTCATTTTTTATTATCAGTAAAGCTGTTGGATCAAAATGTATAGAGGTTTGGTAAGACATGGATCTGCACCTTTCCTTGAGTATTTTCTATATATGAGCCCCGCTTTATCGGACGGGGCCTCTTTGGAATTACTATAACTGAAGAACTGTATTTTAAAAGCGAAATTACTGCTTGAAATTTAGATTTTATTTTGCAAAAAGGCAAGGCGTTCCATGCTTTTCTTCAAATTGTTTGACCCATTTCTCATGTTCGGCAAGTTCTTCATCTGATGGAGGAATCACAGGCAATTCAATTTCGATTTTCACAGTGCTTGAACTGCCACCTTGTTCTTCGGTATGTGACAGGGCATCCATATCAAAAGAGACCTGTCCACCGGTCATGGCCAGATAAACATCGGACAGAATTTCCGCATCGAGCAAGGCACCGTGGAAGGTACGGTCACGTTGTGGAATTTCATAACGACGCACGAGGGCATCTAGAGAGTTTTTCTGTCCAGGATGCTTGGATTTGGCCATTGCCAGAGTATCGGTTACTTCACAAACTTCAGAAAGTGCGACAAAGCCTGCACGCTTGAATTCCATATCCAGGAAGTTCATATCGAAGGTCGCGTTATGCGCAATAATTTCGGCACCTTGCAGATAGTCAAACAGTACCTGTGAGATTTCTTCAAACAGCGGCTTGTCTTGCAGGAACTCGTCGGTAATACCGTGGACATTCACCGAATCACCAACCGGTTTTTTAGGATTGATATAAATATGGATTGAGCTGCCGGTAAGTTTCCGGTTAATCATTTCGATCGCACCCACCTCAATGATCCGGTCACCATCCTGATAATAGAAACCGGTGGTTTCCGTATCCAGAATCAATTGACGGGGGCCATGCAGCTCTAAGGTCGGCGGTGTAATCACAATTTGCGGATGTAGTTCGGTTGAATCTGAAGTGACTGAAGCAGACTCATCGGTATTTTCAATTGTTTCTAAATTTTCAGTCCGTTCCATTTTTTCTTCGGCCATTTCCATGCTCTCTTCGAGTTCTTCTTCACTATCGACAAGATCCAGCCCGAAAGGGTCGTCTAGAAGCCAGTCAGGTTCAGATTTTTTTTTATTTTCAGTGATTGCAGTAACTGATTTGGATTTTTTCAAGGTTTCATCTGCGCCCTGATTAGCCAGTTGATCGGCCATTTCATTGCCAGGATGTCCGGCATGGCCTTTTACCCAGTGCCATTCAATATCCCGACCTTGGCAAATGGCATCCAGTTTTTGCCATAGATCCGGATTTTTAACGTCTTTCCAGTTTTTCTTTTTCCAGCCATGAATCCATTCGGTAATGCCTTGTTTGACATAATTGGAATCGGTATAAATGACCAGCTTGGCATCTTTTGGACAGAACTGGATGCCTTCGATCGCTGCGGTCAGCTCCATGCGATTATTGGTGGTATGATCTTCGCCACCGCAAATTTTGTGTTCCTGCTGTTCGGTAATTATGTACGCACCCCAACCGCCTAAACCCGGGTTGCCGCGACAGGCGCCATCAACATATAGCGTGATAGTGTGAGACATAAATTAAAATCCGATCAAAAAAGAACTTGCTGAAGCGGATATTGTATAACGCAAATACGCTTGATGCGTCTAGATGCACCAGTTTTTTTAATTTCTTGTAACATTTAACGTGAAATCGGGGTAAATTAATGCCTTGTGTCCACGACATGCTTCACTACAATGGCATATCTAAAAAATAAATTTATATACGAATTGTTTGGATTTCTTTATGTATAAACCAACCGCAATTTTGTGGCAGCCTGCATTACCAACATTTTTAAAATTTTCTGTACTTGGAACGGCACTCGCTTCCTTGGGACTGACGGGCTGTTCTTCTACACAAAGTGCGACCCAAAAAGCGTCAAGCAAGCAGGTTGGCTCACAATATCTAGATGCAAGCAGTTTGGATGGGCTGGAAGATTTACTTTCTGCAACGGATATGCGTGCGGTTGAAGGTGACCGCTTACTGATTTTGAAGCATGGTGATATCTGGAAACGGATGACCGTGGGTTTCAAGATGGATCTGAATACCTGGAATCCGCGTATTGATGCACAGCGTGGCTGGTTTATTTCCCGTCAGCCTTATCTGGACCGCCTGAGTGCCCGTGCATCGCGCTATCTCTATTATACGGTGAAAGAAGCAGAACGCCGTGGCATGCCTACAGAGCTGGCTTTATTACCGATCATTGAAAGTTCTTATGACCCGGCGGCGACCAGTAGTGCAGCAGCAGCAGGTTTATGGCAGTTCATTCCAAGTACTGGCCGTATTTATGGTCTGAAACAAACCTCACTTTACGATGGCCGTCGTGATGTCGTTGAGTCGACTCGTGCGGCTTATGAGTTTCTAGGCAGCTTATATAACCAGTTTGGTTCCTGGGAATTGGCTTTGGCCTCTTATAATGCCGGTCCAGGCCGTATCCAGCAGGCGATTAACCGTAATAAGGCCGCAGGCTTGCCTACCGATTACTGGTCCTTGAAACTGCCTCAGGAAACCATGAACTATGTGCCGCGTTTCCTGGCAGTTGCGCAGATTGTGAAAAATCCGGGTACTTATGGCGTGAGTTTGCCACCAATTGCCAACCGTCCTCACTTTCGTGAAGTGACTGTCGGTGCAGCCAATTTAAATGAGATTGCAGCCATTACCGGTTTAAGCCGTGCTGAACTGTATCAGCTTAACCCGGGGCATCGTGGTGATCGTATTGATCCGGAAAGTCCGCGCCGTATTTTGATTCCGGCTGACTTAAGTCCATCGATTGATGGAAAACTGAAAAAACTGCAGTCTAGTTCAAGCGGCTTATGGGCAGGTACTGTCAGTAACTCGCCTAAAACGACCACTACAGTAACTCCAAATCCAACTGTAGCACCAGCATCAACCAGTACCACCATCGTACCTGCCAAGCAGACTCCGCCGGTGCTTGCCACTACGACTGCTAAGACTGCAACAGCAACTAAAGCTCCAACTGCGACTACATCACCAAAGCCAGCTACGACTGCACCAGCAGCAGTGTCAACCACGACGACACCTAATCTAACTGCACAAACCACCAAACGGGTCAGCACACCACGTGGTTCCGAAGCACTTGCTGAATTTGCGGCAAAAAGTGAATTGCCTATTCCAAGCGCGCCACGTATTCCGGTTGCTGTGACGCCAGTTGCTTCAGTGAAGCCTATCCAGGTCGAGCCACCAATTACCGCAGCTGAACGTCAGCAAATCCAGAAAGTGGTGTCAGCAGAAGAAATTAATAAGACCGTGGATGAGCTTTTACAACCTGTGGCGACTGCAGCTGAACAGGCACAGGTCATTGAAGAGTTGAAAGCACTGGCACCTGCAGGCACAGAAATTGTTGACCCTTATGATGGCAAGATCAAACTGACTGCAATTCAGACCAGTCAGTCTATTGCCGAGCAGCAGGGCAAGGAACTGACCAAAGGATTCTCATATCCGAAAGAAGTCGCTGTAAACACCAGTGCAGATTCAGTTGAAGCTCGACTCAATCAGGGCAAAAACTATGTAAAAACTGATTCAGAAGTTGTGGTTGTGGCACCGAAAGGTAAGCGCAGTACCTATAAGGTTTTACCGGGCGATAATCTGGCATTGATTGCAGCGAAGAATGGCGTGAACTGGCGTGATGTCGCGAAATGGAACCAGATTGATCCAAACTCTACATTATATGTGGGCACCACAATTTATCTCTATGATGCCAACCCAGTACAGGAAGTACCGAAAGCCAAAGAGAAACCGGAAAGTTATGTGGTTCAGGCCAATGATTCTTTGACCAGCGTTTCCAGCCAGTTCGGCCTGAGTGTTAAACAGTTGGCTGATTATAATGATCTGAGTACGACCAGTGGTTTATTTGTGGGGCAAAAGCTTTCCCTAAAAGAAAGTACCAGCAAAGCGAAAGTTGAAGACAGCAAAAAAGTCGAAACTGTCAAAGTCCAGACCAAGTCCTATACCGTTAAACGTGGTGAGTATCTGAAACTGATTGCAGATCGCTACGCATTGTCGAATGCAGAACTTGCTGCACTAACTCCGGGTTTAACCGCGGGTAGCAGTTTGATGATCGGACAGAAGATTAATGTTCCTCTCAATGAAGTTGATGAACTGACTGCGAGCAGCAAGAAAACCGAAAAAATCGAACAGAAGTTTGAGAACGTTAAGGTTGATCATACGCCAACAGAAAGCTATCAGGTCAAACGTGGTGAAACCCTGTACAGCATTGCCAATCAAAGTAAATTGACGGTATCTGAACTGGCAGCGTTAAATGGCCTGTCTGCAAACAGCGGCTTACGCATTGGTCAGACCATCAAGATTCCGGCCGGTAGTCAGGTTCCTGACAGTTATACGGTTCAATCGGGTGATACGCTGACCGGGATTGCAGCAAAATATAATCTGTCGATGGATCAGATTGCCAACCTGAACAATATTTCCCGTAGTGCCAATGTGCGTGTGGGTCAGCATCTGAAATTATCTGGTAGTCCTGAACCTGTGCAGGAAGTGGTCACCGAGACTCAGGAAAACAATGTCAAATCAGATACTCACATCGTGAAATCTGGTGAAACCTTAAGCTCGATTGCCCGCCAATATCATCTACAATTACGTTATCTGGCAGACCTGAACGGCCTAAGCACCAATAGCAATGTGCGGATTGGACAGCGTTTAAAAATTAATGAAGATATTCAGATTGCCAAAAAAGAGCCGGTAGTAAAAGTCGCAACAAAATCTGCCTCTTCTAAGGCGACAGAATCCTATACGGTAAAATCCGGAGAATCACTGATTGCGATTGCCAATCGTGTAGGAGTACCCGTTACTGATCTGGCGAGCCTGAATAATCTTAGTCCACGTGCTGGTTTACGTGTGGGCCAAACGCTTCAGCTTCCAAAGCTGGTCACTGAATACAAGGTGAAGCGTGGCGATACCTTGATTGGTCTGGCATCCCGTTATGGTATGGCAACCAATGAGCTGGCAGAAATGAATGAGCTGAAACCCAATACTCAATTGCGTATTGGTGATGTGATTAAGGTTCCAAATTAATTTCTGGATCGTGAAATTGTTTAATCCCGTCCATGTCTTATGGATTCTTGCTGCCCCTTGGATCATCAGTTCTAGCGGGGCAGCAGTCATTACGACACCTTATATTGCACTGCATGGTGCACCCAAATATGCACAGGCTAAATCTCTGCCTTATGCCAATCCGCAAGCGCCCAAAGGCGGCATTCTTATTCAGGCAGCCGATGGCAGTTTTGATAATCTGAACAGCATGAATGGTAAGGGGAATGTCACTGAAGGGATTAATTATATTTTTGACAGCCTTATGTCGAAATCCCTGGATGAGCCCGGCGTTTATTATCCTCTGCTGGCGGAGAAAGTCAGTTTCGATCCAAAGCAGACTGCTTATATTATTTTCCATTTAAATCCTAAGGCCAGATTCAGTAATGGTCAGCCAGTGACGGCTAAAGATGTGAAATACAGTTTTGATCTGTACCAGACCCAGTCTAATTTTGGCTTACAGATGTATCTGGCAGATATTAAAAAAACCGAAGTCCTGTCACCTTCAAAAGTTAAGATTAGTTTTAAATCTCGCCATAATCCGGAAATGGCCATGATTGTGACTCAGATGCCGATCTATTCTCAGCAGGAATGGCAAAAGCGTAATTTCAAAGACATTAACCTGAAACCGATCTTGGGTTCTGGGCCTTATGTGATTGAACGTATTGATGCAGGACGCAGTATTTCCTATAAACGTAATCCGCATTACTGGGGTAAAGATCTGCTGGTCAATCGTGGGCGTTATAATTTTGATCGCATACAGTATCGTTATTACCGTAGTCCGGAAATCAAGTTTGAAGCTTTTAAGTCGGGCCAGTTCACACTGCATGAAGAAAAACAGGTTAACCGCTGGGTAAGTGATTATCGCTTTCCTGCGGTAGAGCAAGGCCAGATCAAAACCTATCGTTTTCACCATCACAATCCGATTCCAACCCAAAGCCTGATTTTTAATATGCGGCGTCAGCCCTTTGCCGATATCCGCTTCCGGCAAGCTTTAACTCTGGCCTATGATTTTGAATGGCTAAATAAAGCCTTGTTTCATGGGGAATATCAGCGTCTCAACAGCTTTTTTAGTAACAGTGAACTGGCATCTACAGGCAAGCCGAGTGCCCAAGAGCTGAAAATATTACAGCCAAATTTATCTAAATTGCATCCGGTGCAACGTCAGACGGTATTACAGGATTGGCATTATCCGCAATCAGATGCCTCCGGGTTTAACCGCAAAAATTTATTACAGGCGCGACAAATTTTATTGAATGCCGGTTACCGTTATCAGCAGGGAAAACTGGTGACTGCTCAAGGTAAACCTGTACAGATTGAATTTCTGTTGCATCAGGCTGAACAGCAGCGTCATCTAATGCCTTATCTACGCCATTTGAAACGTTTAGGAATTCAGGCGTACATTCGGATGGTGGAAACGGCTCAGTACTATGAGCGCCTTAGAAATTATCAGTTTGATATGATTGTGGATACTATGCCGCAATCGCTGACACCGGGGCAGGAACAGAAACAGTTTTGGGGTAGTCAGGCGGCACGTCAGCCTGGCAATTATAATTATGCCGGTATTCAAAATCCGGTGATTGATCGGGTGATTGATCAGGTGGTTCAACCACAAAGCCGGGAGCAGCTGATTTATAGTAGCCGAGCTTTAGATCGTTTATTGCGAGCCGGTTATTATCATATTCCGACTTATGGTACGGGTGAATACTGGTATGCTTACTGGAATATGTATCAGCAGCCTAAAATCAAGCCCAAGCTTTCTGCGGGTATTGATTACTGGTGGGTGGATGCAGCTAAAGCCAGACAAGTGGCGCCGTACTTAAAATATCGCTAGATTTCCAGCTTTGGGGAGTGCCATGAGCACTTATATCGTCAAACGTTTGCTTCTTATGATTCCGACATTATTGATGGTTTTACTAATCAATTTTGTGGTGATTCAGCTTGCACCGGGTGGTCCAGTGGAACAGGCCATCTATCAGGCACAGCATGCAAATAATTTGGCGATCGGTGGCTTGCAGTATCAGGGACAGCAAGGCCTGACGCCCGAAATGCTGGAGCAGATCAAGACTCAGTATGGATTTGATCAGCCGGTTTATTTACGTTTCTGGGAAATGTTGAAAAGCTATGCCCAGTTTGATTTAGGCCAGAGCTTTTTTAAAGGCCAAGCTGTGACTGAACTGATCTGGGAAAAATTGCCAGTTTCACTGTCTCTAGGTTTCTGGAGTACCTTGCTCATTTATCTGGTCTCTATTCCTCTTGGCATCCAGAAGGCCAAAAAGCCTGGCAGCCTGTTTGATCAAACGACGTCTTTGCTGCTGGCTGTGGGCTATGCTATTCCAGCCTTTATCTTTGCCATTTTGCTGATTGTATTTTTTGCAGGTGGTTCCTATCTGCAATGGTTTCCTTTACAAGGGTTAAGCTCGGAAAATTTTGCTGAATTATCCCTCTTTGGAAAAATTCAGGATTATTTTTGGCATATGGCTTTGCCGCTACTGGCTATGGTACTCGGCGGTTTTGCACGGCTGACTTATCTGGTGAAATTTTCCTTTATGGAAGAACTCAGTAAACAATATGTGCTGGCAGCAAGAGCGAAGGGACTACAGGACAGAGCAGTGTTCTACCGTCATGTACTGCGCAATGCTGTGCTGGTGTTGGTTGCCAGTTTGCCAGAAGCTTTGCTCGGTATTTTATTTGTCGGGAACCTGTTTATTGAAATCCTCTTTAATCTGGATGGTTTGGGCATGCTGGGATTTGAAGCGATTCTGCAGCGGGATTATCCGGTCATTTTTGGAACCTTGTTTATTTTTACCTTATTGGGCTTGGTGCTGCGTTTGATCAGTGATGTGCTGTATCGGGTGATTGATCCCCGGATCCATTTTGATTCGCGAGGGTCAAAATAATGTCACCAATGCTACGCGCCAGCCTGCAACGTTTTAAAAATAATAAAACCGGATTTGCCTGCTTCATTGCCTTTACCATTATTTTTATCTTGTCACTTGGTGCTGAGCTGATCGCTAACGATAAGCCTTTACTGGTCAAGTATGAGGATTCCTATTATCTGCCAGTAATAAAGTCATATCCTGAAACGACTTTTGGGGGTGTCTTTGAAACTGAAGCCGAGTATCAGGATCCTACGGTACAGCAGCTGATTAATGCCAAAGGCTGGGCAATCTGGTCGGTGATCCACTTCGGCTATGACACACCCAATTTGGCACTCGATATTCCAGTACCTTCACCTCCAAGCCGACAAAATTGGCTAGGAACAGACGATCAGGGAAGGGATGTGCTAGCACGTATTTTATATGGCTTGCGTATTTCCTTGCTGTTTGGCTTTGCACTGACTTTGCTGTCGGCAGGATTAGGTGTGCTGGTCGGTGCAGTTCAAGGCTATTATGGTGGCTGGATTGACCTGATCGGACAACGTGCACTTGAGGTCTGGAGCAGCCTGCCGATGCTGTTTATGGTGATGATTCTGGTCAGCGTATTTAGTCCAAATATTTACTGGCTATTTGTAATCATGCTATTTTTTGGTTGGACCACACTGGTGTCGATGGTGCGTGCCGAATTTTTACGGGCCAGAAATCTGGAATATGTCTGGGCAGCGAAAAGTATTGGTGCAGGGCATGGCCGGATCATGTTCCGGCATATCTTGCCGAATGTCATAGGTTCCAGCCTGTCACAACTACCTTTTATGCTGACCGCCAATATCAGCGCACTGACTGCACTGGACTTTCTAGGTTATGGTTTGCCGCCTGAAACCGCTTCTCTGGGGGAATTATTGCTGCAAGGTAAAAATAATCTCAATGCGCCGTGGTTGGCTTTATCTGGTTTTTTAACTTTGGCCATTGTCTTGTCTTTGCTCATCTATATCGGTGAAGCCATCCGGGATGCTTTCGATCCCAAAATTTAAAATAATTTTAAGACTAACTTAATTTCCACAAATAAAATTTGTATCCCTTTGACAATATGAATTGTCAATTATGGCAAGTTGGGTTATAACACATACAAAATAAGATAAACATTTCAGGAAAGTACATGACACAATTGGCCGATTCCATCCAGATCCGTAATACCCAGTTTAAAAACCGTATCATTAAAGGTGCCATGAGTGAGGCGTTGGCGAATGATGCAGGCCAACCTAATCAAGCCCATTTAAAGTTGTATGAGGCTTGGGCCAAAGGCGGTTTAGGCTGTGCGATAACAGGTAATGTCATGGTGGATTTTCGTGCCAAGAATGAACCTGGTGTAGTGGTAGTAGAAACTGAACGTGACCTGGAAAAGTTAAAAGCCTGGGCGAATGTCGGCAAACGTCATGGCATGGTACAACTGGTACAGTTGTCTCATCCGGGGCGTCAATGCCCGAAAGGCTTGAACAAAGAAACTGTAGCACCTTCAGCTGTTCCTTTTAGTCCAGCATTGGCGATGAGTTTCGGTACGTCACGTGAACTGCGTGAAGATGAAATTTTAGATATTATCCAGCGCTTTGCGACTTCAGCTGCCATTTGTGAAAAGGCGGGATTTGAAGGCGTACAGCTACATGGTGCACATGGTTATCTGATTAGCCAGTTTTTATCGCCACTGACCAATAAACGTCAAGATCAGTGGGGTGGCAGTATTGAAAACCGCAGCCGATTTTTGCTAGAAGCCTATAAGGCGGTGCGTGCAGCAACTTCAGAGAATTTTATTATTTCAGTAAAATTAAATTCGGCAGACTTCCAGCGCGGTGGCATTAGTGAGGAAGACGTTATTTATGTTTTTAAGGCGATGGATGCAGCCGGGATCGATATTATTGAAGTTTCTGGTGGAACCTATGAAGCACCCGCAATGGCCGGGGTAAAAGCAGAGAAACGTAAAGCATCAACGATTGCCCGCGAAGCCTATTTCCTCGACTTTGCCGAAAAGATCCGTCAGGAAGTTAATTGTTATTTGATGGTGACGGGGGGCTTCCGTACCGCAGTGGGTATGAATGCAGCCCTTGACAGCGGCGCATGTGATTTTGTCGGTATTGCACGTCCATTTGCGGTCGAGCCTGATCTGGGTAACCGTCTGGTGGCTGGGCAGGATGTACGTTATGCAGTTGAGAAAATTAAAACCGGTATTCCGATGATCGATAAAATGGCGATTATGGAAATCATCTGGTATGCCGCGCAATTTAAGGAAATTGCCAAAGGTAATCGACCAAATCCAAAACTGTCACCTTTAAAGGTATTTTTAAATTATGTAAAGGGCAATGTGAAAGCTGTGATTAAAGGTCAGATCAATTCACGTAAATCGGCTTAATTTGCATAATGCATTGAAGTAAAAACAGGGCATATAAAATGCCCTGTTTTTTTATGAATCATCTTTTTAAGAATAAGTCATGGCTTGAGTCTGGAAAGGGAAGAGCAGCTTGGAAAGCTGACGTGTTGCCCACAAACCCACTTCCTGATGATGCATATGCGGTGCCACGTAAGGAATCAATAAATCAATCTTTTGTTCGGCAGCGGCACAGCGATTCAGACGGCTTTTCAGCTGATGGATCTGCTGCTGGTCGATACGGTTCAGCACCGGTTCCATCTGGTTATGTACTTGAGATCTGCTACGTGATGGCAGACGAGCAGCAAAAGTCTCACTTTGAATCCAGTCTTTAATAATCTGTTTTTCAGTGGCATTAAATACACCAAACATTTTGCCATCTGGATCATCAATCATTTTCCAGAAACGGCTTTGTTCAACAGGTGCGTCTTTTACAATCCAGCCTTTTTCAATCATGACTTTCAGGAAGTCCGCAATCTGTGCCGGATCGGATAACCATTCATTAATGGTCTTGCCACTAAACTGGCATTTCTGGTTATGAATATATTGTCCAATCAGCGCTTTGTTCTGGAACACTTTCAAAGCCAGTTTTTCAGTATCCAGTTGCTTGATGATCTGGGTAGAACTTTTGCCAATGTCATTCAGCACATAACCTTTTTTAATCAGGTCAAGATACTGGGCAGGATCTTCAGCGAGTGCATACTGATCTAAATACGCTTGCAGAGATTTTTGCGCATGACCGTTGTGAGCATTATCAATGGTAATGTGTACATTGAAATAATGTGGATCAATACCGAGTTCAGACAGCTCATAATTGGTAATTAACAGGTGTAAGGGCAGCTGCTCATAACCCAGATTGAAGCCAATCACTAAAGGCAAATACTCGGGTGGTGCATAGCCCAGTGCGAGCTGTACGGCTGCTTGTTCATAATAGCTGGCATCCAGTTGCTCGGCATAGCTGTTCAGTTCATAATGATTCAGCAAGTCCTGATACATGGTGACATGATTGGCACGAGTATGACCCATGCCCAGTTCTTCCAGATAGATATAAATCAGGTCTTTGGTTTCCGGACGATTCCAGTTTTGCACAGTTGAATACAGCCATGAGCCGTCTACCAGTTTTACAGGTGCGACTTTGGCCAGGAACTCAAATGCGTGTGACACAGTCGGGAAGTACTCGCGTCCTTGCTGCTGTTTACGCCGTTCTACATACGACTGGAAAATTGCGCAGGTTTGGTGGTGCTGTTCCAGAAAATATTGCTCTACATGTCTGGGTTGATCTAGCCATTCCAGCCCAGCCACATCAACTTGCTGGATTAAGTCTCTTAAATAGTTCTCAGCCTGTTCGGTCTTTACTGCCGTCGAAATCTGTTGATCTTGAAAGAAGTTGACCCAATCTTTAAAGTTATTAAATTGATGATTATGATTTTTAATAGATGATTCAGGCGAACTTAACTTTGTACTGACGAACATAATCTGATCCTTGCAGATATATTATGCTTTCTAACTTAACGGCATGCTTATACCACCGGTGTTGATTTTTTGTTCGGATTTATAGTGCGATTGCTGTAAATGAAAATGAATGGATAACGAGTTGAAGAGAAATGTAAAAGAATAAGATTTTTGAATGAATTATTTATAAACAAATAAAATTGCAATCGAGACAATTTGATCAAACATTAAAAAACAGGAATGAAGGAACATGCAATAAAAAAGCCCAAGTCATCATGCTTGGGCTTTTTTATGAGAAGTTAATTAAATTAACCATCTCGAAAATGGCGTCCCTACGGGGATTCGAACCCCGGTTACCGCCGTGAAAGGGCGATGTCCTAGGCCTCTAGACGATAGGGACAGTATAGAAGTGATATTTTAAACCAGAACTTTTGATTTGAAGTAATGGCGTCCCTACGGGGATTCGAACCCCGGTTACCGCCGTGAAAGGGCGATGTCCTAGGCCTCTAGACGATAGGGACTTAATAAAATATGACTTCTGAAATTGGCGTCCCTACGGGGATTCGAACCCCGGTTACCGCCGTGAAAGGGCGATGTCCTAGGCCTCTAGACGATAGGGACGTTTCAGAGGTGGGCGTATATTAGGGTGAAAACAGAGGGGTGTCAAACGCTTTTCCAGAGTTTTTTGGAATTTTTCTTTTGAGTGCATAAATTTAAAACAATATTAGTAGAATACTTGAAAAATGCCGGATTTAAGCCGGATTTTTAAGTAATTCCAGAATAGCTTCAACGACCTGAGGATGTAGTAAATAGCCAGTAATATCATGTGGACGATGAATATGTGTACGAATGCCATGATTGATGATTTCAGGTTCAAACTTGAATGGCGGTTGAGTAAGTGGAATGGCGGTAAGATAATCATCTGTTGAATAGAAATTGATCCAGTCGCCTTTAATTGCCGCAGGTCGTACCACCGGTTGTGCCAGGCTGGATTGAATCACCTGAAAGGCTAATGGTGAACCTAAAGTAATAAAACGCTGTACATTCAGTTCAGGGTGCTGGATGAGATGATTATAGGCAATCACACTTCCTAAAGAATGGGCAATGACAATGCAGGGTTTGCGACCACTCAGTTGTCTGGCAATCCGTTCATGTACTTCCCTCATGAAATCAGGATTATCGAGATAAAGATAAGTTTCAATCAGAAATCTCTGCAACAGATTGCGATGCAGAGTGGGAAAATAATTGAGCAATAAGGCAAAATCCCGAAGCGCCACATTCCTGCCGAGAGCGGTAAAATAATTGAATTTCTGTCTGAAATCCATGGTGTCACTTGAACCGGGTTGGGAAAAATCGGTAATTGTGGGCCTACGCCAGCCAGGACGTGGAACAGGGGCAGGAAGCTGAGGTTGAGCCGGCTTGCGAAAAGGAAAGCTGGGCCATTCCTGTGGCATCAGGGTGCCGGCTTCTAGAATATTGCGGACGTTATAACGTGAAAGCAGATCGCCATAAAATGGAATACGAATGTGGCGTTTTAAATAACTAAATCTGGCATCTTGTTGATGTTTGCGCATCCCTTTTTGAAGTATATGGAGCCAGCGCTGGCGGATGGAGGCAGCGCTATGATGTTGCTGATTCATTCCATGAATAAAAATAACTTTCATCGACACCCCACTGAGTTCGATAGAATTATATTTACAGTATAGAAAAAATTAACGTAGCAAAAGCAGCGCTTTTTGTGGTGTTAATGTGTAAATTATCTTTGATAAAACAATAATTAACAGACATCTGTATATTTATGAAAGAGTCATAAATAAACCAGAAAATGAGTAGGTATGGATAAAGAATTTTACTGAGCAGAAAAATAGTGCATAGGAAATATTAAAATTAAATCTGTAAATTAAGATGCTTTTTAGAGTAATTCTAGCAAGGCTTTGATGACTTCCGGATGCTGGACATAGCCATCAATATCATGAGGATGATAAATCGAAGTACGAATCTCCCGATTGATAATTGCCGGCTGAAACTGAAAAGGCGGTTCTGATAATGGAAAGGCAGTCAGAAAGTCATTGCTGCAATAAAAATTAATCCAGTCACCTTTAATAGCTTCTGGCCGATGAATAGGTTGGGGCAAATGTTCCTGAATGACCCGGAAAGCCATTGGTGATCCCATGCTGATAAAACGCTGTACATTCAGTTCTGGATGCAGAAGCAGATAATGATAGGCAATCACACTTCCTAAAGAATGAGCCATCAGGATACAGGGTTTATCGCCATGCATTTTCTGGCCAATTCGCTGATGCACCTGCTGCATGAATGTGGAATTTGCCAGATAAGAATAGGTTTCAATCAGGAATTTTTTGATCAGCGTATCATGCAGCTGAGGGAAATGATTCAGTAAGATTACAAAATCCCGTAATAGAGTATTCCGGCTTAATATACTAATAAACTTCAGCTTCTGGTTAAAGGTCATGGCATCCTCAACCTTTAGCTCGGGAATTTCACAAATTTCAGGTGAATATTGATTGAGATGGGGTGGTGGCTGGGATTTAATTGGAGACTGGAAAGGAAAGCGAGGCCAGTCTTGCGGCATTAAGGTGCTGGCATTTAGCACATTATGTAAATGATGACGGGACAGTAAGTCGCCATAAAAAGGGATACGGATATGCCGTTTCAGATAAGCAAAATGTGCCTGTTGATGTGACTGTTCCAGACCGCGTTTTAGTAGACTCAGCCAACGTTGACGCAGAGACGCAGAACTGAATTTCTGCTTGTTCATGCCATGAATATAAATAATTTTCATCGACACACCACGCTGGCTGCCTAGAACATTTTCAGTATAAATAAAAAAGAGCAGCCGAAGCTGCTCTTTTGGTCATTTTAATGTTTAAGCATTTTTGTGATAGAACTTGTAGTAGCTGGCATAGCACAGTGCGATAAACAGCAAGCAGCCAAAGAAACTGATACGCATGCTCGGATCAAACACCATACTGATACAGGTAATCAGACAGAACAGAAAACCCAGAATCGGTACGATCGGGAACAATGGCGCAGCAAAATCAAGATCCTTCGCTGTTTTACCCTGTTTGTACCATTCACGGCGGAAGTTGAACATGCTGAGACAGATGCTCATCCAGACCACCACCATGGTAAATGCTGCAATACCTAGCAAGTTCGTGAAGATGGTTTCCGGGGCAAACTGTTCAGACAGCAAACCAGGCATACCGCCAATCATGGTGACAATGACTGCAATATAAGGTACACCACGCGCATTTAAGCGGGAAAATACTGCTGGTAACTGTTTGCTGTAAGACAATGACCACATCATACGGGATGCAGCGAATAGACCTGAGTTAGCAGCAGACAGCAGTGCTGTAATAATCACAAAGCGGATAATATCTTCGGCATAAGGAATACCAATATGCTGGAATACTGTCACGAATGGACTGCTACTGACACCTTCAGCTGCCAGACCTGCTTCCTGATGCGGAAGAAGGGAGGTCACCACAATAATTGTACCTACAAAGAAAATCAGTAAGCGGAAAATTGCAGTATTAATCGCTTTCGGTACATTTTTGGCAGGATCTTTAGTTTCACCAGCAGCCACACCAATCAGTTCAGTTCCAGAGAAAGCGAAGTTTACAATCAGCATAGTTGTGAAGATTGGAAATAAACCTTCCGGGAACCAGCCTTGAGCTGTCAGGTTACTGAATAGCGGAGCAGTTTCCTGTCCTTGGTAGCTTACTACACCAAAAATAGCGAGTAGGCCAAGCAGGATAAAGGTCACGACAGTAACGACTTTAACCAGTGCTAGCCAGAATTCTGATTCAGCAAACCAGCGGGTGGAAATCATATTCAGTGCGAATACGAAAGCACCAAAAATCAATGTCCACATCCACATGGAGCTATCTGGGAACCATTCCTGCATTAATAAGGCTGCAGCGGTAAATTCAGTTCCCAGAGTTACTGACCAGGTCAGCCAGTATAGCCAGGTAATGGTGTAGCCAGTCCCTGGTCCAATATAGCGTTTGGCATAGGCGCCAAATGAGCCCGATTCGGGCATATGAACGGCAAGTTCACCCAGACATAGCATAACCATGTAAGCGATGATCCCGCCAAGGAGATAAGCAAGAATGGCACCTACAGGCCCCGTTTGTGCAATGACTTCACCCGAACCTAAAAATAGGCCTGTTCCGATTGCGCCGCCAAGCGAAATCATGACCAGATGTCGAGTACTCATAGCGCGTTTTAAAGGCGCAGAATTGCCCTGATGCGTAGCATCATTCGGAGATGAGTGCATAGGAGTCGAAAAAATAAGAGAATGAAGCGGGTTATTGTAGTGAAAAACTACAAATCTGCAACGTATTAATATGGATTATGTATAAGACTTGATCGTGTGCGATCAGATAATGGCGTCCCTACGGGGATTCGAACCCCGGTTACCGCCGTGAAAGGGCGATGTCCTAGGCCTCTAGACGATAGGGACGTTGCGAGGTGATGGCTATATTAAGGACTAAGCCGGACTTTGTCAAAAGAGTTTTTACTAAAATGTATTTAACAGTTTAAACATTAGGCAAAACAAAAACTTTATTTTATTAAGATGTTATTTTCTGAACGGATTTACCTGATATGAAAAAATAAACCCAATCGGAATTGGGTTTATTAAAGAAATTATTTCAGTTCAAAAGTTTAGAATTTAAGCTTTTTGATGATAAAGCCAGTAGTAACTTGCATAACATGCTGCCATAAACAATAAACAGCCAATAAAACCAGAGAGCATTTCAGGGTCAGCTGCCATACTCAGGCCAGTTGCAGTACAAGTTACAAAACCTAGAATGGGAACTAAAGGGAACCAAGGTGTACGGAATTTTAGTTCAGAGACGCTATGACCAGACTTCAGCCATTGGTGACGGAAATTAAACTGGCTCCAGCAGATACTCATCCAGACAATCACCATGGTAAAAGCGGCAACACCCATCAGGTTCTTGAAAATAACATCAGCACCAAACTGTTCAGAGAGCAGACCAGGCAAACCGCCAATCATGGTGACCCAGACTGCTACATAAGGCACGCCGGATTTGCTGACTTTAGCAAACAGTCGCGGTAACTGGTTTTGTGAAGACAATGCCCACATCATCCGTGAAGCCGCATAAAGGCCAGAGTTTGCAGTCGACAGCAGTGCAGTGATAATTACGAAACGGATAAAATCTTCGGCATAAGGAATACCCATCTGGGTAAACACAGATACAAACGGACTGCTGCTTAAGCCCCCATGACCACCGACCTGTAGACCTGCATCGGTATAAGTCAGTAATGAGCTGATCACAATGATGGTACCGACAAAGAAAATTATCAGACGCCATACTGCAGCATGAATTGCTTTCGGTACATTTTTCGCAGGATTTTCGGTTTCACCGGCTGCGATCCCGATCATCTCGGTACCATTAAAGGCAAAGTTCACGATTAGTAATGTGGTGAATAACGGAATTAAACCATTTGGCAGCCAGCCATGTTCAGTCAGATTGCTGAACAGCGGTGCGGATTCATAACCTTGAAATGGAATAAAGCCAAAGATACAACCAAAGCCCAGAATAATGAAAATCAGTACAGTCGCAACTTTAACCAGTGACAGCCAGAATTCTGATTCGGCAAAGGTACGGGTTGAGCTTAAATTGGAGAGCAGTACACCTGCAGCAAAGATCAATGTCCATAACCAGATCGAAGTTTGGGGAAACCATTCCTGCATCAAAATCGCAGCGGCAGTAAATTCGGTTCCCAAGGTGGCTGACCAGCCGAGCCAGTACATCCAGGACACCATATAGCCTGTACCCGGTCCAATATAATGGGTTGCAAAGGCACCAAACACGGGTAAATGTACGGCCAGTTCACCAAGACAGAGCATTACCATATAGGCAATCAAACCACCAATAATATAGGCAAGGACTGCGCCCAAAGGTCCAGCTTGTGAAATCACTTCACCTGAACCCATAAACAGACCAGTACCGATCGCACCACCAAGGGAGAGCATGATCAGATGACGTGTGCCCATGGCACGTTTTAACGACGGAGTTTGACCCTCAACAGACGAATGCTGTGAAGGTGGAGAGGGAGATTGCATAGCTCAATTAAAAGGAGAGATTTAAAAAGTATTTTAGTTTTAATTATGTGAAATATCACATAAATTGGAATTTCCTCATAAAGTTGTTTTTTTAATTTGAAAAATAAATATTTACAAAGTCTCTTAAAAACTAGTGATCTGGAGTCTGGTATTGCTCAGTTGATGTTTTTTCAGCAGATGTAGTTTCTGTTGAGGTCTCAGCAGTTTTATCATCGCGACTAATCACATAAATATAAATCGCTGAAGGGGCCAGAATAAGTAAAACAAGCAGGATTTTCTTTAACATGGGAAAATTGATTAAAACCTAATATCAACTTGATTATAGCCTAAGCAGATGAGAAAGGGCACTAAACTCAGTCATGCAAATTTATAACAATAGGATTGAAAGCAATAATAAGAAAAAGAGGTTTCTTGGAAAAAATAAAAGAAGAAGGGGGATAAATAAGATGGCGTCCCTACGGGGATTCGAACCCCGGTTACCGCCGTGAAAGGGCGATGTCCTAGGCCTCTAGACGATAGGGACGTTTAGAAGATGGCGGTATCTTATTGATCCGCCACCAAAGTGTCAAGCAGGTGAGGTGCGAGTTTGTTTAAAATATAGCAAAACAGTTCCGCAGTCTTTTGCGTATCGTATAACGCAGAGTGTGCTTCTTTGCCATCAAACTCAATCCCGGCCTGAATACAAGATTTAGCCAGAACCGTTTGACCGAACATCACCGCACTTAACGTCACGGTATCAAACACAGAAAAACTGTGGAACGGGTTCTGGTTTTTGGTTCCGGTACGGGCAATTGCGGCCTGTACAAAGCCCAAATCAAAATGCGCATTATGACCGACCAAAACGGCATGTGTACAATTTTGCTGACGACGCACTTCATTGACCGATTTAAAAATACGTTTTAACGCGGTTTTTTCATCTTCAGCCATCGCGATCCGCATCGGATTTGACGGGTCAATCCCAATAAATTCCAAAGAACGGCGATCCAGGTTGGCACCTTCGAAAGGATTGATATGTGCATGGTAAGCTTCACCGGGCACAAACTGGCCATTTTCATTATAAACAATAGGAATGGCCGCAATTTCTAACAAGGCATCAGTCTGTGCATTAAAGCCCGCTGTTTCAACATCGACAACAACAGGCAAAAATCCACGGAAACGCTGACCAATGACTGGAAGAGTTTCATTTGTCACATTTTTCTCCATTGAATGGTTTTTCCTGCATATAGCGGAACGATTTGTTCACCATCCAAGTAGTCTAGACTTTCAGGAATAACTTGATCTTCTTTGACCAACGTAATGGTTTTGGTATTACGTGGGAGGCCGTAGAAATCTGCACCAAAATGGCTAGCAAAACCTTCTAGACGGTCGATTTTACCTACTTGATCAAAGGCCTGAGCATATAACTCAATTGCAGTCAGTGCACTATAGCATCCTGCGCAGCCACACGCATTTTCTTTGGCATTTTTTGAGTGCGGTGCACTGTCGGTGCCTAAGAAAAATTTAGGATTACCGCTGGTTGCTACTTCAAGCAACGTTTGCTGATGCGTCTGACGTTTTAAAATTGGCAGGCAATAGAAGTGCGGCTTGATCCCACCAACCAGCATATCATTACGGTTAAACAGTAAGTGCTGTGGAGTAATGGTCGCAGCTACATTACGATCCTGTTCCAGCACGAAATTAGCTGCTTCGCTGGTGGTAATGTGTTCCAGAACCAGTTTCAGTTTCGGGAACTGTTTCAGTAACGGTGCTAAGACTTCGTCTAGAAAGCGTTTTTCACGGTCAAAAATATCGACATGGTTATGCGTCACTTCACCGTGCAGCAATAAAGGCACCTGATGCTCTTCCAGCTGTTCAATGACAGAATATACTTTACTAATGTCGCTTACACCGCTATCCGAGTTGGTGGTTGCGCCAGCAGGGTAAAGTTTAATGGCATTGACATGCTCAGAATCTTTAATCTTTTTGACTTCACTTGGAGAGGTATTATCTGTGAAATACAGCACCATGCGTGGATCAAAATCGCTACCTTCAGGAACATGCGCCATAATACGTTCACGATAGCTTAATGCTTCTTCCACAGTTTTAACTGGGGGAACAAGGTTCGGCATACAGATTGCGCGGGAAAACTGTTTGGCTAGATCAGGAACGGTGCGTTGCAGAGCGAGACCATCACGCAAGTGGGCATGCCAGTCGTCTGGCTGGAGAAGGGTAATCGTATTCAAGGCGAATTCAATCGGAGAAATAAAACAAATGATAATGCATCTATGGCCAAAATGGTAACGAGAAATATATACAAAATAAGGGATATCTATAAATTAATTTATAAAAGTATGATATTTTAAAATTAATAAAAAAATTACATAAATACTTGGCAATGGAATACAAGTACAATCTAGCAAAATTGCAAGATGAAAAAGAAAAAATAGAAGAATTAATCACACGGCAAAGTCAGCGTGTAGGTTCGATTTTCCCTCAGAATCTGGAACAGGAGTTCTGGAGCAAAAACCTGGAGCGAGCACGTAAACATGTCGAAAAATATGTTTGGGCAGGAGTACTGACCTATTTTATTTTTCTGCTCGTTATGGTTCCAACGGACTACTGGATTATCGATTCACAATATTTCGTACAAGATTTTGTGCGCTGTATGCTGGGGCTGATCAATGGTAGTCTAGCTTTACTTGCTTTTTATTTCTTCTCCTGTCTACCTAAAATCAAACGCTTTTTTCCGCAAGCTTCCATGCTGCTGATGTTCTGGATGATAGTCTCGACCTCCTATCTGACCATGTCCATTCAAACAGTAAGCTTGCAACATCAGTCGATGGCGATCATCACCATTATCTACATTCTGGGTTATATTCTGACCGGAGTAAAACCTTTACAGATGTTAATCATGGGGGTATTTGCTGCACTTTGTACAGTCTGGCTGTTATCCATGTTATCGATCGACTTTAATGCGCTGGTCTTGGGACGGATTCTGATCGGCAGTAGCCTATTGGGATGTGTGATTAGTTATATGCTTTTTGCCCGTGAGCGAATGATTTTTCTCTATACTATGCGGGCCAGAATCAGTGAGAAAATTCAGCGGATTCATACCACAGAATTACTGCATTTAAGCCAGCATGATGAACTGACCAAAATCTCTAATCGACGAACTTTCGATGAAACACTGGATATCTTTTTTGAACGTTCCCGTCGTAATCAGCATGCTTTGGCGATTTTGTTTATCGATGTCGATCACTTTAAAAACTATAACGATTTTTATGGACATCAAAAAGGGGACGATGTAATTTCCAGTATTGCCTTTACCATTAAAAATGCGATTCGGCATATGGATTTTGTGGCCCGTTATGGTGGTGAAGAGTTTGTCGTACTGCTTCCGGAAACCGATGCGCATGGCGCCTATGCAGTGGCTTCCAATATCTTTAATGCAATTGAGCGTCTGGAAATTCCACATGAGAAATCTGGTGTAGATGATCACATCACTATTAGTTTAGGCATTACCGTTTATCGTGGTGAAGACTTTATTGATAAGGATGCCTTATTGGGAATTGCCGATCAGGCGTTGTATCGGGCCAAACAGTTGGGTCGAAACCAGATTTATTATCAGTCGATCCGCACCGTAAACCCGAACAGCGTGAATACCTAAATCGAATCCATAAAAAAACCGCTCAGATGAGCGGTTTTTTTGACCTTAACAAACTTATTTGTTTTTGTCTTTTAATTGAGGTACTGCAGAACCTGTACCTACTGCAAGTAAGCCAGAATCTGTATAGATACCCAGTTTCGCACGTGTATCTGTGATGTCCAGGTTACGCATAGTCAACTGACCGATACGATCTGCTGGAGAGAACATAGAATCACCTTTCTCCATAGTCAAACGCTCAGCTTCATAAGTGAGGTTAGGAGATTCAGTGTTCATGATGGTGTAGTCATTACCACGACGCAGTTCTAAAGTCACAGTACCAGTGATAGCTTTAGCTACCCAACGCTGTGCAGTTTCACGAAGCATCAATGCTTGAGAATCGAACCAGCGACCTTGGTACAGAAGACGACCCAAACGAAGACCGTTGATACGGTATTGTTCGATCGTATCTTCGTTATGAATACCAGTGACCAGACGTTCATAAGCGATGTGAAGAAGGGCCATACCCGGAGCTTCGTAGATACCACGAGATTTCGCTTCGATGATACGGTTTTCGATCTGATCCGACATACCTAGACCATGACGGCCACCAATACGGTTCGCTTCAAGAATGAACTCAACTGGATCTTCGATACGTTGACTATTGATTGCAACAGGGAAACCTTCTTCAAAAGTAATCGATACTTCTTCAGGTTTGATTTCAACGTCTTCTTTCCAGAATGCAACGCCCATGATTGGGTCTACGATTTTGATACCGGCATTCAGGTATTCTAGATCTTTGGCTTCGTGAGTCGCACCCAACATGTTTGAGTCAGTTGAGTAAGCTTTCTCTTTTGACATTTTGTAGTCAAAGCCATTGTCGATCAGGAACTGTGACATTTCTGCACGGCCACCTAGCTCGTCAATGAAGGTCTGGTCTAACCAAGGTTTGTAGATTTTCAGGTTAGGGTTAGTCAACAGACCGTAGCGGTAGAAACGCTCGATGTCGTTACCTTTATAAGTAGAACCGTCACCCCAGATGTTCACGTCATCTTCTTTCATTGCAGTTACCAGCATGGTACCTGTTACTGCACGGCCAAGAGGAGTCGTGTTGAAGTATGGAACGCCACCTGTAGAAATGTGGAACGCGCCACATTGAATTGCAGCAATACCCTCTAATGCAAGCTGTAAACGGCAGTCGATCAAACGTGCTTTTACTGCGCCATAAGCTTCAGCTTTTTTTGGAATCGCATCGTAATCGTCTTCGTCTGGCTGACCCAGGTTTGCTGTGTAAGCATAAGGTTCAGCGCCTTTTTGTTTCATCCACAAAAGAGCTGCAGAAGTATCTAGACCGCCAGAAAAGGCAATACCAACTTTTTTGCCTACTGGGACATTCTGCAAGATAGTTGCATTATCAGACATTGTTCATCCTAATGATATGAAATAGGCACACCAGAAGTGGTGGCCTGAAAAAACACATATTGCGTCAATTGTATCATTATTTTATTTAGGTTTGCTTTAGAAAAGAAAAAACTCGTTTCAAAATCTTGATTCAATAGGCTTAGATAATCATAAAATTACCGTATTTTTGACAAATACTTAAAAATAGGAAAATCTGGGAAGATTCAATAACATCATTAAAAAAACATCTTCAGGATAGCCCTCATGAGCCCGAATATTCCTCCTTTACCTAATCTGCAACCGGCTGCCAAAAATGAAACCCTGTCGATTGTGCATGGAATCTATGCCGGTTTGCTGGTTTTTAGTACGGTTGCATTTTTATATCTGGAATATCAGCAGTCGACGATTTCCATGTTGAGTCTGGTTATTGTGTTGCTACTTTTGGCTGTGCTGATTGTTTTGAATATTCAGGCCTGTCTCAAGGTAAAACAGGGCAATGGTTCAGGACGCACCTTGTCCAGAATTATGGCGATCCTGATGCTGCTCAGTTTTCCCATTGGTACAGTACTCGGTGTAATTGCCTTATGGAAATCGAGCAAAAATCAATGGCAGCAATAAATTCACCATTAAGTTACGGCGTAAATATCACAATTGGTATTTGTGCCTGAGAAAGCGGACCTGATAGTCATAAAAAGCCTCTAAAAATCAGTTAAAGTACATTGATAAGATTTAAGCTTTTAGCCAAATAAGAATCAGGGATATTTTATGACAACGACGCGCTATGCAAATATTTTAAAACCATTACATCTGGGTTTCACCACGATTAAAAACCGTGTGGTGATGGGATCAATGCATACGGGCTTGGAAGATCGGTTTTATAATTATCCTAAACTGGCAGCTTATTTTGGTGAACGTGCCAAAGGTGGTGTGGGTCTCCTGATTACTGGCGGGATTTCACCGAATCGTCAGGGCTGGTTATTGCCCGCTGGTGGAACGATGAATACCTTGGGTGATGTTGCACCGCACCGACTGGTTACGCATGCCGTGCATAAGCATGGGGCCAAGATTCTGTTGCAAATTTTGCATGCCGGACGTTATGGCTATCAGCCTTTTGTGGTATCTGCGAGCCCGATCAAATCGCCAATTTCACCCTTTAAACCACGTCAGATGTCTGAAAACCAGATTCTGGATACGGTTCAGGACTATGTTAAAACTGCAAAACTGGCTAAAAAAGCGGGCTATGACGGCGTGGAAATCATGGGATCTGAAGGGTATTTGATTAACCAGTTTTTAAGCCGTCACGTCAATCAGCGTACTGATCGCTGGGGTGGAGAAATTGAAAACCGCATGCGTTTTGCGGTGGAGATTGTTAAAGCAATCCGTGCTGAAATTGGTGAAAAATTTATTATCTGTTTCCGCTTGTCCTTGCTAGATCTGGTGCATGATGGCAATACTATGCAGGAAGTGATTACAGTGGCTAAAGCACTAGAGAAGGCTGGAATAACTTTGCTTAATACCGGTATTGGCTGGCATGAAGCACGTATTCCGACGATTGTCACTTCAGTTCCTCGTGCTGCATTCGTAGATTACACCGCAGAAGTCAAAAAGCATGTTACTGTTCCAGTCATTGCATCGAACCGGATTAATATGCCAGAAACTGCTGAAGCGATTTTGGCATCGGGTCAGGCAGATATGGTGCAAATGGCACGCCCACTATTGGCAGATGCATTCTGGGTGAATAAGACAGCAACCAATCGTGTTGATGAAATTAATACCTGTATCGCCTGTAATCAGGCCTGTCTGGATCATACATTTAAAAATAAACGCGCTACCTGTTTAGTGAATCCACGTGCTGGTTATGAAACCGAACTGGTTTATGTCAAAACCAAAAAGCCTAAAGGGATTGCCGTGGTGGGTGGTGGTGTGGCAGGTTTATCCGCAGCCACAGTCGCTGCCAGCCGCGGTCATGATGTGACTTTGTTTGAAGCTACTAGTGAAGTGGGTGGGCAATTTAATCTGGCCAAAGTGATTCCAGGCAAAGAAGAATTCCATGAAACCATTCGCTATTTTAAAGTACAACTGGAAAAAACTGGGGTAGATGTCCGTTTAAATACTCGAGTGAATCGGGAGCAATTGGAACGCGAAGGTTTTGATGAAGTCATTGTTGCTACGGGCGTTGTTCCGCGTGAATTGAAAATTGCCGGTAGTGATGCACCTCAAGTTCTGTCTTATGCTGAAGTATTGCGCGGTGCACCAGTAGGAGATCGTGTCGCGGTCATTGGTGCCGGTGGAATCGGTTTTGATGTATCAGAATTTTTATTAAAGCCCCCGCATCAGCCGCAACCACAACCTGTAGATGAATGGAAACGGGAGTGGGGTGTAGATCTGCATGCTAATTATGTAAGTGAAGGCGGACTGCAGCCAGCAGAACTCGAGCCACCAGTCCGGGAAATTTATTTATTACAGCGTAAAACTACTGCTTTAGGAGCAGGTTTGGGTAAAACCACAGGTTGGGTTCATCGTGCCCAACTAAAAAAACATGGCGTGCGCATGTTACGCGGCGTGCACTATAAATCGATCACGGATGAAGGTTTGTGGATTGAAGTGGATGGGCATGATCAGTTGCTGCGTGTAGATACGGTCGTCGTTTGTGCTGGTCAGGAGTCAGTCAAAGATGTCATGCCTTCAGAGGATCAAAAGACTTTAGCGAATTACCATATTATTGGTGGAGCAAAGCTGGCTGCTGAGCTGGATGCCAAGCGTGCAATTCGTGAAGGGGCAGAATTGGCAGCAAAATTGTAAGGATTTGATGAAACTATATGCAGTTGATGAGATTCACTGTAATTTTCACTTGTCAGTCGCCTAAAAGCTCCGTATTATTGCGCACATGGAAGCGTGGCAGAGCGGTTTAATGCACCGGTCTTGAAAACCGACGAGGGCTTATACCCCTCCGTGAGTTCGAATCTCACCGCTTCCGCCAAATTTTGAATTAAGCCCTTGTATTTGCAAGGGCTTTTTTCTTGTCTATGATTTTACCCCCACAACCTACCCCTCATCAAATTTTGGATTGGATTGGCTATTTTTAGCTGTATTTAGAAAACTAAGGAATGTAGTTTAAAAACTGTATTTAAAACTAACTAGGGTCTGTTGACATTTACTGTTCAT
>NZ_JWHB01000070.1:0-964 GCF_000804305.1 Acinetobacter sp. YZS-X1-1 | reverse complement strand
AACCAATTCTTCAAATGAGGACACGCCCTAGTGAAGTCTGGTGATATTGACGCACTGATCAATAAATCCTATCGAGTACCAAATTCAAAAAACCGTGTAGATGATGCTATTGAACAGGCTGTTATTGATTTCGCAATTCAATATCCCGCATATGGTCAGCACCGTACTAGTAATGAATTATGCAAGAAGGGTGTATTCGTTTCAGGGAGTGGTGTTCGCTCTATATGGCTTCGTCACGATTTAGAGAACTTTAAGAAGCGTTTAAAAGCACTTGAGGCTAAAGTGGCACAGGATGGTACTGAATTAAATGATCAGCAGATTGCGGCACTTGAACGTAAGCATGAGGATGACGTTGCTTGTGGTGAAATCGAAACAGCTCATCTAGGCTATTTAGGCGCGCAAGACACCTTTTATGTCGGGAATCTCAAAGGTGTTGGACGAATCTACCAACAAACATTCATCTACACTTATAGCAAGATCGTTCATTGCAAGCTCTATACAACAAAAACACCGATTACAGCGGCTGATTTACTCAATGATCGTGTATTGCCATTCTATCAATCTCAGGACTTACCAATGCTTCGCATCCTCACACTTGCGCAGCAGTGCTGCTCAGGTACTGAGGATGCGCTAAGGTAGAACAACATGACTATGAGTTATATCTGGCAGTTAATGATATTGATCACACGAAGACAAAAGCAGCTTCCCCGCAAACAAATGGTATATGTGAGCGTTTCCACAAGACGATTTTGCAGGAGTTCTATCAAATCACGTTTAGGAAGAAGCTTTATAGCTCATTGGAAGAATTACAAGTTGATCTAGACGATTGGCTGAAATTCTATAATACTGAACGGACTCATCAAGGAAAAATGTGCTGTGGTCGTACACCACTTGAAACTTTACTTGATGGAAAACGGATTTGGGCTGAGAAGGATTTAGCTCAAATTTAACCTGACAGGCACAA
>NZ_JWHB01000069.1:0-1008 GCF_000804305.1 Acinetobacter sp. YZS-X1-1 | reverse complement strand
GTGCTCTATCCAGCTGAGCTATGAGCGCGACGTCTTGATGGAGTGCATTATATAGAGTTTTCAGTACTTGTTAAGTGTTTTTTAATAAAATCATAACCGAACGTACAGTAATTAAACGATACTGCAATATTTCAGTTTTTTTGATGAAAATTCCTGCGGATTTAGAGTTAAAAACAATAACCCAGACTTGGCAAATTCTAGAATCGACCAAATTGATTTTTAATTGCCTCATATTCATTTGTTCACAGCCTAATGGAGCTATTCAACCAGACCAGTTTTAACCTCGCCTGCCCGCTGATAACCGCTCAACACCACGCCATTTGAGGTAACTTGATGATCTGTCAGTGCAAATACTGCCGGCGTAGAGTCTTCGGCACATAGACGTTTTCCTTTGCCCAATATTACAGGAAAGGTCATTAAATAGAGTTCATCCACAAGATCATGCTTAAAAAGTGCCTGTGCCACTGCGGCACTGCCATACACCCGAAGATCCTCCTCCCCTGAAGCCTTCAGGTTAACGATTTCATCAATACTTTTTAGAAAGATCGTATTTTGCCAGTCCGAGTGATCCAAACTGGTGGATAGCACATATTTATTCACTTCATTAATTCCTGGCCAGTCTTCAGCATGCTTCGGCCAGTAGGGTTCAAAAATCTGAAAGGTATTCTTACCAATCAGGATATCGGTGGACTGCATCCACTTTTACATGATGCGATCAAATACTGAATCGGGTTCAGTACTAAAATACGGCGCCATCCAGCCACCATATTGAAAGCCACCAGATGTATCTTCTTCCGGGCCGCCGGGTGCCTGCATTACACCGTCTAGAGTCAGAAATTCCTGGACAATAATTTTTCTCATCACCATGCCCTTATTTTTATTGAGTTATCTAGGATTTATTTTTAGCATGTGATTCAGGCGGATTCTGTAAATTTTAGGCACAAAAAAACCGCAACATGTGCGGTTCATTGTTCAAGTTGGTGCGCTCAGAGAGATTCGAACTCCCGA
>NZ_JWHB01000068.1:0-1110 GCF_000804305.1 Acinetobacter sp. YZS-X1-1 | reverse complement strand
AAGCCGATATCTTTGTAAGCTCTAACCCACAAAAATTGAGGGATAGTTTTCGAAATAGAGTCTTTGATAAAATAGTAAAAATCAATAAATACCTACTTTTTAAACCATTATCATTTAGAGAATATTACAAAGTTGTTTAAAAAAGCCGACTTGTTTCCAAGTCGGCTTTTCGACATCGTCGAGCACATTTTTTATATCATAAATTTCCGATTTTTATAATTTTCAAAGTCTATCTTTCAGCTCTTTATACAACAAAGCCGAACTGAATTAAAAATAGAAATGTAGTTGAGCTGATGCTTGCTCATTTCTTTATTTTTAGTAATTGAGGTGAACATACTGTCAGTACATGGTAGTTATAAGTAACGTGTAACTTTGTTTACACAAAGATTTGAGTTATGCCAAGTGATGGATTGATTTGTACTTAAAATTTTAAGCTTATCCACTTGCTTTGCAAGCCACTACACTTTATTTACAATCCTATGTTGTGGAAGTAAGGGATCTTGTACTCGCCCAGTATGTTCAACTTAATTATATCTAAAGGACTATTAGGCTTGAATCAAATCAATTTTCCAATTATTCGACTGAATTAACACGTTTAAATCACGTAATTTAAGACTAATATCATCAGCTTGTTTTTGTAATGATGAAACTGGAATAACTTTATGCCACTTTATTTCCCGCGTACTATAACGATCAGATTCACGAGATGTATTACTTATTGCTGCAGTTAGGGTTTTGTGCTGTTCTACAAATTCATCACGTAAAGTCAATAAAGCAAGTAGAGAACGGCCATCATTTAATTTTGTTAAAGCATTAGTTTCATGAATTGCATAACTTAATTTTTGAAATTCTTGAATTAAAGAAAATACTTGTTTTAGTAGTTCATTTGGATCTTCAGATGGTTGATCACCATCTTGTACCAATACATTTGCATTGATACGTTGTTTTAGTGAAATAATTTTTTTTTGTTGATCACTTCGAAGTAAGAGAGCTTCTGCTAATTTCATTTTTCACCTATTAACCAATTAGAATTAAGTTTTAAACAGCTTATATCCTCATTCTTTAAAGATCAAAAAAATTGCTTTTTTATCTAACTAAAAGGTGTCTACA
>NZ_JWHB01000067.1:0-1163 GCF_000804305.1 Acinetobacter sp. YZS-X1-1 | reverse complement strand
CCACACGTTAACGTGGGCACAATCGGTCACGTTGACCATGGTAAAACAACTTTAACAGCTGCGATTGCAACTGTATGTGCTAAAAAATTCGGTGGTGAAGCGAAAGACTACGCTGCAATCGACTCTGCACCAGAAGAAAAAGCACGTGGTATTACAATTAATACTTCACACGTAGAATACGATTCTCCGACTCGTCACTACGCTCACGTAGACTGCCCGGGCCACGCCGATTATGTTAAAAACATGATTACTGGTGCTGCTCAGATGGACGGTGCGATCCTTGTATGTGCTGCGACTGACGGTCCAATGCCACAAACTCGTGAACACATCCTGCTTTCTCGTCAGGTAGGTGTACCTTACATCGTTGTATTCTTGAACAAATGCGACCTTGTAGACGACGAAGAGCTTCTTGAACTGGTTGAAATGGAAGTTCGTGAACTTCTTTCTACTTACGACTTCCCAGGTGATGACACTCCTGTAATCCGTGGTTCAGCACTTGCTGCACTGAACGGTGAAGCTGGTCAATACGGTGAAGACGCAGTTGTAGCTCTTGTTGAAGCGCTTGACTCTTACATCCCAGAACCAGAACGTGCAATCGACCAAGCATTCTTGATGCCAATCGAAGACGTATTCTCAATTTCTGGTCGTGGTACAGTTGTAACTGGCCGTGTTGAAACTGGTATCATCAAAGTTGGTGAAGAAGTTGAAATCGTGGGTATCAAAGACACAGTTAAGACTACTGTAACTGGCGTTGAAATGTTCCGTAAACTTCTTGACGAAGGCCGTGCTGGTGAGAACTGTGGTATCTTGCTTCGTGGTACTAAACGTGAAGACGTACAACGTGGTCAGGTACTTGCTAAACCAGGTTCTATCAAACCGCACACTAAATTCGATGCAGAAGTATACGTACTTTCTAAAGACGAAGGTGGTCGTCACACTCCATTCCTTAACGGTTACCGTCCACAGTTCTACTTCCGTACAACTGACGTAACTGGCGCGATTTCTTTGAAAGAAGGCGTTGAAATGGTTATGCCTGGTGACAACGTAGAAATGTCAGTAGAACTAATCCACCCAATCGCAATGGACCCAGGTCTACGTTTTGCGATCCGTGAAGGTGGTCGTACAGTTGGTGCTGGTGTAGTTGCTAAAGTAACTGCATAATC
>NZ_JWHB01000066.1:0-1299 GCF_000804305.1 Acinetobacter sp. YZS-X1-1 | reverse complement strand
CTTGTATCTTATCCCTCATAGTGATTAGCTATCACTATATTGCAAATTACAGAGTTTCGTGTACTAGCAAAACATAAAGTTTGGGTTTGAGATAAAACCTGTAATTTGCCCTAACCACTTACACAACTCTGGACGGTAACTAAGCACTCTGATGCTGTATTCACAAGACAAGACAGTGGTTATGCTAAAATAATAATTGGGTAAATCAGGCAGGTAAGATTATGTTTTATCTTGGTATTGATGTTGCTAAAGCTAAAATTGATTGCTGTTTAATTTTAGACAATTCTACAAGTAAGAAGAAGACAAAAACCTTTTCGAATACACAAAACGGTTTTGAGCAACTTCAAATTTGGCTAAATCACCATGCTGCTACTTCTATGCAGACCATTACATTAATGGAAGCCACTTCTATTTATCATGAACTCTTAGCTCAATATTTATTTAAAGCAGGTTATCAGGTCTGTGTAACCAATCCTGCCAGAGCTCGATATTTTGCTCAGAGTATGTCCAAGCTGAATAAAACAGACAAGGTAGATAGCGAAGTTTTAGCCAGATTTGGAATGACAGCAGATCTACATTTTTGGCAACCTCTGCCTGAACATATTCAATTGCTTAATGCATTGCTAGAGAGAAGAGCTGTCCTTTACGACGATTTACAACGTGAAAAGAATCGTTTGGAAAAAGCAAATTCTACTTTTACTATGGAGCCTGTAATGGAATCTATTCATAATAGTATTACGCAATTAAACAAACACATACAAAATATTGATCAGCAAATTGATAATCATATTGACCAAAATCCAGATTTAAAAAATGACAAAGATCTGCTCAGTAGTATTCCTGCCATTGCAGACCGAACCAGCTTATTAATGCTTAGTTTCTTGCGCAGCCACACTTTTGAAAAAGCTAGCCAAGCAGCAGCCTTTATCGGCTTGGTTCCAATTCAAAAACAATCGGGTAGCTCCATTCGTGGTAGAAGCCGCTTATCTAAAGCAGGCTCTTCCAAAATACGTGCTGGTTTATATATGGCAGCCGTTGTAGCAACTCGACATAACCCTCATATCAAAAAAATGAATGAGCGCTTATTAGCGAATGGTAAAACTAAGATGATAGCGATTGGAGCTGCGATGAGGAAGTTAGTCCATCTTTGTTATGGTGTACTCAAACACCAACAACCTTATCAAGCAAATTATTGCATCAATTCTTAATAATTTGCTTGACGGTGGAGACGGTATCTCAAACCTGATCTGACAGTTACCCATTTTTTATTGTGCCTGTCAGGTTAAATTTGAGCTAAAT
>NZ_JWHB01000065.1:0-1393 GCF_000804305.1 Acinetobacter sp. YZS-X1-1 | reverse complement strand
ATCGACTCAAATCTCTATTTGCAACAGTGCCCTTATATTTATATCCTGCCTATTCAAATCCTAAGAAGTTAAATGGTTTTAGGATTTTTTTTATTTTCTTAGATTAGACCTCCTTCATAAATCATTCTTACTCAGTTGCAAATTATAAATTCCAGCAACTAGATTGAATCTCAAAAGAGGGGGGCTTTTAGCTCTATTGCGATAACGTTCTGAAAGCATTTTGAAAGTTTTTAGACTGCCAAATACATACTTAATTTCTATTCTTCTTTATTGATTTCCTGATTATAGATTTTTAGTTCAGGATCCAGTTTACAGCGGCTTTTGGCCTCTAATGGCAACAGGGTATTGAGATACAAAGTATAAATCCTTTGATAACCTCTATCTGTAAGAACAAAGGCTCCTGAAGGGATCTGGTTTAAATTGTGTTTGAACAATTCTAAATCAAGCGTAATTCTCAGCATGACTTTCATATCAGGATGCCAATATCAGTAAATGCCAAGAAATTTAATCCAATATTAGGGGGTATTGGGAAGTGCATTTGATTGAAGTTGAGCAGGAAGGGAAAATTAGACGTTATATCACTTCATTAATAGATCCAAGTTATAGAACCTTGGGTTTATGTAAGAATACTTATCAGATGAGCTTTTTTGTAGTATTGATCGGCCAAATACGGACCGATTTTCTTGAAAATCTTTTATAGGGAGTAAAATTTAATGGCAAATTATAAAAAGAACATAGCAATGGTCAACTACAATAGAATCCAAGAAGACATAAACAATATGAAACTAGGTACAATGAAATGGCTCGGCAATAATATTGAGTTAAATGATATGCAGGGTGTTCATACTTTCTTATTAAGTTTAGAAGAAGAAGGTGGTGTTGATATGATCGCAGTAGGTCATGAGTCTTATACAGGACATCGCTGATACATAAGGTTAAGTTTGAAAAGAATTAGCACCTTCTCTGAGAGATTTTTCTTTACCAGCTCCATCTTTGAAACATCAAGTAATTTTTTGTAACTTTATTGTTATTTATCGTTTACTTTGTTTATCATAGAGAACATGAAAGGTGGAGAATTGAAGATGCTCACTAAGGTCGAAGCCATTGTCATTTCACTAATGGTAATTGCATTAATACTCATTATTTATGAGATGGGACAAGGACTTAATTGGACTTTATAAAGGTTTTCTCAGCTTAAAAAAGTCCTCAATTAATGGCATTAATTTATTTATCAGAAGTTTAAGAATTTTAATCTTACCCTTAGCTGCCTAAAGATGAATAATATCTATATTGGTGATATTTTTTACCTAGTTTACGGTAGTCATCCAATGATGGTTGAACCGTACTGGGTTTGTCGGAGATTTTTTTTATTTAAGTTAGGCCACCTGACCTA
>NZ_JWHB01000064.1:0-1653 GCF_000804305.1 Acinetobacter sp. YZS-X1-1 | reverse complement strand
TATAAAAACAAACTGTTTTATCTATTTATCGATTTGGCTTAGTATCTACTTATCGAATGAATTCTTACTCCTTTGGAGACGTTAGCAATGTTAGATCAAAATACTTCAGCTCAATTAAAAACACTACTTGAACGTTTGGAAGGCCCGATTGAATTAGTGGCAACTCTGGATGGCTCTGACAAGTCAGCCAAAATCAAAGAACTGGTTGAAGAAATCGCTCAGCTTTCTGATCTAGTCACTGCCCGTTTTGACGGTACCAACAAACGTGCACCAAGCTTTGGTGTGGCAAAAGCCGGTGAACAGCCTCGTGTGTTCTTCGCAGGCTTGCCGATGGGCCATGAGTTTACGTCGCTGATTCTGGCATTGTTGCAAACTTCAGGTTATGCACCAAAAGTTTCTGCCGAAGTTCTGGAATCAATTAAAGGCTTAGGGATCAAATCTGACTTTGACGTATTCGTATCACTCAGCTGTCATAACTGCCCTGATGTCGTTCAGGCACTCAACCTGATTGCCATCTATAACCCAGGTACAACTGCAACCATGATCGATGGTGCCTTCTTCCAGGACGAAGTGGAAGAACGCAAAATCATGGCCGTACCGATGGTGTTCCAGGACAATGAACATATTGGTCAGGGCCGTATGACACTGGAAGAAATCATTGCCAAACTGGATACCAATGCCGCAGCCAAAGACGCGGAAAAACTGAATGCCAAAGATGCATTTGATGTGTTGGTGATTGGTGGTGGACCTGCAGGGAATACTGCAGCGATCTATGCAGCACGTAAAGGCATCAAAACTGGGATCGTGGCTGAACGTATGGGCGGTCAGGTGATGGATACCATGGACATCGAAAACTACACATCAGTGCAAAAAACCCAAGGTCCGAAATTTGCCGCTGAAATGGAAGCCCATGTTCGTGAATACGGTGTCGACATCATGAACCTGCAACGTGTATCTGACATTAAAGGTGCAGATAGCACCGCCAATGGTCTGGTAGAAGTAACTTTAGAAAATGGTGCGAAACTTGAATCTAAAACCGTGATTCTGTCTACCGGTGCACGCTGGAGAGAAATGAATGTTCCAGGTGAACAGGAATACAAAACTCGTGGTGTAGCGTACTGCCCACACTGTGATGGTCCATTGTTCAAAGGTAAACGTGTAGCGGTGATTGGTGGCGGTAACTCGGGTGTAGAAGCTGCGATCGACCTTGCGGGTATTGTTGAGCATGTAACGCTCGTTGAGTTTGATACAAAACTGCGTGCGGATCAGGTACTTCAAGATAAATTGAACAGCTTGCCAAACACCACCGTAATCAAAAATGCGCTTTCTACCGAAGTGATCGGTGATGGTTCACAAGTCACAGCGTTGAAATACAAAGACCGTGCAACTGATGAAGAGCATACAGTTGAACTGGCAGGGATCTTCGTTCAGATCGGTTTGTTGCCAAACACCGACTTCCTGAAAGGAACCGATGTTGAGCTAACTAACCGTGGCGAAATTATGATTAACGAGCGCAATGAAACCAATGTCAAAGGTGTGTTTGCTGCAGGTGACTGTACCACTGTTCCTTACAAACAGATCATCATCGCCACTGGTGAAGGTGCCAAAGCATCATTATCTGCCTTCGACTACATCATCCGTTCTGGTCAGTAA
>NZ_JWHB01000063.1:0-2491 GCF_000804305.1 Acinetobacter sp. YZS-X1-1 | reverse complement strand
TTTTTAAGCTAAAAGTGTCAACACACCCTAAGCTCTGACTATTAAATCTTGCAGCATCTGTTCCAAAATACGTTCCGAAGCATGACCATCACCAAATGGATTTTCGACTTCTGCATGTTGTCGATAATAGGCTGAATCATCCATGAGACGAGAAAACTCTTGTACGATTTTGGCCTGATTAGTACCGACTAGTATTCCACAACCTGCTTCAACCACTTCCGGACGTTCAGTTACATCCCGCAGTATGAGCACCGGTTTTTGATAGGTGGGGCTTTCTTCCTGAATACCGCCTGAATCGGTCATAATAAAATAGGCTGCACCTAAAACAGCCAGTAAGTCCGGATAATCCAGAGGTTTTAACAAATGTACCTGCGGATGATCCAGAAACTCGCGATAAGCAATTTCATATACCTGCGGATTGAGATGCACAGGCCAGGCAAAATGCAGCTCTGGATAACGGCGACATAGTGCATGGATGGCGGCACAGATATTTTGAATACCTTCACCAAAATTTTCCCGTCGATGTGCGGTCAGCAAGACCAGTTTATCTTGTTCACTTAATTTCAGCCCCATTCGCTCTAACCTTTGCTGAGACTGCTGAGAAGAAGATTGCATTAAATCACGGGCATGATAAATAGCATCAACCACGGTATTACCGGTAATAAAAATCTGCGGGTCTGGAATATTTTCCTGACGCAAGTTTTCTGCAGAACGTCGGGTCGGTGCGAAATGCCAGTGAGCCAAGCGGGAAACCAGTTGCCGGTTTCCTTCTTCCGGAAATGGATGCATCAGATCAAAAGAGCGTAATCCGGCTTCAACATGCGCCAGATGAATATTCAGGTTAAAGGCCACCAGAGCACCTGCAAGTACAGTGGTGGTATCCCCTTGCACTACAATTACATCACATTTCGGCATGTCACGATATACTTGATCCAGTTCGGTCAATGCCTTGCTTAATAGAATATTTAGACTTTTGCCGGGTTGCATGATTTGCAGATGATGATCAATCTTGATTTGGAAAAACTCGATCGCATCCTGTACCAATTCCAGATGCTGACCGGTAAATACCACATTGACTCTAAATCGTGAATCTTGCTGGGCTTTTAAGATGACTGGTGCTAATTTAATCAGCTCAGGGCGGGTACCAAAAATAAAAGAAAGATCAATCAGCATGGTTAAAAGCTCCAGTAATAAGTCAGTTCCACTCGGGTATTATCAAAAGTTCTTTTTCCAGACTCAGGTGCCCCATTTACATATTTGCCATACATCTGTTCAACACGTAGCTTGACCGGGAAGTCTGCAGGTTGCCAGGCTATACCCGGCCCCAACTCTGCCAGGTTGTTATAAAATTCGTTATTGGAATCATTAATCGTATGTAACTTCAGATAAGTCTGGATATTGCCTAGATGATCCCGGTTAAAGTTCCAACCGGTACGCAGGCGCAGGTCGCCAATTACATTATAATCTTCACGTGAATAGCTCGCTGCATTGCCATACAGTTCGGCAAAATACTGAGTTTTCTGGGTAATCGGACTATGACTGGTTTCGGAATCATGCCAATACCATTCCTGATAACCGGTCAAACCAAAATTAATACTTTCTCTGAATTTGTCTCGGTTTAAATCTATTAGATCATAACTTCCGCCGAGTTCCAGATATAGATAGAGCGGCCATTCCCAAGGACGGTAATTTGTTCCAACACCGACAATGGCTGCATTCTGGTCAATAATCTCAGGTCGTGCACCGCCGGTGGATTGGGTATCCCTGTTAATGCTGGCAAAGCCATAAATCTGGCCACGGTTTTCTTCTCCCCAATAACGTCCATAACGGAGCTTCAAGGGTAAGATAGCCGTGTCATAACGTCCTTCAAAAGAAGGAGAAAAATAGATATCGGCAAAGGTATTTTTAGTCTGACCACTTGTTGTTCCATTTAAATTAAGTACAGCCTGTTGGGCTTTTACTGCAGTTTCAGGATTTGAGGAACTTTGCAGTTTTTTAAATATTTCTAAAGCTTCAGGATTACGTTGAGCAGCATTCAACAGATAGGCTTTTTGCAACAACAATTGTTCATCATCTGGCGTTAATTCAAGAGTTCGATCAATATAAATTAAAGCTTCGGTATTATTATTTTTGCGCATTTCCAGATATGTCCAAGTTTTCCAGACCTTTGGATCTCGCGGTGATTTCTGGCTAATCTGCTGTAAAAGTTGTGTTGCCTGTTCAAGATCCTTTTGTTCAACTTGGTAATATTGTTCCCATAATATATAAGTTTCAGGAAGGGTCTCTGCTCGAGTTGATAAAGTTAAAATCATCAAGCAAATACTTGAAATAGTAGGTAATCTTTTCATTTTAATGCATGAATTAGAATATTATAGTTCACACTATAACAGCAATTTATTTTAAGCTTGGAGCGGATGAAATTAAGTTACCAAACTCTCTATTATTTTTATAAAAAAATACATGAACCGTACCGGGTTTGTCGGAGAGTCAA
>NZ_JWHB01000062.1:0-2896 GCF_000804305.1 Acinetobacter sp. YZS-X1-1 | reverse complement strand
AGATCGTTTTTTGATTTATGAAAGAGATCTATTTAAAAGATTAAATATATTAAATATTTATGGTCATTTTTTATCTTTGATTCTCCTCATTAAATTATGCAGAATAACTTTAAAACATCATAAATTTTTAATTTTTTAGTGCCTATATATGGTGCAAGAGGTAAGGGACAGGATGATGCTAAGTGGCGCGCTCTTTGTTCTCGCAAGTGTTTTAATCATTGTATTACTACGGGTATTCAATAGCCTGAAATTATCAAGAAACAATATTCGGTTTCTACAGGAAAATCTGGATCATTCACGCAGTAAATTAGCTAATTATGAAACACAAGTTGATGAATTAAATTATGAAATGACCCAGCTACGGATGCAGTTGGGGAGCGCCAAAACTGAACTGAATAAATATAAAAAATATCAGGATATCTGTAACATTGAACAGTACATTTGTCTGAGCCATCTGCAGTGATTGCTTCCTAACTCCAATTAAAAAAGACAAATCAACCGATAAAATTTTTTAATCTGCAGATTGATATGTAGGTATTTTTAATTAGATGAAAATGCAGCTTTTTTTCTCAATTTATTAAATTTATATTCATAAAATTCAGTTGGTTATTTAGAGAAAGTTAATTTTTTTTCATATTCTGTACTCGATAATTCAAATAAAATAAGTTAAGCTGAATCGAATAATAAAACATCATAATAAGGATATCTCTATGGCACGCGATTATGACAAATTCCCTGACGATGAAAATGGTCATGTACTGTGGCAAATGTATCAGGATGGTGATGATCTGCAGGACGACCATGAAATTGAATTCTCGATAGCCTTTAATAGTGAAGAACAGGCTGACCGCTGTGCATTGCACTTGCTTAAAGAAGAACAAAAGATAAGCCTATATCAGGATGAGGAGAGCGATACGCTGGAATGGACAATTACTATTCATGTCTATATGCAGCCTACCTATGAAAATATTGTCGATCTGGAACAATGGTTTACCAGAATTGCCGCTGAATTTCAGGGTGAATATGACGGCTGGGGCTGTATGGCCTATGTCTATGATGATGAAGGCGACCCGGAAGAGGGCGAAAGCAAACTGCGTAGCAGCTAATCAAAATTTCCTTATTCAAGCCCGGTTAAGCCGGGTTTTTTATCGCCTGCGGTATTGGTCGGGTCAACTGTAGTTTTTTGTTATACATCCTATAAAATGGATAGATAACAATTATATTTAGGCCGTACAGTATGTTGGGCAGTTATTTAAATACTGAGGCCGACGAGATCGGGATGATCCGTCCGAATAATAAATAAAAATAATCTTTCAGTAAGAACAAGAAAAAAGGTAGGCTGAAATGAGTTATACCCTAAAAATGCATCGCGTATTCAGTGCGCCACCGGAACGGGTGTACCGGGCCTTTATTCATCCAGATGCTATTGCAAAATGGCTGGCACCGCATGGCTTCACTGCCAGAGTTGAGCATGCCGAAGTCAAACCGGGAGGCAGCTATAAAATCACCCTGACCAATTTTGCTACCGGTACCCAGCATCATTTACATGGCACCTATCATGAAGTTATTCCCAACCAGCTACTGCGCTATACCGATTGCTTTTCTACACCTGAAGTCAAAGGTGAAATTGAAGTCACGCTCATCTTTGAAAAAGTGTCTGTAGGCACCAGCCTGCATATTATTCAGGTGGGTTATCCGGATCTGGTACCGCCATCTGCATGTCACTTAAGCTGGCAAGAGTCATTGCAGCTTTTGTCCTGGCTGGTCAATCCACATATTTTGGATGGTTAAGTTCAGTTAATTAAGTTGAGCGGGAGATCCTTTTAAAGCTTGAGCATGAACCTATCCAAAGATGCTATAATTCAGCTTTAATTTTTTGTTTTTTCTTTTATTTTTTTATTTTGTCGAGGTTGCTATGGCTCTACCACAATGCCCAAAATGCCAGTCTGAATATACCTATGAAGATGGTGACTTGTTAATCTGCCCAGAATGTGGGTATGAGTGGAAAGAAGGGGAAGCAACTGAGGAAACTGTGGTCATCAAGGATGCGCATGGCAATCTGCTGGCTGATGGCGACACAGTTACGGTGATTAAGGATCTTAAACTTAAAGGGTCTTCTTCAGTGGTTAAAGTCGGGACTAAGGTCAAAAATATTCGTCTATTACCCGATGCAACTGATGGACATGATATTGACTGTAAAATTGATGGCATTGGCGCCATGAAGCTCAAATCTGAATATGTGAAAAAAGCCTAATACGTTCTTATACGAATGAGTGCTTTCGGTCTTCGGGTTTGAAGGTTTATGCTTCTTCCTCAAACTCGAAGATCAATCTCTTCTGATCACTATATCATGCCTGGATCTATGCTTTATGCCTCATCTTCATCTTGAATATTCAGATAATATTCAGCAGCTCGAAACCCAACCTTTAATGTTGGCAATTCATCAGGCCTTATTTAACGCCGGTTATATTAATGAGCCGAATGATTTAAAAAGCCGGGCGATTGTACAGCAAGATTTTCTGATTGGACTAGAGCAGAAGACAGATCAGGCTTATGTGCATGCTAAAGTTTTTCTCCTGACTGGTCGTAGTCTGGACATTTGTCAAGCAATTTCCAAGCTGGTACTTCAGGTCATGCAGCAGCACATTGTCTCGCAGCCAGGGCTAAAGATTCAGCTCTGTGTTGAAATTCTGGAAATGGACAAAGAAACTTACACTAAAGCTATTATTTGAATTTTTTAGATTGAAGTGAGGACTAGAAATGAAGTTTTCCTAGTTCCTCTCTTTATCTTGAATGTATAAGAACTTAATAAAAAATTGAGAAGTATCAAAGCAATTTTGAAATATAAAGAACGATAAATAAAACTAGGACGTGTCCTCATTTGGCTTTGCACCAA
>NZ_JWHB01000007.1:0-124477 GCF_000804305.1 Acinetobacter sp. YZS-X1-1 | reverse complement strand
AACCAATTCTTCAAATGAGGACACGCCCTAGAAATTCTCCGGATTCTCTAAACGCTTCACTTCCTGTACTTTGTCAGGATGATGCACTGTTGCTACTCCATCTGCATCTTTCTTATCAATCAGCATTTCTGGCTGGAAGATGGTGATGGTTTCATTTCCATTTGCATCCTCCCCTACAATATACTGAAAACCGCGACGGTTCATTTTGTGGCACATCCGCTGATACCAGCCTTTAAAACCTTGGGTTTCTTCATTCGGGTTGTAATAAAAGGCATTCATTACGGCTGGCAAACCTAGGCCACAAACCACCCCTGAAAGAAGCACCACAATAAAGGTATATCCAATCAGAATACTGCTATATGCTTCCAGTTGTGGAATATTGGCCACTGCCAGAATCAGGGCTAAGGAAATCCCGCCACGTACACCGCCCCAAGACAGAATGGTTAAACTGCCGTTATAACTCTTCTTGCGCATTCTAGGGAATAATGCAAAAGACAGATGGTTGGCCAGGAAGCGTGCCAAATGCAGAATTATGAAAGCGACAATCCCACCTAGAACCAGACTGGTGCTTAGATCAATAATGAACAATTCCAGACCGATCAAGGTAAACAGGAAGGAATTGATAATCCCCTCTACCGTATGCCAGAAATGGTTTACATCACCGATATCTGCATCAGCCAGAATTTCTTTCCATTTATTACCGACGATCAAGCCGCCGATTACACAGGCAATTGGTGCAGAAGCATGCGCCAGTAAAGCAACCAGATATGAACCACAAGCCAACAATGCAGTAGTTAATATCAGTGATTCCATTTCATGCTTACCGCGCAGAATACGTAAAATCGCCAAACCAAACCCAATTCCGATCAAGACTGCCACGACAATTTCATAAAGCAATGTTTGCAGGACGGCGAGTACGGTAAAGTTTTCACCTTGCAGTACATTTAATAAGGTCATAAATAATGCAATACACATGGCATCATTAAACAGCGACTCACCTTCCAGCTTCACGATCAAATGATGGGGTGCGCGTACCGAACTGAGTACACCTTTAATCCCAATGGGATCCGTTGCTCCGAGCGCAGCACCGAGTAATAGTAGAACCAATATATCGACGTGGTTACCAATCAGAAACTGATAACAGTACAGCGCAATACCAAAGAAAACTGCACAGAAAACCAATGCCAGACTGGCCAGAATACCAATCGGCCGCCAGTGATTGCGTAAATCTGAAACCTTAAACTTCAATGCGGATGAAGTCAGAATAAAACAAATCACACCATTAATCAG
The DNA here is from genome assembly GCF_000804305.1 of Acinetobacter sp. YZS-X1-1. Classification (NCBI taxonomy): domain Bacteria; kingdom Pseudomonadati; phylum Pseudomonadota; class Gammaproteobacteria; order Moraxellales; family Moraxellaceae; genus Acinetobacter; species Acinetobacter sp. YZS-X1-1. The sequence goes on along the minus strand of NZ_JWHB01000007.1, from coordinate 123,187 downwards.
GAAGTCATAAAAATCGACATGGCGAACTGCTTTCTCAATATTATCAATATTGATGCTAAAAAATGGATTACCCTGTAACAGGCTGGCGCACCATTGCAGGATAAATACAAAAATAGCGGAAACAATCGGCACACCAATGGCTTGAGGAAAACTTAGAACACGTTTGTTGAACATAGTAGTGGCAATTGACAGAGCAAAGACCACCGTCAACAGTTGTAAAAAAAAGAAACTTCCCATTAGGTTTCCTAAGATTTGGCAATTTGCAGCCGTGAGCTGAAAGATTTACTTGAAATATAAGTTTAAAAAAACAGTATATTTTAGCGGATCAAGTTTAGTCCCATTTTTTTTCGAATTAAGTTAAGTTTCTTTTCAATATTCACAACTGATGATTTAACATACAGTCTTAAAGCACTTTATTGCTCATCTCTCATCTCTCTTCTTTCTATTTAGAAATTTTCTCCCATGCATCAAACTGTCAAAACCATATTCCGTCTATGTCTCGCTGCTGTCATTTTTCTGGTCACACTCTCCTTGATGTTTACCTGTGTTGCCAAAGTTCAGGAAATTCTAAAAGCAGATCAATATTATCAGCAAGCCGTGAGCATTCCTTTAAAAAGCAGTGCCAAAGCACAATATGTACTGGTGTCTAATAATCAACGTCCAGACAATGCGCTGTTTATCCTTATTGCGGGAAATGGTTATGTAGCAAAAATCAGCTGTGAGCATTATGCGACCCTATGTACTGATGACTATAATCAGTCACATACCCGGCAGATTCAGAATGTTAATTTAGTAAAAGTGAGAAATTATTTTTATATTGAAAATATTCAGTTCCAAGATAGTCGAACTGGTCAGATCACTAAACTTAGCTATTCCAAAAATGAATTGAAGCAATTTTATAATAATGACATCAGCAATTTAAAATATATTCTCTTTGCGATTTCGCTATTTGCCTTGGCTGCCTTATTTGTCAGTATCAAGATTTTGAAAAACTTCCGTCGTTTTCTGGAAAAATAACTATTCAATCATTAGGGGAACATTTGCTCCCCTTTTTTGATCTTTAATTTTAGATATTTTGATTAAAAGTATCGCAAGCAGACATCTGACCTGATTTCAGGCCGGTATTAAACCATTTTACCCGCTGTGCACTGGTACCATGCGTAAAGCTGTCCGGTACGACATGGCCTTGTGCCTTTTTCTGCAGATAGTCATCACCGATCTTGTGTGCCGCATCCATTGCTTCCTGCACATCACCCTGCTCCAGGAACTGCGTACGCTCATGGTTATGATAAGCCCATACCCCAGCCAGACAATCAGCCTGTAGTTCTTGTCGTACAGAAAGCTGATTGCCCTGTGCTTGAGTAGCTTGTTGACGTGCCTGCTGTACCTGTGAAGAAATACCTAAAATGGTCTGGATATGATGACCTACCTCATGCGCTACCACATAGGCTTGAGCAAAATCACCTGCCTGATCATTGCGAGATAACTCGGTTGAGTTCTGTTCCCCGCTGATTCCCATTTGAGTACGCATATCTTTAAAGAATGCTGTATCAATATAAACTTTCTGGTCTGCCGGACAATAGAAAGGTCCCATGGCCGATTGCGCTGTACCACAACCAGAATTTACTACCCCACTAAATAAAACCAATTTGGGTGCAGTATATTGCTGGTTCAGCTGCTGCTGAAATATTTGAGACCAGGTATCTTCTGTATCGGCAAGCACAGTTCCTACAAAATCGATTGCTTCTTGCTGCTCTGGCGTTGGATTTTCCAGACCCCGTGTTTCTGCACTAGAAACACCTTGCGTGACCTGCTTGGTGGTTTGATAGGCTTGCTGTGGATCAACGCCAAAAAACTTCCAGGCCACGAAAGCAATAATCAACCCGAGAATACTGATTCCACCGGCTTTGGCACCACCGCCACGACGGTCTTCTACATTGCTACTAACACGACGTCCTTTCCAGCGCATAGTGAGATTCCTTATAGTTTAAAGTCAGCTTATTTTAACGGGCCTAATTTATGCCTGCTTTGGTTTCGATCTGATTTTTTGAATAAAGCCAATCAAGATAAATACAATTAACCCTGCCACAAAACCAATCACCAGATTAATTAATGTAGGCGTAACAGCCCCTACGATACTTCCTAGGCTAGGAATATGCTCTACATACTCAACTGAATCTTCAGTGAAATGATGAAACCATGGAATGGTATGTGCAATAATCCCGCCACCGACCAAGAACATCGCAATCGTACCTACAATCGTCAGGGTTTTCATCAATTTAGGGGCAAAAGCCAGTAATCCACGGCCTATACTTTGCTTGAAGCTAGATACTTGTTTAGTCAGGTACAAACCTAAATCATCAATTTTAACAATCATGGCAACGAAGCCGTACACCCCGACTGTCATTAATATGGCGATCCCTGCCAGTACGATGACCTTGGTGGTAAAAGCTGCGGCTGCCACGGTGCCCAAAGAAATCACTACAATTTCCGCAGACAAAATAAAGTCAGTTCGGATCGCACCCTTAATTTTCTCTTTTTCAAATGTGGCCAAATCGGTTTCGATCGTAGTGAATTCAGCCTCAGCGTCTTCTTCAGTCTTTGCTTTTTTATGCTTTAAGCTATGCAGAACTTTTTCTACGCCTTCATAACAGAGAAACAAACCGCCAATCATCAGTAAAGGATTGATTAACCAGGGCGCAACCACACTAATAAGTAAAGCCAAAGGAACAAGAATCAGCTTATTAATAAAAGAACCTTTCGCTACTCCCCACACTACAGGAAGTTCACGTTCTGCCCGTACACCACTGACTTGTTGGGCATTTAATGCCAAGTCATCTCCTAAGACACCTGCTGTCTTTTTTGCAGCCATCTTGCTCATCACGGCAACATCGTCTAAAACAGTCGCAATATCATCCAATAATATTAATAAGCTGCTCGCCATTCTTGCTATCCTTATCATCTTTAGACATATTTTAATGAAAATATTTAAAAAATATTGTATTCACTTGTTTAATTAATAAGATTTTTTTACTACGACTTTTTTTCTGGCTGACATTCAAAAACAGAATGCCGTACAATGTGGCCATTCGTTAAAATATAGATGTAGTACAAACTACTTTTGGAATAGATAATGAGTAATCAAGATAATCGTCCAGTAATTTTGACTGGCGACCGTCCTACCGGACAGCTTCACCTTGGCCATTTTGTCGGTTCATTACGCTCTCGCGTAGGTTTACAAGATTCTCACCATCAACATTTGTTACTCGCTGATGCTCAAGCCCTGACAGATAATGCAGATAACTTTGAAAAAGTACGTCGCAATATTATTGAAGTGGCGACAGATTATCTGGCTGTCGGCATTGATCCAACCAAAACTACAATCTGTGTTCAGTCTTGCCTGCCAGCCTTAAACGAATTGACTATGCTCTATCTGAACTTTGTGACAGTTTCACGTCTAGAGCGCAACCCGACCATTAAATCTGAAATTCAGATGCGTGGTTTCGAGCGTGATATTCCGGCAGGTTTCTTATGCTATCCAGTGGCTCAAGCAGCAGATATCACAGCCTTTAAAGCCACTGTAGTTCCAGTAGGCGAAGACCAGATTCCAATGATCGAACAGACCAATGAAATCGTACGTCGCCTTAACCGTCAGATTGGCCGTGAATTACTGCCTGAATGTAAGGCGCTGCTTTCTAATGTGGGACGCTTACCAGGTTTTGACGGCAAAGCGAAAATGTCTAAATCATTAGGCAATACCATTGTTCTAGATGCTTCTGATAAAGATATCAAAAAAGCTGTCAATGCGATGTATACCGATCCGAATCACCTGCGCATCGAAGATCCAGGTCAAGTTGAAGGTAATGTGGTATTTACTTACTTGGACGCTTTCGACACCAATAAAGAGGAACTGGAAGAGTTGAAAGCACATTATCGCCGTGGTGGTTTAGGTGATGGTACAGTAAAAAAACGTCTGGAAGGTATTCTAAAAGAGCTGATCGGTCCAATTCGTGAACGTCGTATGGAACTGGCTAAAGACCCGGATTACATCATGGATATTTTGAAAACGGGTACAGATAAATGCCGTGATATTACACAGGCCACTTTAGATGAAGTGAAAACAGGCTTAGGCGTTTTCCATTTCTAAGCTAGACAATATTTTTAAAAAAAAGCCCTTCATATGAGGGGCTTTTTTATGTAAGTTCAAAATGCGCAAAAATAAGGCATGTTTCCACACAGATTCTTCATAGTTTTAACCTTACTTAACATCTATTAACATGAATACTGATGAGTCACATGAGAATGAGTCCTAATATACTTACATACAGTAAGCAATCAAATTTAACTCTCTCCACAGTTAATCTTGATTTAGTTTTGAAAGAAACTTCCTTTTTCTACGCAATGACAACCCCAATCATTGCGTTTTTTTTGTCTGTAATTTTTTAAAATATAAAAAAATCCTGCCAGATGAGCAGGATTTTGTTGTTGGTTCTTGAATATTAATATTTGAACAAGCCTTTTTCTAATGGAATTTCAATTCCAATAGAAGCACCGCCATCTTGACCATTTACATCTGAGTCACTTATCCAGGCATTAATTTTAAGTGGCATTTCTGGACGAATATAATGCGACCAGGTGACATCTAATGCTTTAATTTCATCATCAAAAGCAAAAGCAGCATTATTTGCACTTGCACGTGCAGACTGATTGACTTCAGCAAACAATACCCGGCCTGATAAGCGGTTCATCGGATCAACACGGATATCACCACCTACTGAAACCATCTGCGCATCACCACCTAAAGCATGTGCCAGCGGATAACCATGCTGATAAAAGCCATCAGTATAATTGGTATGGCTATAAGAAATACCGCGCACCTTGCCGTTAGTCCGTGTATCTGCCCATTCTGTATAAAGTTGATATGGCATATTTCTTACAGTTGCAGAATAGTCTATCCCAGCCAGATACATTTTCTTCGCAGGGAGACCACCTGCTTCATCTTCACCAACATATTGCCCATAGAAGCCCATAGGCACCTGTGTCAAAGGAAACAGATTCAGACGTGCATCAAAACCAGCGATCTGATTCGATGGGTCAGGTTCATCCGTACCACCATTATCTTTATTCCCGACAAAAGCATCCCATAGTGAACTTAAGCTTTCAGGACGTCCTTCCCCACCCCACTGAATCGCACGAGAAGCACCTAGCTCCAAGTAAGATAAAGGTTGGGCAGTTACACGAAGCCCAATAAGTTTGGCATCTGGAACGGCAGTATAATCATCCAATTGTCCTGCAAAAGCCTGATATTGCCACGGTCCAATCCAGGACAGCCATTTAGTTTCAAAAGCTGTTTGTTCTGCACGCTGTGCCATAAAACCATATACTGGGCGGCTAGCATCGCCACGAATCAAGCTGCCATCATGTCCTGGACCCCAATAGGTCGGAATTTGGCCAGCAATCAGCCATTGATTCCAGAGTTTCCCTGCAAGATAAGATCCTTCCAGATTCACATCCTGATCATTCTCAATTTGTCGATCTTTTTCGGCATTAACTCGGAGCTTGGCATCCCAGTTTTCGCCACCTGCATTAAACTCTAAAGCTGCCTGAAATTGTGCCTTTTGCTGATCGCCAAAGGCTTGAGGAATATCTTTTGGATCACTTTCCGCAAATAAGCCTACTTTGAGCTGCTGATTGTCTGCTGTTAATTTTGCCAGAACTGAATCAATAACACGTTGTTGTACTTTGTTACTCACTTGTGCATTGGATAGAGCACGTTGAATTTCATCACCACTGAGCGGCCAAGTCGAGGTACTGATCTGGATCACCCCTTGCTGGTTTAACCAGTTCAAGTCAGTACGAAGATTTGCATCATTCAGAACCAGCCCTTGAGCAAAAACAGGAAGCGAAAGTGTCGTAAGAAGTGCACTTAATAATGGTTTTTTTAGAAACATGGGATCAATATTCTCAAGTTTATTTTTGCCTAACCATAGATATTTCAAAAACAATATTCAATGGCGAAACTGTATCAGTATAATATGAAACCTTGGATTTAATTGACTTTTAAAATAATAAATCGCTTCAAGAAATGAGATAAAAATACAAAAATGAAATCACAAATGTAAAAAATAGAATGAAATAATGCTGGGTTATAATTTTATTTAAAATAAATACTGAACACATAAAAAAAGGCAGTTTTAAAAACTGCCTTTTTTCGAAGAAGTCATCAGTGTTTATGACGCATATGCGGGAATAAGATCACATCACGGATACTTGGAGCATTCGCAAAGATCATCACCAGACGGTCAATACCGATTCCTTCACCTGCTGTAGGAGGCAGACCATATTCCAAGGCTTCAATGAAGTCAGCATCATAGTGCATTGCTTCATCATCACCCGCATCTTTCTCAGCGACCTGCGCCTGGAAGCGTTCAGCCTGATCAATCGGGTCATTTAATTCCGAGAAACCATTTGCCAGTTCACGACCACCGATAAAGAATTCAAAACGATCGGTAATATGCAGGTTTTGATCATTACGGCGTGCTAATGGTGAAGTTTCTGCTGGATATTCAGTCACGAATGTAGGCTGACGTAGTTGAGTTTCTACCGTTTCTTCAAATACGATTGTTTGCAGTTTGCCCAGACCAAAACCTGGTTTTACCTGTTCTTTCAGTTCGTCCTGAATAAATTTTGCCAGGAACTCACGGTCATTGACATTTTCTGGAGTGAACTGTGGATTGTGTTCAAGAATGGCATCAAACATTGAAATTTTCTTGAATGGCCCTTTGAAGCTAAAGACTTCATCGCCATAAGGCACATCAGTGGTACCTAGAATATCAATTGCCAGTTTTTCCAGCATTTGTTCAGTCAATTCCATCAGGTCTTTGTAATCTGCATAAGCCTGATAGAATTCAATCATAGTAAATTCAGGGTTATGACGAGTAGAAACACCTTCGTTACGAAAGTTACGGTTAATTTCGAACACACGTTCAAAACCACCCACAACCAGACGTTTCAAATAAAGCTCAGGTGCAATACGCAGGAACAACGGCATATCCAGTGCATTGTGATGGGTTTCAAATGGACGCGCAGATGCTCCACCTGGAATCACGTGCATCATCGGGGTTTCAACTTCCATAAAACGTTTATCGTTCAGGAAACTACGAATACCGGCAACAACTTTGGCACGAACTTCAAAAGTTTTACGGGTTTCTTCATTCACGATCAGATCAAGATAACGTTTACGATACTTCACTTCAGTATCAGTCAAACCGTGGAACTTGTCTGGAAGTGGACGTAATGATTTTGTCAGTAGTTCAAAATGTTCGATATGAACATACAAGTCACCTTTACCAGAACGACCAATATAACCTTCAACCGCAATAATATCGCCCAGATCCAGGCCTTTGATCGTTGCAAGTACTTCTGGCTCTAGTTCTTTACGTGGAACATAAAGTTGAATACGCCCGGTCATATCCTGAATCACGATAAATGAACCGCGGTTCAACATCACACGACCTGCTACTTTTACATGAACGTGTTCACCAGCTTCAATTTCTTCTTTAGATTTATCAGCAAACTGGTCTTGTAAGTCTTGCGCATAATGTTCACGTTTAAATGTGTTTGGCCATGGGCTAACACCAGTTTCTTTTGCGTGGTCTTGAATCTGCTTTAACTTGGCATGACGCTGTGCAATTAAATCGTTTTCGGAAATGATTTGTTCAGAAGTCGATTGAGCGTTATTTTGCGTCATCTCTGCCTCGGATAAGATTAGTTAAAAAATAGAAGTTGCATAGAATAGCAGAAATCTGCATCAAATCGTAGCGTAAAGACTTCCCACACGCGGCTTTTCTTGAGAAAAATTTCTGGATATATGAAATTCTTAAAGGCAAAAGATTTGCATTATTTTCAGTTTCGAATTTTATGATTGGTTTTTTAAAAATATTGCCAAACTTTTATTAGATGAAAGTCCAAGATCCCAACCTTCTGCACAAATTATGCCTTTATATCCAGTATCAGCTTAGACCAATAGCTAACTGCTTCCTCAAAATAGACGTTTTACAATAATGACCATATTAGAAGGTGGTGTTTTAACACCCTGACCACGACTTTGCCATGTCCGATAAAAATGAGTAAAAATATGTCTAAAATATTGTTTTTTCATGGCTTGGATTCGTCAAAACAGTCCACGAAATTTCATGCAATTGATTCAATGCATAAATATTGTATAGATGTGGATTATCGCAATCTGAGCTACCAGTCGGTAGCCGATTTCTACCACGAAATGGTTGAAACCATTAAACCGGATATTCTGGTCGGACACAGTCTGGGCGGTTATTGGGCGCTAAAAATGTCACAAGCTCATCAGATCCCTTGTGTGATCGCGAATCCTAGCTTGCTACCGAATTTCCGCGATGATTATCCTGCGATTTGTGACAGTGATTTGCAGCATGATATTCCGCAAATGGCCTATCTGGAATTAGGTGATGAAATTCTGGATATGCATGCAACACAGGCACAGCTTGAAGACTATATGCAAATTCATGTCATTGAAGGTGGTCATCATCGTCTGGAATATCCCGAACAGATTAACGACCTGATTCAGGAAATTGAATATCATTTTATCCGGCAATAAAAACGCCCCAATAGTTGGGGCTTTTTTGATCATCCAGACTTAAGCAACTGCAGCTTCAGGCTGAGATTTATCGTCAAGTACTGACCAGATGTCCAAGCCTAATTCACCGTGTAAATCTGGCAGATCAAGGAAGATGCTCGCACCTAGAACCTGATGCTGACATTTTTCAGCCAACTCATGTACTGCTTTTAATGTACCGCCAGTTGCCAGAACATCATCCACAATAATCACTTTTTGTCCTTGAACTTCTGCAGACATTTCCAGACGGTCCAGACCATATTCAAGGCTATAACCTACACCTACCACTGGAGGCGGCAATTTACCTGCTTTACGAACCAGTAATAAGCCTTTGCCCGTAAGCTGCGCCAACAGGCTTGCCAGCACAAAACCACGTGCTTCCACTGCCACAAAGCTGTCTACTTCAGCTAGCTTTTCTTCAGGAATGCTGGCAATCAAAGCCTCAGTTAATGGCCCCAGATTATTCATGAATAATGGAGTCAAATCGAAGAAACAAATGCCTGGTTTTGGAAAATTCTGGACAGTACGAATGTGAGACCACAGAGTAGTAGACAAATTGCTCATGGGAGATCTTTAAACAAGGAAGGGAATAGCTGAATTTTAAACTAAATTAACAATGTGTAACAACAACGACTGTGCAATAATAAAGCAAAAAACAATAATAAGCAATTGATTTACATAACTAAATTTATTTTAAAAATATTTAATAAAGACTTTGCTGAGTCTAAGTTATCTGATTTTAATCATATTTTCTGCCCGACTTTGGTCTACAACTTAAAATCTAAGCCAGAAGAGTGTTTATAAAACTAAAAATACAACTCTTTGCCTAACCTTAAATATATTTCTAGTAATGAAATATCTAGAGACTGACCTTTCTGCTGTTAATTTCACTGATTAAACTTTTATTCGCTTTACTTTATGAATAGAACTGCGTAAAAATTTAGCCAAATATGTTTACTATTAAAAGTCATATTCTTTAGGGTCTTGCCATTTGTGGATTTTAAGCTGACAGCTACAGTTGGTCAGTTTTGGAGAGTTATATGAAAAAATATCAATGCATCGTTTGTGGATGGATTTATGACGAGGCAGAAGGTTGGCCTGAGGACGGAATCGTTCCTGGAACCAAATGGGAAGATATTCCTGATGACTGGACTTGTCCGGATTGTGGTGTTTCTAAAGTCGATTTTGAAATGATTGAAATCTAATCATGTTCTTTTAAAGACCATATTGAATGGTCTTTTTTATGTCCTTTATACCTGAAAAAAACTAATTTAAAAAAGCATGGAGAATCGTATGCATCCTATCGTCATCATTGGTTCGGGCATGGCGGGTTATGCTGTTGCACGTGAGTTTCGCAAACTCAACCCAGACCATGAACTTTTCATGATTTGTGCTGATGATGCGACTAATTATGCAAAACCTACGCTTTCTAATGCTTTAGCAGGAAACAAAGCACCAGAACATATCCCTTTGGGTGATGCAGAAAAAATGTCAACGCAGCTGAAAATGTGCATCGAAAAAAACACTTGGGTCAAAGCGATTCATCCTGAACAGCATCAGCTCACTTTAGAAAAAGACGGTCAGGAAAGCTCACAGGATTATTCTAAATTGGTGCTGGCTGTGGGTGCTAATCCAGTACGCCTGGCCATTGCTGGTGATGCGAGCGACGATATTCATATGGTGAATAACCTGACTGACTATAAAGCTTTCCGTCATAATCTGGCAGCCCGTGAAGATAAACGTGTGGTGATTCTAGGCGCAGGCCTGATCGGCTGTGAATTTGCCAATGACTTGCAGCATACTAATCATCAGGTCACCGTGATTGATCTAGCACCCCAGCCTTTAGGTCGCTTATTACCAGCTCATGTCGCAGATGCTTTCCAGCAAAATCTTGAAGAGACGGGCATTCATTTTGTACTGGGGACAACAGTCGAAAAAGTCTCTAAAGTTGAAAATGGTGATTATCTGGTCACACTTGCCAATGGCCAGTCGGTAGTTGCTGATGTGGTGCTGTCTGCTGTGGGCTTACAGCCGAATATTTCTGTCGCAAAAGAAGCCGATATTCACATTAGTCGCGGGATTCTGACAAATACAAAACTAGAAACCAATCAACCGGACATTTATGCAGTAGGCGACTGTGCGGAAGTAAATGGAATGCTTTTGCCCTATGTGATGCCAATCATGCAGCAGGCCCGAGCCCTATCTAAAACATTGAATGGTGAACATACAGCAGTCCACTATCCAGCGATGCCTGTAGCGGTCAAAACCCCAGCTGCGCCATTGACTGTCCTTCCTGCTCCGGTTGATGTCGAAGTAACTTGGGAAAATGAAGAGTTTGATGACGGTATGCTGGCCAAAGCCTTTGATGCCAGCGGTACTTTACGTGGTTTTGTCCTGCTTGGTGCCACTGCTGCCAAACAACGCCTGGCATTGACCAAGCAGGTTCCTGACTTGATTCCAGCTACAGTTTAGATGTTTAATACAAAGGACATTTTTTAAGCGAAATGTCCTTTAATCAGGAAATATATCATGCATAGTGCCCTGCAGTTCAATCATTCTCCGTATACCGCTTTCATGCGTGAAACCAAGGTCGATCTTGGCAATGGCATCGAATTGCACGTGGAAGTCGGAGGAAATCCTGAACACCCGACTATTCTGCTAATTATGGGGCTTGGGGCACAGATGCTGTACTGGCCGGACTTCTTCTGTAAATCCCTCATTGATCAGGGCTATCATCTGGTGCGTTTTGACAACCGGGATATTGGTTTATCTTCCAAGATTCACCATAAAGAGCCTCGCTTAAACACTTTAAAAATGATGAGCCGTTTTGTACTGGGTTTAGGCAATCAGGGCGCGCCTTATACACTGTATGATATGGCAGATGATGTACATCTTCTGATTGAAAAAATGGGACTGGGTCAGGTCTATGTGCTCGGTGCCTCTATGGGCGGCATGATTGCCCAGATTCTGGCCGCACGTTATCCTGATAAAGTTAAAAAAATGGGCTTACTGTTTACCAGTAATAACCAGCCACTGTTACCCCCGCCTTTTCCAAAGCAACTCTTTAGTTTAATTGACAAACCCGCTTCCACAGATGAAGATGGCATTGTTGATCATAGCTTGAAACTGTTTAACATTATTGGCTCGCCGGGTTATGTGAATCATCTGGAAGCGATTCAGACCGCCCGTAAGCTATATAAGCGAAGTTACCATCCAGCGGGTGTACTTCAACAGTTTTTAGCAATATTATGTACGGGTTCATTGCTGCAACTGGACAAGCAAATCCAACAAGAGACCCTGGTGGTTCATGGTGCTCGTGACAGATTGCTGCCTCCTAGTCATGGTAAGGCTGTTGCAAAAGCAATTTCAGGGGCTAAATTTGAATTAATTGATGGAATGGGGCATGATATCCCTCCGCATTTTATTCCATATCTTAGCGAATTATTTGCTGATCATTTTAAATCATAAACATTAGGACACTATGGCTGCATTACCATCCCTAAGACAGCTGTCATACCTCGTAACACTGTCTGAGACGCTGCATTTTACAGAAGCTGCTCGCCGCTCATTCGTTACCCAGTCAACTTTGTCTGGCGGCATTATGGAGCTGGAGCGTTTACTCGGTGGCGTTCTTGTTGAACGCGATCGCCAGAATGTACGTTTAACGCCGCTTGGTGAACAAGTGGTTGCACGTGCCCGTGTTCTACTGGCTGATGCTCAGGACTTAATGCGTTTAAGTCGTGAAATGAGTGAACCATTAACCGGTGATCTGCATCTTGGCGTTATTCCAACCATTGCCCCTTTCATCCTGTCGCAATTTCTGGATGAAGTGCATCAGCAGCTACCGAAAATCCAGCTACATTTACATGAAGCTCAAAGTGAGAAAATTGTAGAGAAACTGGAGCATGGTAATCTGGATATGGTAGTGCTAGCGCTGCCTTTCGATACCCGTAGCCTGAAAGTTGCTGAAATTGCCAAAGAGAATCTGTATCTGGTACATCACAAATCTGACCAGAATGCGGCTCAAGCCAAATCTCTGGAAGATCTGGATCTGTCTCGCCTGATGCTGCTTGAAGAAGGTCACTGCTTGCGTGATCATGCATTAAGTGCCTGTCCGATTGGTGAGCGCAAAAATGATCATCGCCTGAAAGCAAGTTCATTACCGACGTTGATCGAAATGGTGTCTGCTGATCTTGGTTTTACCCTGTTGCCAGAAATTGCACTGCATACCAATATGATCAAAGCCAATCCGGATCTGCGTATTAATCCAATCAATGCTGCACCAAGCCGTACTCTGGCGCTGGTCACTCGTAAGAGCACACCGCTACAAAGCGAATTCGATGTGTTATTACAAATTTTGCAAAAAATCACTGCCCACGATGCAGCTTAATTAAGTCCTAATAAAAAAGGAGCACTTAGATTGCTCCTTTTTTCTTGCCTGCGTCTTCTGATACAGTAAATTTTTATACATTTAGTCAATTAAAATGATCCAAAAACTAATCTTTAAACTTTAACTATTTATAATATATAAAAATTAAATCCATATTTCTTGGGATTGGCAGTTAGAATAATTTAAGCCAAAATACATATGTATATTAATTACTCTCAGGATAAGATTTCTTTGGTCTCATTTTTGCCCGCACCCGTATTATTGGTGCAACCTTATCCACCACCGCTCTCTTCCAATCTTGATCTTGCATTGCTACAGCTCGGTTATCAACCGGATATGCTGTCTCCTATACCGATCATCTGTCTGCTCAATCCCATATTGAACAGTATCTTCCCAATCTAGTGCTATATGAGATTCATGAGAAAGCCCAACTCAATCATCTGTATACGATTCAAACCCGGATCCAGATTCCTCATCTGATTGCAGTTTTAGCTGATGATTCACCTGAAATGATTAATTTATTCTTGTCATCTGGCGTGGAGCGATATCTGATTGCATCGCATCCTGTTTCAAAAATAGTAGCAAGCCTGAAAATCATCCTACGAGGTGGTGCCAATTTACATCTTGAATTAGCCCGTTATTTAGTGAGTCAGGAAACAACGATACATCTTTTAAATCAGACTGAAGTACAAATTTTAAAGTATTTCAGCCAAGACCTGACTTTGGCCGAAATTCAAAACAGATTAAGTCTGCACGATTACTAGATTTATGCTGCTATTCGTAAAATTTATCAAAAACTCGCGAATCCATTTATCCATTCTCAAAATTAACAAAATATAAAAAAGGCTGGATTATCAGCCTTTTTAGTTTGCATAGAGTTATTTAAAGGTTTCCAGCAAGGTACGCTGTGCATTATGCGGTTGTTCACCTTCTGCAACTTGGGCACGCACCCAGGTTCCATCTCCTTGTAACAACCAGGCCTGCTGATTGTCTTTCAGGTAATTTAATAAACCTTGCTGGTAAATGCGTTTCTTCAATGTTTCATCTTCAATCGGGAAACAGGCTTCTACACGATTAAACAGGTTACGATCCATCCAGTCCGCGCTTGAGCAATAAATGCGGGAATTGCCATTATTGCTAAAATAAAACACGCGTGTATGTTCAAGGAAACGGCCGACGATTGAACGTACCCGGATACTCTCTGAAAGTCCCGGCAAGCCTGGACGTAGACAGCAAATCGAGCGGATAATTAGGTCAATCTGTACGCCCGCTTGTGAAGCCTCATAAAGTTTATTGATTAGTTGCAGCTCAGTTAAAGCATTCACCTTCACGATAATCTGAGCTTTCTTGCCCGCTTTGGCATTGGTAATTTCATTATCAATATAGTTGATGAGCTGGGCATGCAAGGTAAATGGAGCATGGAGCAGCTTTTTCAGCTTGGCCATTTTCCCCATTCCCGTCAATTCCTGGAAGATACGATGCACATCTTCACACAGATCTTTGTCTGTGGTTAACAAGCCATAATCGGTATAAATCCGTGCATTGCCCGCATGATAATTTCCGGTTCCTAAATGCACATAACGCACCAACTTGTTATTTTCTCGGCGTACCACCAGAATCATTTTGGCATGGGTTTTATAGCCAACAATGCCATAGACCACGACAGCCCCCGCCTCTTGCAGTACGTTGGCAACTGCAATATTGGATTCTTCATCAAAACGTGCACGTAGCTCGATGACTGCAGTCACTTCCTTACCGTTACGGGCCGCTTCTGCCAGCACCTGCACGATCTCGGAATCTGGACCACTGCGGTACAGTGTCTGCTTGATCGCCAGCACCTGAGGGTCTCGTGCCGCTTCACGTAACAGCGTAATCACTGGAGCAAAAGATTCAAATGGATGATGTAGCAAAATATCCTGCTTCTGCATGGCACTGAAAACATTTTCAGATTTTTTTAGTACTTTAGGCAGAATTGGCGTATGTGAATCATAACGTAAATGTGGACGTTTGAAGTTGGACAGTAATCGCGCCAGATTAACTGGTCCTGCGACTTTATAGAGCTGGTCTTCATCCAGATCAAATTCTTCCAACAAATATTCATAAATATGCTGCGGACAATTTTCAGTCACTTCCAGACGGACTGCACGACCAAAACGGCGCGAACTTAGCTCGCCTTTTAAGGCTTTGGCCAGGTCTTCAACATCTTCATTTAAGGCCAGATCGGCATTCCGGGTAACACGGAATTGGTAACATCCCGTCGCGGTCATGCCCGGGAACAGGTCAGACACATGTTCATGAATGATGGCGGATAACATCACATGATGTTCTTTACCATCAGTCAGTTCATCCGGTAAACGCACCACACGCGGCAATGAACGTGGCGCAGGAACAACCGCAAGATCAATCTGACGGCCAAAGGCATCTTTCCCTTCTAGCGTCACAATAAAGTTTAAAGATTTGTTGACCAATCGTGGGAATGGATGTGCCGGATCAAGGCTAATGGGCGTTAAAACTGGCGCAACCTGCTCCTGAAAATATTTTTTCACCCAGGTCGATTGTGCCGGTGTTAGCTCTCCACGACGCAGAAAACAGATATCTTCCTCACGCAGTTTCGGCAAAATCTCTTCATTTAAAATACGGTACTGACGTTCAATGGCGGCATGCGCAGTTTCGGCAATCTGTTCTAATACTTGTTTTGGCGTCAAACCATCCGGACTGCGACTTTCATTGCCCAAATCCAGTTGTTCCATGACGCCAGCCACACGAATTTCAAAAAACTCATCCAGATTACGTGAAAAAATCAAAAGAAAGTTCATGCGTTCCAGCAAAGGATGCAGAGGATCGACCGCCTGTTCCAGCACTCGCAAATGGAAATCCAGAATAGACAGTTCACGATTAATGTAACGATCATTATAAGTATATTCGGTTGGTGCCGAAGTCGTACTGGCTGCCGTATTCATATCAAACCTACGCTATTTTCAAGTCTTACTTATTGCTTTTAGTATGCTTCAAATTAATGACATTTTCATAAAAAAAGCCCAAATATTTGGGCTTTATCTTGATATTTTTATTTAAGGGATTTCAGCATAGCGCATATAACGCTGAATCATACGTTTACGTGCTTTTAGGGCTGATGCATTACGATGATCTTCAAAATATTTTGGATTGGTGAGAATCGCTGCCAGGAAGATGGCCTGATCACGCGTCAGGCTCTCTGCAGTCTTACCGAAATAATGTTTGGCTGCAGCTTCTGCCCCGTAGATATTGTCTCCAAACTCAATCGAGTTAAGATACACTTCCAGAATACGCTCTTTAGACCACATACGTTCCATCATCCAGGTCGCAACAGCTTCCTGACCTTTACGCAGGAATGAACGCTTGTTGACGAGGAACAGGTTTTTAGCCAGCTGCTGGGAAATGGTTGACCCACCGGCTACGACACGGCCTTCATTCTTGTTACGGCTGAGCGCAGTCTGAATACCATCCCAGTCAAAGCCATGATGGTGCATGAATTTTCCATCTTCTGCAGTCACTACCGCCCGTTTCAGATTGGTACTGATTTCATCATAAGGGCGCCACTGATGTTGAATGGGCTTGGAGGACTCAGTCCAATAATCAATCCGCATCATCATGGTGGTATTCACCGGATTGGTTCGCCACCAGGCTAAACTTGCAAAAATCCACAGTTGAACAAGTAAAATCACACTGACAATCACGAGAAGGGTGCGGGTCAGAAAGGCTTTCATGTCAGCGCGTTACTCCTGAAAATTCAATTTTTCGTGTTAAGCTTATTCGAAATATACAATCACAGCAAAAAAATAGCATGCCTGAAAATTCTCCCCCAACAACACATCGCAAACTTGAAATGCAGCTCTGGTGGATGACCGCACTCTTGATCTGCATCAATGTCGGCCTGTTTGGCTGGCAGGTTCTGAATGGTATGGATATCACACAGCCCAGTTCTCCAGATGCCATTCGCTGGGGAGCAGATTATGCACCTTTAACGTATTTAGCGGAACCCATACGCCTGTTTAGTAGCATGTTTTTTCATTTTGGCTTAATTCACCTGATGTTAAATATGTGGGCACTGTATATTTTTGGTAGTGTCGCTGAACAAATTTTTGGCCGGGTCTATTTTACAGGTCTTTATATTTGTGCCGGCCTGATGGGCAGTTTACTCAGTGGTTATATGAGCATCCAGGACAGCTATGCCTTAATCGAAGGCGGTGTAGCCAATCCTGGCTTATTGCCGGGTGTTAGTGCGGGTGCTTCGGGTGCAGTCATGGGTCTCGGTGCCTCACTGACTGTTCTGTCTTTACTGCCGATGTTGCCCCGTCAGCCTTTTATTCTGGATAAAAAGACACTGGTAATGATCATGGGCCTTAACCTGGCGATTGGCTTTATGATTAGCGGAATTAACAATGCCGCACATATTGGCGGCATGATCATGGGGGCCGGACTAACAGCGCTCTGGTATCTCGGTCAGAAAATGCAGCGTGGCCGTTTGGTCAGTCTGGTTGCCTTACTGCTCGGCGTCGCTGCCTGTGTCGTGCTGTATCAATATAATCTGGCCCTGCTTGAACCGATCCGCCCACTCTGGCAGGAAATTTTACAAATGCTACAACAGCAGTTGGCGGATCAGCCCGCAAGATAAATCTTATTGATTCATCTCACGCAGGCTTTGCAAGGGCGGAATCTCGGAAAGATAACTCAGACGATAACGCCCGATCAGGGTACACAAAACTGTCATAAACACAGGCAGGATAATCCAGATTTCCCAATGGGGCTGAATGATCAGATCCATCTTATAGCTGGCAATGGCGCTGATCACTTCTGCAAACAGACATGAAACAATCCCTGCGAACAGTCCGATAAAACCGATTTCCAGACTCATCATGGTTTTCAGCTTCTGTTTGGAACTACCAAAAGACCGGAGCAAAGCCACTTCACGTTTACGTTCATCCATAAGCAGGTTTAAGCAGGCCATCAGTACCAGAAAACCGGATACGCTGACCAGCACAGCCAGAATGGTAATGATCTGCACCAGTACATTCACAATCCGTTTGATTTCTTCCAGAATCAGGCTGACATCAATAAATACCGTATTGGAAAACTGCTGAACCAGATTCACCAGTTTATCTTTATCTATTTCCGGTACATAGAAGCTGCCCAGATAACTGCCAGCATTAGCATCCATGGTATTTGGTGCAAAGATAAAGAAGAAGTTTGGACTAAAACTTTCCCACTCTACCGTTCTGAGATTCACCACTTTGGCATCAAGTATGCCTTCAGGCAAGCTAAAACTGAGCTTATCCCCCAGTTTGATGCCCAGCTCTTGTGCAGTATTGGCTTCGACCGAAACTTCACCCGGCTGTTTCAATCCTGCCTCCCCCTGCACAATGACATTATCCTGAGGATAGCGGTCCGATTGAGTCAGATTCAGTTCACGTCTTAAGGTATTACTCTGCTTGACCAGTTCAGCAGCAAAAGGATGATCATTTTTCGCCACCAGACGCCCGCGAATATTGGGATACAAGGGTGTACTTTTCCAGCCATTCTGTTCTAACTGAGCTTTTAAGTCAGGCATGTCAAAAGGCGGCAGACCATAGACAAACTGGTTGGGTGTCCCTTCCGGCAACTGTTGCTGCCAGCGATCAAGCAGGTCGGTACGTAGCACAGCCAGCACACTGATCAAGCTGAGTCCAAGAGCTAAAGCAGTAATTTGTAAAGCGGTCTGATACGGTGTCCGCACATAGGCAGACAGGTTGGATTTCAGATTACGCAGCAGTTTTAAGATACTCCAGACCGTAAAATACAGTACGGCACAAAGCAGGATAATGGCCCCAATCACCCAAGCTGTCAGCACGATATTTTCCGTTAAAATCACACTAAAAATAATCAGACTTAAGGTTCCGGTCAGTAACATCCACAACATCGAATGGACGGATTTTTCCTGTTGACGAATGACCCGAATCGGAGGGGTATTCAAGAGCTGAAACAGACTTGGCATGACAAAGCCCAATAACACCACAGCACTGGTCAGCATGGCAATTGGCAATGGTCCCAGCAGCATGGCCGTAGCAGAAAACTCAAGCTGCAAGTTTGGAATCAGCTGTAGCATAAGTTGCAATAAGCCATAACCCAATGCTACACCTATTACGCTACCAATCAGCATGGCGATTAAAAGCACTAAACCTAGCAAAGCCAGATAAACCGCTAGAATCTGATTTTTGGTCGCGCCAATACAGCGCATCAGGGCAATATGATCCTGATTCTGCTGCACATAACGCTGCGCAGTTAAAGCAATGGCAATCCCGCATAACAAAATGGTGAGAATATTGGCCAGTTGCAAAAAAGTATCCAGATTGGCAATTGGTTTCATTAAACGGGTATTGCCTTCGCTGGCATTACGTAAGCGCAGACTGCCCTGCTGTTCCAGTTCTTGTTCCTCAACCCCAGCATCTGCTTCATCTGAAGTTCCATTTTCAGATTTTATCTTCTGCTTGAACCAGGTTTCATATTGCCGGGTATCGGCTGGATTACCCGCCATTAATAAACGGTAATCAATCCGGCTACCGACCTGAATCGCATTGGTGCGCGCCACTTCTGACTGAGCAATAATTACAGTCGGCGAAAAGCCAGAAAAACCGAGCTCCTGATTCGAATCCTGCTCGATTTTTGCAGTAACCTTAAATTTGGCATCGGCGATATTCAGTTCATCACCCAGTTTGACCTTCAGCAGATCCATGGCCCGTGAACTCAGCCAGATTTTCCCCGCTTGGATTTTATCTGCTGCAGGCTGAACCCGTAGCTCTCCTCGTAAAGGAAAAGCCTGATCAATAGCCTTAACATTGACCATGACAAACTGATCATTGGTATAAGCCATCGTACTGAAAAATGTGACTTCAGATTGCTGTAAATCGAGCTGCCTGGCCTGATCACGCCATTCCTGAGCTAGCGGCTCATTATCAGAAAGTACCAAATCTCCCGCCAGCATTTCAGCTGCCTGTAAAGCAACGGCGTTCTGAATCTGTTCATTACTGAACTTTAGTGCCGTTGTGGCACTAATCGCTAAGGTCAGCGCGATGATTAGCAGATAAATCCCTGTCGTATTAAAACTTTGTCTGAGTAAAGGACGAAAAAGATGCTGCATATCAGCCTCCACTCGCATGTTCAATCAGCTGACCATTGACCAGTTCAAAATGACGCTGGCATTGTTGGGCCAGATCAGGATCATGGGTAACCAGAACCAGCGTGGTGCCTAATTCGCGATTTAACTGAAAGAGCAGCTGTTCAATTTCCTGAGCGGTTTCCCCATCCAGATTACCTGTCGGTTCATCAGCAAATATGATTTTGGGTTCACTGACCAATGCGCGGGCAATAGCGACACGTTGCTGCTCCCCACCCGACAGTACTTTTGGTGTTTGCTGAGCCTGACGGTCTAATCCGACCTTTTGTAGCAATGCCAGCGCCTTTTGTTCGGCATCACTATATTTAAAATCTAGCTGTAAACGTAAAGGCAGCATGACATTTTCAAGCGCAGTAAGATGAGGTAAAAGCTGGAAAGACTGAAATACAAAGCCAATATTTTTTAGCCGGACTAAAGCACGCTGTTCTTCATTTAAGTTCGATACCAGCTCTCCACAAACCGTTAACTGCCCGGAACTAGCCTGATCCAAAGTGGCCAAAATGCCCAGTAAAGTCGACTTTCCTGAACCGGAACGCCCAGTAATGGCGACCTGTTCTCCAGTCAAAATTTCCAGCGAAAGATCTTCAAAAATAGTCAGTTGTTTTTGTGAAAGTTGTATCTTTTGTGTCAATTTCTGGGCAGAAATAATCGCTTGTGGCATGATGGTCGAATCGTTGCTGCTTTGAATCATACGTGTCCTATATGAAAGATCTAAATCAGAAAAATCGTGTATTGCCTTGCCTGGTATTCTTTGGACTATGCCTGATTCCTTTTAGTCTGTCGGCAAAGACCATTATGATTGTGGGTGACAGTATAAGTGCTGGTTATGGCATGCAACCACAGCAAGGTTGGGTACATTTATTACAAAAGCGTTTGGACCAACACTATCCGAAACAGCATAAATTGGTCAATGCAAGTGTGAGCGGTGAAACCACCAGTGGTGCCTTGGCAAGGCTGCCGAAACTGCTACAGACGCACCGTCCAGATATTGTGGTGATTGAGCTTGGCGGGAATGATGGCCTGCGTGGGCAGCCACCCCAAATGATTCAAAAGAATTTAGCAGCTCTGGTACAACAAAGTCAGAAAGCCAAGGCGAATGTGGTTGTTTTTGGAATGAAAATGCCACCAAATTATGGCCAGGCATATAGTAAGGCTTTTGAAAATAACTATAAGGTGGTCAGTCAGCAGTATAAGGTCAAACTACTACCCTTCTTTATGCAAGGCGTCGCTGGCAATAAAAGTCTGATGCAACAGGATCAGATTCATCCCAACACCAAAGCCCAGACTATTTTATTAAATAATGCTTATCCTTATATTAAAGGCGCCCTCTAAGGCGCCTTTAACTGAATCAAATCTTAAAATTTTCTTAGAAGTCAAAGAAAGTTACTTCACCGGTTTCAAGTGAATATTCTGCACCAATCACCTGTAACTTACCTTTAGCAATCAGGCTTTCTAGAACTGCAGAACCATGACGTAATTGATTTACTGAAGCAAATACATTGGAACGGACTGCATGTTTAGATAGTTTATTCAGGTCATCTTTCAGTTCAGTCTGCATTAGAATTTCAACTGATGGACGTACACGGTTCACGATTGACATCAGATTTGCAGATGGCGGCGTTGCTGGATTGGTTAATGCTTCAATTGTTGAATGAATAGCGCCACAATGTGTATGACCCAAGACAATTACAATCGGACAGCCAAAACTTTCTGCTGCGAATTCGACACTGCCGACTTGAGACGGTGCAACAATATTACCTGCTACCCGAATGACAAACAGATCACCTAGCCCTTGGTCAAAGACCATTTCTGCGGGTACACGTGAATCTGAACATCCTAAAACAATAGCAAATGGTTCCTGACTTTCTGCCATCTCAGCACGTTGCTGATGCGATAATAATTTTAAATGCTGCGTTTCACCATTGACAAAGCGCTGGTTACCCTTTTTAAGACGATCTATAGCTTCCTGAGCTGTGAGCATTCTTTTTTACCATCGATGTTTTTAGTGGGAATATCTTACTGCTAGATTTTTTGAATGTCACTTGCAAAAAAAATTAGCTGTAAAATTTTTAGCGCTTTGATGATTTCTTGTTCTGATAATTTTTCTGTGAAGTTCATCACGTTTTTTGGGCAGTTTTTCTGCTCAAGCTAATAATTAACAGATGTACAATATTAAGGAATGCTTTAAAATAAGTGAAAGATTACGATTTGATTCATCTATAAATTGCAAATCGATAACACGGAAGTATTTTGAGCGTTTTTGCTCAGTTTTTTTCAGGGGACAGTGCTAATGAAGAAAATAATAAAATTGCGCTCAAAAATTATCTATTCCACTTTAGTCGCTCTGGGTCTTAGCCTATCTAGCCTGAGCCATAGCCAATATCTGTTTACACCGCCGAAAGCCAAGTCTGCCGAAGTTTTACAGCTGTATCTGAGCCAGCAACGCATCCAGGCGGGTCTACAATCTAAAACTCTAAAAGTCGGTGATGTGACCTGGAGTTATAGCGAAGGCGGTGCAAAAAACAAACCCTCGATTATCCTGATTCATGGTCTGGCAGGCACACGCGACAACTGGAATCGTGTCGCCCAGTTTTTGACCCCGTATTATCATGTCATCATTCCAGATTTGCCGAGCAATGGCGATACCCGGGTTCCAGCAGATTTTGATTTGTCTGTACCCAATGTCACTTCGCAATTACGTACCTTTGTCGAAACCCTGAAGATTGAAAAAAATCTGCATGTCGCTGGCCATTCTCTAGGCGGCTCAATTGCGACAGTCTATGCGTCACAATACCCTTTCGATACCCAAAGCCTGTTTCTAGTGAATAGTGCCGGCATCTATAAAATGGGAAATACGCCTTATACCAAAGACCCGCATGCACTCAAAGACCTGATTGTCAGTAAACCTGGTGATCTGGAAGATGTCTCCAAACAGCTAATGCAGAATCCGCCAGCGATGCCTTATCAGCTTAGACATGCACAAGAAAAATTGCTGATTTCGCGTTCTGAGCAAACCAGCAAATCGATTGATCAGGTAGTAATGCTTAACCGACTGTATACGCCTGATACCTTTGCCCGTCTGACCCGTACAGTGGAAGCGCCTACCTTAATTCTATGGGGAAAACAGGACCGGATTATTAATGTCGAAGTGGTGAAAGAGTTATATTCTTTATTAAAACGTGCTGAAACTCCGGTGATTTTAAATAATGTTGGTCATATGCCGATTCTGGAAGCAGAAAAACAGGTCGCCCAACATTATTTGCCTTTCCTGGCCAAGACACAGACCCTAAAAAATCCACTAGCTGATAAACTCATTCCTTTTAATTAAGTTTCAGAGAAGTTATGCAGAAACATCCGATGATTGAGCAGTTGATTGATGCTCAACTTGATTTTCTTGATCAGGTATTTTCTCAATCTGAAACCATTCAAAGCGAGTTTCACGAGTTTTATCTCTGGTTGCGCAAGCAGACGCTTAAAGATCTGTGGAGCTGTGAACTGATCAATCAGCTAATACAAAAGCAGATTCTGGATACTGCTGCCAGTTCTTTTCTGATTGAGCAGATTGCCGAACATATCCGGTTCGCACTGGTTCATCCAGCCAATGATACGACCAAAATTGCAGATGTCATTCCGGTACTGACCATTGATAAAATTGCACAATATGTGGCCAGCAAAAGTGGTCATCGTCAGCGCCTGATCAAAGCGGTGGTGAATAATCCTGCTTTTTCAGCCATGATTACGCAACTGATCCAGCATTCGATTCAGGATTATCTGGATAATTCTGTGATTGCCAAGAGTGTTCCGGGCGTTTCCCGCTTCATGAAAATGGGAAAATCTGTTCTGGAAAATGTTACGGATTCCAGTCTGGACAATACAGTTGCCCGTTATTTGCAAAAAAATATTTTAAAACTTAGCCAAATGAGTGAGCATGTGCTGAACCAGCACTTTGATGATGACAAGCTATACCATTTTCAGGCCAATCTTTGGCATAAGATCAAAGACATGCCGCTGTCCGTGCTCAAGAACTATATTGAAACCCAGGATCTGAACCAGACGGTGAGTTTGGGGCACGAAATCTGGGATCATATGCGCCAGACGGAATATATACAGCAGCAACTGCATGACGGGATTTATACCTGGTATGTACGCAATCAGGAACATACATTTGATCAGTTATTACGAGATCTGAATATTGATGAATCGTTGATTCAATATGAGCTGAATGAATTGCTAACACCGATAATTCAGCAGATGATTCATCAGGGCTATTTGCGTGAACGTGCCCGTGCCTATCTAGAAAAATTCTATTATGCTGAAAATACCTTAAAAATTTTAAAGATTGAAGACTAAAAAAAGCCGCTCGAGAGTGGCTTTTTCATATCTATGAATTAGAATTTGATATTCATACCCACGGTGTATCTACGACCATCAAGTACAATGTCATAATCGCCATTGGTAATTTCTTTATTGGCAATGTTATAAATACCAGCAGTCAAACTTAAGTTATCTGTCGCTTTAAAGACTGCACCGGCATCAAAAGTACCATATCCCGGTGTCCCATTATCCATAGAAGTACGGCTTAAATAATCACTGGTTTTGCCACGGTAATTATAGTCCAGCCAGGTCGTCCAGGTATCTGAAACATCATAATTCAGACCGACATTCAGCATATGTTTTGGCATTTTATTCAAAGGCTGGCCTTTAAATTCGCCACTTTTTTGCTCAGTTTTTGTATAAGTATAACTTGTACTCGCGTGAAGATTATCCAGTACATCATAGTCTAATGTGAATTCAGCACCTTTCATTTCTGCATCGGAAACGTTTTTCATTTGGCTAACAAATCGATATGGCTTGCCATTTGCCGAACATTTCCATTCTTCTACAGGAGAACTATTTGTTGTTCCTGGCGTGTCACATAAACGATCTTCAACAATTTTATCTTTAAAATCAGATTTAAAGACCATTAAACTGCTTGTTAAGCCAAGTTCAGGAGCCGAATAGTTAAATCCGAATTCATAGCTCGTGCTTTTTTCTGGAGACAAATCAGGGTTACCAATGATGACAGCACTGCCTTTTCCTGTTCTGCTACCAAAACCTTCTGAAATTTGGCTAATCGTTGGTTGCTTATAGCCTGTACTTACACCACCTTTCAAAGTTATAGCATCTGTTAAATGATAAACACCATAGACACGCGGTGTAATTTCACCACCAAAGTATTCATCTTTATTGTAGCGGGCGCCCACAGTTAAAGCGAAATCATCGGTAATGCTCCACTCATTTTCTGCATATAAAGCAAATAACCAACGGTCGAGTGAAGTGACCCCAGTAATATCGGCTAGACCATTTGTGGTATCAGTGATTTTTTCTTTTTGATATTGACCACCCACTGTTAATGCATGGTTACCCAAAAAGAATGAGCCTTGTGTATTAAAGACTTTTAATTCTTCATTTTTTTCGTCAGCAACGGCACCACTATAAACTTTTTTAGTTGTTTCATCTTGATAGTATGAATCAAGGGTAAAATTATCGTAACGTGCTTTATGCGTTAAGGTATATAGATTTTTCTCATTTTCATTGATAGAGGCTTGAGTGGCAACATCCACACTTTTACCCAGTGTTGTGGTGTACTGCTGCCCTGTAAAATCATATCTCAAACCAATATCGTTATGTTCATCGACATTCCAAACCAGTTCAGTACCGAGCTTTCTAACTTTCTTCTCAGACTCACTTGAACCAGATTTTTGCCCTTCTCCACCGACAAAGTCACTTTCGTCATTCCCCTGAAAGTTACCATCTATACTTAAAGATAATTTATCTTGAATTAATGGGCCTGTGACATACATGCTGACGCCATAACTATCATTTGCATAATCATTATCAGACTTCGTATATTCAGGAGAAATACTTCCATGCCAATTACTAGCAGACGCTTTTTTAGTAATAATGTTAATTACCCCCCCCATAGCATCTGAACCATAAAGTGATGACATTGGACCACGTACGACTTCGATCCGTTCAATCATGTCAATTGGTGGTAAATATGCACCAATTTTCCCACCATCTGTACCATTACCATTCACTGCTCTACCGGCACTAATTGGTCTGCCATCAACAAGGTATTTCGTGTAGGTTGCACCCATACCTCGGATTGTAATCTCTTTATTATTGCCACCGCCTTGTACAGAAACACCTGGCATATTTTTTACAGCATCAATTACATCTGTATATGATTTTTTTTGTAATTCTTCAGCGGTAATGACTGAAATAGAAGCAGGTGCATCTGCAATATTTTGTTCAAAACCGCCCGCTGTGGTTACCACAATGGTCTGCAATTTAGTAGCTTCAGTCTGTAATGCTGCTTTTTGTTCTTCAGTTACCTGGTCTTGTGCTTGTACTGAAACAGCTAATGCTGAAAGCACTGCAAAGGCCAAAGTCGATTTCATAAACGGCTTACTCATATTCGAAGGTGCCCCAAAAGTTGATTTATGAAGAAATATTGCTGGAATTGTGACGCATTGTAACAAAAGTAATTACAAATACAATCACTATTGATAATTATTATCACTATCAAATACAAATAAAAAAATACCCCGATCATTCGAGGTATTTCTTACAAGCTAAATTTTATTAGAGACTTATTTGAAATAAGCACCTTCAGCTTGGGTATGGTCAGTCTGGTCAACGACACGTGCCAACTCAGGAATGTGCTGTTTCAAGGTTGTTTCAACGCCTTGTTTTAAAGTCACATCAATTGCTGAACAGCCTTGGCAACCACCACCAAATTTAAGAATCGCAGTTAAGCCATGCTCAGGATCTTCAACCACTTCAACCAGTGCACAGTTACCACCATGACCTGCCAGACCCGGGTTGATCTCTGACTGAAGCACGTATGTAATACGTTCTTCTACAGAGGCATCAGGACCCACACGTGGCACTTTAGAATTTGGTGCACGGAAAGTCAGCTGACCACCAAAACGGTCTTTATTGTAGTCAATAACTGCATCTAGCAAGTATGGAATTGACGGAGAGTCTATATAGGCCGGAAAATCTGGATATTCCTGCTTATAGTCTGTAGGTACAACCTCATCAGGTGCACTATAAGCCATGCAACATTCAGCGCGCGGTGTACCCGGATTTTCTACAAACACACGTACGCCAATACCTGGTGTATCCTGTTTGTCCAATAGATCCTTTAAATACTCTTGTGCTGTCGGTGTAATCAAAAGATTTGGAATTTCTTCTGCAACCGGAGTGTTGCTGTTCTCAGTCGACATAACAATAATTTCCTCAAGCTGAAGCTGCTATTTTAACTGAAGATGCGGGGTAATTATAAAAATTCAACCAAAATTGTCGGATTTATTATAAAAGTCGCACTTTAGATTTGTTTTAATGGCATGATTATTGTCAAATAGATAGAACCAGAATTACTTATATGCTTGATTTACCTTTTAATCATACCGTCACTATTATTCTGATCACCTGTATTGTTTCTTTTATTGCTTTTTCAAAAGAAAAGGTAATGAATCGTCTGATTTTCTGGCCGCCTGCCATGCAACGTGGTCAATATGACCGTTTCATTACCCATGGTTTTATCCATGCAGATGGCACGCATTTATTGTTCAATATGATCACGCTATTCTTTTTCGGCAGCATTATTGAAAGTTTTTATCGCCAGTATTTATATGATCTGGGCTTTATTCTGTTTTATCTTGGTGGTCTGGTTGCAGCGATTTTGCCAAGTTATCTGAAACATAAAAATGATGCGCGCTGGGCCAGCTTGGGTGCTTCCGGTGCAGTATCCGCGGTTCTGTTCGCTTATATTCTGTTTGAACCATGGAAGCTGATTTTCGTGTTCTTTATTCCAGTCCCTGCGATTATTTTTGCTGTTTTATATGTGGCCTATAGTATCTGGTCGGGCAAGCGCGGCAACAGCAATATCAATCACAGTGCCCATCTATGGGGTGCGGCTTATGGTGTGGTGATGACGATTATTCTGGAACCACGACTTATTTCGCATTTCCTGAATAAACTGACTCAAATCCCCTTCTAAAGTTTTGAATAATTAAGGGATAGCCATTATCCCTTTTTTAATTACTCACATATGAAAATGATTTTCATTTCTATAAATTATGCTAATCTTGTCGCGAATTTAGAGGAATAAACATGAAATTTAAGACTTTAGCACTTGTCACAATATTAGGACTGACAACTTCTTTTACAGTTTCTGCACAGGTCACTTTCGACTATAAAGACCAAAATATTCAACTTAAAAAAGCTCCGAAAAAGATTGCAGTATATGACCTATCTGCACTGGATACCTTGAATGCACTAGGGCTTGAAGCTCAGCTGGTGCCTGCAGCAAGCTTTGCAGGCAATTTAAGCAAATACCAGCAGGGCAAATTCACCAAAGCTGGTTCACTGTTCGAACCGGATCTCAATGTACTAAAAACTGCTAAACCTGACCTGATTATTGTCGGTGGCCGTTCGGCTTCTAAAGCAGAGGCTGTTAAAGGTATTGCTCCGACTTTAGATCTTTCTCCAGATACTAGCCAATATATTGCCGATCTGACGGAACGTGCCCATGTCTTGGCACGTGCATTTGGTAAAGAGAACATTGCTACTGAAAAGCTTAGTAAAATCGCAACGCTGCAGCAACAACTGAAAAAGCAGACTGAAGGCAAAACTGCACTGATGCTGTTTGCAGTCGGTGAAAATTTTATGCCACATGCAGAAAATGACCGTTTTGGCTTTGTTTATGAATTAGCAGGTTTTAAACCGGTATTGGACCCCTCTGAACAGTCAAATGCACCCCGTCCAGAAGTAGACTCTCCGGAAGCATTGAAAGCAGCGGAGAAAAATGTTCAGCGTATTACAACAGCCGTTGAGAAGAATCCGGATTACATCATTGTCCTGGATCGTGGTGCAGTGAATACCCAGAAATACACCGCTCAGGATAATATTCAGAAACACCCTGCCCTAAAAAATGCCAAAGCCTTGGCAGAGAAAAAAGTGATCTATGTGAATGCTGATGCTTGGTACATCACTGGTGCGGGTTTGGACAATACCGCTTTCATGTTGGAAGGACTGATCAAAGGCACAGCGAATTAATTTTTAATCCATTACTAAAAAGGAAGTTTCGAGCTTCCTTTTTCCTTGAAACATCTCGTAATAAATTAACGCTCAAGACTGGAATTTAATGCCAACCCAAGAAGCAACTTAGCAGCGATAATGTATACATCTGTATATTAATTGCTGTAAGTCGCGAGATATTTTGCATGTCCACTTCCCTAGACGGTCTTCAATTTCCCATTTCTGCTTCACAACAAAAACCAAGCACATCGAAAATCGGCCGTAACATTATTTCTGAAGCCTTAGGCGCAGTCGATCCTGTACATGCTACTGCAGCACAACAGGAAAAGAACTGGCGTAAGCAATATCCACTACACTTTAAACATCTGGTTGAAGGTGGATTAGGCTCTGCGGGTGCAGCATTGAGTATTGCCAAGCAAGGTCTGGAAACCGCACATGCTAGCTTTGAGTTTTATCGTGATGGCCAGAAGCATCTACTAAAAGATGTGATGTCTCTGCCTGCGCAGAACCTGAATACTTTCCAGCTGAAAGGCCAGTCTGAAAAAGCTCCAGAATGGTATGTGCCTTACCATGGCAAAAAGCTGCAAGGACAAGCATTACTGGATCAAATCCAGTCTTGGGAAGATCGTGGTATCGTCGAACCTAGTCATGCCAATGCGCTACGTGAATGTATTGCCCATCCGGAATGGTTTGACCTATCCGATCGTACCACTGTTCTATTTGGTGCCGCTTCTGAAGCAGGTCCACTGACCTGGTTGTCGAAATGGAAAGCCAATATCGTCGCAATTGACCTGCCGAATACCCGTGTCTGGGGCAAAATTCTGGATACAGTAAGTCAAGGCAACGCCACTTTATATGCACCATCAGTTGAAGCGCTTACTGCTGATACTTCACTGGAAGTTTTAAAAGAAAAACTAGGGGCTAACCTGCTCACCCAGATTCCTGAAATTGCCCAATGGCTGATTCAGTTCAAACAGGATCTGGATCTCGCGGCAATTGCTTATCTGGACGGTGAAAAGCACGTCCGTGTTTCTATGGCGATGGATGCCATTATGAAATATGTTAGCGAGCAGAAAGCCAATACCAGCCTGATGTATATGTGTACCCCGACCGATGTGTATGCAGTTCCAGAAGAAGTGGTTCAGGCTTCACAAAGCAAATACCAGCAGTTGTCGAAACTGGAAAGTACGTTAACCAAAGGCATTTCACTGATTTCACGGAAGCATTTCTTCCAGAAGAATGAGCAGGATCTGTTTAAGGTTGGTGATAAGTCTTACGGTGTTTGCGACTGCCTAGTGGTTGAGCAAGGTCCAAACTATGCACTGGCTAAGCGCATCCAGCAATGGCGTGCAATATTGGCTCGTGCCAACGGGCAGCAAGTGAGCATCAATATCGCCCCTTCAACCACAACTTACTCTGTGACCAAGAACCCACTGCTGAAAGCTGCGTTTAATGGTGCCAGCCTGTTTGATGTAGAAGCGTTTGCACCTGAAACCACTAATGCGATTATGGCAGCCCTGTGGATTCATGACTTACGCAACTCTGAGTCTGTTGCAAATCCTGATGTACAACTCAATCACCCACTTGAATTGATGATGTCAGGCGCGAATCATGGCGGTTTATGGCGTGTGGCTTATCTGGCACGTACTGCTCTACCATTTGCCGCGCTTTATGGTTTTGCAACGGATAAACTGCCGAAGGGATTGTTGGGTAAGTTGAAGAAGTAATTTTTTCTGAAATAAAGATGAAATCAATTTTATTGGTCAGGCGACATGGATGTCGCCGTTAGGCTGTCTTGCGTATCTTTCACAAGCAGTGCTTGTAAAGATACTCAGGAAGTATCATCAGCCTAACAAAAGATTTTTGTTACCTTGCGAAGTGCACTTCTCATCTTTCAAAAGTAAGACTAAGAAATACTCATTTTTTACATTTAGTTGAAATTAGCTATTAATCTCTCTATTGAAAGTACTTTTAGCCTTCTGATTACCCTCACCCCCTTGCGCAGCAATGCTACTCATCCCATAGGGAGAGGGAACATCCCTTATATTTCTAAAAGCCATGAGATAATAAGAAGTCTCTCATTTTCAGAAAGAAAATCGCTATTTCTTAAGGCTAAAACTTTTATAGCACCCATAAAAAAACGCTGCCTAAGCAGCGTTTTTTACATCGAATTTCTTAGAACACTTTCAATAGAATCCAGTACAAACCACCTGATAAACAGATCGTTGCTGGCAAGGTGAATACCCAAGCAGACAGAATCGATTTCACCATTTTGAAGTTCAAGCCAGACTTATTTGCCACCATGGTACCTGCAACCGCAGAGTTCAGAACGTGAGTGGTAGAAACCGGCATGCCAAAGCCATCAGCAGCCGCAATTGTAGACATGGCTACCAGCTCCGCAGACATCCCCTGACCATAAGTCATGTGCTCTTTACCAATACGCTCACCTACAGTCACTACAATACGTTTCCAGCCTACCATGGTACCTAGACCAAGTGCTAAAGCAACTGCTACTTTTACCCAAGTCGGGATGTATTGCAGGAATGAATCCAGGTTATCACGATATTCGTCAACTGTTTTTTCCTGTGCAGCAGTCATCGCAGGTAAAGCTTCTGCTTTATCCAGACGTTTAAACGCTGTGGTGCTTAAGTACATGTCATTACGGAATTCTGAAACTTGCGCCTCAGGCACATCTTTAATGTTCGTGTATGAACCGACTTTATCACCCAAGTGATCCGTTAAGCTTGCCAATGCTGGTACAACTTCAGCATTTAACTCTTTAGTTTGAATGTATGTGGTAATGATGGCACGAGCCTTCTCATCCGGAATATCTTCATGCTGCGGATAAATCGCATCAGCCGTTTGCGCAGACAACTGGCCAAAAGACTGGATATGAGCTGCATCCAGATTTTTGTTCAGTGAATATGCCAAAGGTACACAGCCGATCAGGATCAGCATGATCAGACCCATACCTTTTTGACCATCGTTTGAACCGTGCGCGAAGCTTACACCTGTACAGGTAAAGATCAGAATGGCACGAATCAGCGGTGGCGGTGGCTTGTTCCCTTCAGGTGGCTTGAACAGTTCAAGCTGCTTTCTGAAGATCTTTTTCACCAGCAGAAATAGCACTCCAGCAAAAGCAAAACCGATCAAAGGTGAGAACAGCAATGCTTTACCAACTTTCAGCACCTGCTCCATATCCACACCAGAAGCACCACCACCTGAATTTAGCAGGTAGTTCATGATGCCTACACCCAGAATCGAACCGATCAGGGTATGTGAACTGGAAGCAGGAATGCCAAGAAACCAGGTGCCCAGATTCCAGAGAATCGCAGCGATCAGCATGGCAAAGACCATGGCAAAACCGGCACCTGTGCCGACATTCATGATCAGTTCGACAGGCAATAATGCAATGATTCCGTATGCAACAGCACCACTGGCCACCATTACCCCAAGGAAATTACAGAAACCTGCCCACATGACTGCAACCGGTGCAGACAATGCATTGGTATAAATCACGGTCGCAACCGCATTGGCCGTGTCGTGGAAACCGTTAACGAATTCAAAGCCCAGCGCAATGAATAACGCCGTGCCTAAAAGAATCATTGAATACAGACCGATCGGTGGGACATGAGCTAAATCTGAAGTCAATTGGAAGCCGATATAGATCAGCGTGGAGATAATTAGAGTCAGAAACACCGGCATAAAAAATTTCGGTGTTGGCACATGAACATTGGCCGGCTTATCAGAAGGCGACTGTTGTGCTGAACCTAAGGGAGTTTGATTAGAATTCATGCAAGCAGGAATAGAGGATTCAAGAATCCCCATATTGTTCAGTTAAATTGTGACAATTATATGACAAAGTGCTGTCATATAAACCAGTTTTTTAGACTTTCTCGTTGCCGTTTATCCTGTAACCACATGCTCTAAATTTTAAAAATATACAAATATAATCAATTATTTATTAGAAATAAAACGCTTGAATCGCCCAGCTTTATTCATGTTTTGCAATATATCTGATCATTCCTACCCGGCTGTCATATTTCCGAGCCTGTCATATTTGATTAAAGATTAGCTTTGTTATATGACACTCTGATGAAAGCTGCTTACATTTTATTTTCCAGTCGCACGCTTTTATCAAGAACTTTAATTTCCAGATTTCCATCTGTTTTCAACTTTCTATACCGGCTTGAGTTTCTTTATCAAATTTTCATATCAAGCATATCCAGCATTCTGTATAAGCGTTACAGAAAACTGCGCACTAATCTGTTAAGATTATTGCCGTTTTTGATGCTTACTGAGAAAGTTTGAATGTCCACACTTGCCACCCTAAAAGAACTTCTTGCCAAGAGAATTTTAATTATCGATGGTGCGATGGGTACCATGATCCAACGCCATAAATTGGAAGAAGCCGATTATCGTGGTGAGCGTTTTGCTGATTGGGCATACGACCTTAAAGGCAATAACGACTTACTTGTGCTGACTCAGCCACAGATTATTCAAGGCATTCATGAAGCATATCTTGAAGCTGGTGCCGATATTATTGAAACCAATACCTTTAATGGTACTCGTGTTTCAATGTCTGATTATCACATGGAAGATCTGGTTCCTGAGATCAACCGTGAAGCAGCGCGTCTGGCTAAAGAAGCCTGTGCAAAATACTCAACCCCGGAAAAACCACGTTTTGTGGCAGGTGTGATTGGGCCGACATCACGAACCACTTCTATTTCTCCAAATGTAAATGACCCTGCCTTCCGTAATATCACTTTTGACGAATTGAAAGTGAATTACATCGAATCAACCAAGGCCTTGATTGAGGGTGGTGTCGATATCATCCTGATCGAGACTGTGTTCGATACTTTAAATGCCAAAGCTGCGATCTTTGCAGTGAAGGAAGTGTTTGAAGAACTGGGCACTGAATTGCCAATCATGATTTCAGGTACGATTACCGATGCATCTGGCCGTACATTAACGGGTCAAACTGCGGAAGCGTTCTGGAACTCGATGCGTCATGCAGAACCGATTTCAATTGGTTTCAACTGTGCCCTAGGTGCAGATGCCATGCGTCCACATGTCAAAACTGTATCTGACGTTGCTGATACTTTTGTTTCTGCGCATCCAAATGCCGGCTTGCCAAATGCGTTCGGTGGTTATGATGAAACTCCGGAAGAGACCGCAGCATTGATTAAAGAATTTGCGGAAAGTGGTCTGATCAATATTACTGGTGGTTGTTGTGGCACGACACCTGATCATATCCGCGCAATTGCCCAAGCCGTTGAAGGGATTGCGCCGCGTCAGGTTCCTGAAATTGAACCAGCGTGCCGTTTAAGTGGTTTGGAACCATTTAACATTACCAAAGATTCATTATTTGTGAACGTCGGTGAACGTACCAACGTAACCGGTTCGAAAAAATTCCTGCGTCTGATCAAAGAAGAAAACTTTGCTGAAGCGCTAGATGTTGCCCGTCAACAGGTTGAAGCCGGTGCACAGATCATCGACATCAACATGGATGAAGGCATGCTCGATTCAGAAGGTGCGATGGTGCACTTCCTGAATCTGGTGGCATCTGAACCTGATATTTCTCGTGTGCCAATCATGATTGACTCCTCTAAATGGGAAATCATTGAAGCTGGTCTGAAATGCGTCCAAGGTAAAGCGGTTGTTAACTCGATTTCCCTGAAAGAAGGTCATGACGAGTTTGTAGAACGTGCCCGCCTCTGCCGTCAGTACGGTGCTGCGGTGATCGTGATGGCATTTGATGAAAATGGTCAGGCTGATACTGCGGAACGCAAAAAAGAAATCTGTAAGCGTTCTTATGACGTGCTGGTGAATGAGGTTGGCTTCCCGTCTGAAGATATCATCTTTGACCCGAACGTGTTTGCGGTAGCAACCGGTATCGAAGAACATAACAACTACGCAGTTGATTTTATCGAAGCGACTGGCTGGATCAAACAGAACCTGCCAAATGCGATGATCTCTGGTGGTATCTCAAACGTATCCTTCTCCTTCCGTGGGAATGAGCCGGTACGTGAAGCGATCCATGCGGTATTCCTGTACTACGGTATCCAGCAAGGCTTAACCATGGGTATCGTGAATGCTGGTCAGCTGGCAATTTACGATGACATCGACAAAGAACTGAAAGCAGCCGTTGAAGATGTAATCCTAAACCGTAACCAAGGTGAAAGCGGCAACGAAGCCACTGAAAAATTACTTGAAATTGCTGAGAAATACCGTGGTCAAGGTGGCGCGCAAAAAGCTGAAGAAAACCTTGAATGGCGTAATGAACCGGTTGAAAAGCGTCTTGAATATGCATTGGTTAAAGGTATTACCACTTATATCGACCAAGATACTGAAGAAGCTCGTCTGAAAGCCGTTCGTCCCCTCGATGTGATCGAAGGCCCATTAATGGCCGGTATGAACGTGGTCGGTGACCTGTTCGGTGCCGGTAAAATGTTCCTGCCACAGGTAGTGAAATCTGCACGTGTGATGAAACAGGCCGTGGCTTGGTTGAACCCGTACATCGAAGCAGAAAAAACCCAAGGCGAAGCCAAAGGTAAAATCCTGATGGCGACCGTAAAAGGTGACGTACATGACATCGGTAAGAACATCGTTGGCGTGGTACTGGGCTGTAACGGTTATGACGTGGTCGATCTTGGTGTCATGGTGCCATGTGAAAAAATTCTACAAACTGCGATTGATGAAAAAGTTGACATCATTGGTTTGTCTGGCCTGATCACCCCTTCACTAGACGAGATGGTGTTTGTTGCCAAAGAAATGCAGCGTAAAGGCTTTAACATTCCATTGATGATTGGTGGCGCGACGACTTCTAAAGCACATACTGCTGTGAAAATTGCCCCTCAATACCAGAATGATGGCGTGTACTACACAGCTGATGCATCTCGTGCTGTAGGTGTGGCAACTCAACTGCTATCTGCAGAAATGAAGCCAAAACTGGCAGCAGACTATACAGCGGATTATGAAAAAATCCGTACCCGTCTTGCCAACAAACAGCCAAAAGCTGCGAAGCTGTCTTATGCTGAATCGGTTGAAAATGGTTTTAAAATTGACTTCGACAAGAATGCACCATTTAAACCGAACTTCATTGGTTCACAGACGTTCATCAATTATCCTTTAGAAACTTTGGTGGAATACTTTGACTGGACACCGTTCTTCATTTCTTGGAGTCTTGCGGGCAAATTCCCGAAAATCCTTGAAGATGAAGTCGTTGGTGAAGCAGCACGTGACCTGTATGCACAAGCGCAAGCGATGTTGAAAGATATTATCGACAATAAACGTTTCGATGCGCGTGCAACGTTCAGCATCTACCCTGCAAATCGTACCGGTTCAGATACGGTTGCTGTGACTGATGAAGCTGGCAATGTAACGCATACCTTCGAGCACTTACGTCAGCAGTCTGACAAAGTCACTGGTAAAACGAATTACTCTTTGGCTGACTTTATTGCACCGAAAGATGTAGCTCAGGATTACCTTGGCGGCTTTACCGTTTCGATCTTCGGTGCGGAAGAGCTGTCTCAGGAATATAAAGCCAAAGGTGATGACTATAATGCGATTATGGTTCAAGCCTTAGGTGACCGTTTTGCCGAAGCTTTTGCTGAGCATCTGCACCAGCGGATCCGTAAAGAGTTCTGGGGCTATCAGGCTGACGAAACTCTGGACAATGATGAATTGATCAAAGAGAAGTATGTCGGCATCCGTCCTGCACCGGGCTATCCTGCTTGTCCTGAACATTCTGAAAAAGCACCATTGTTCGACTGGTTAGGTACGACTGAGAAGATGGGGACTTACCTGACTTCTAGCTTTGCAATGTGGCCACCTTCATCAGTGAGCGGTTTCTATTATGCAAACCCTGAAACTGAATACTTTAACGTGGGTAAAATCTCTGGCGATCAGTTGGAAGATTATGCGAAGCGTAAAGGTTGGACGTTGGATGAAGCGAAGCGTTGGTTAGCGCCAAATCTGGATGATTCGGTGGTTTAAGAAACCTCTAATTTAGAGTAGAAAAAAATCCCCTCAAATGAGGGGATTTTTTATATCTAAGACTATAATAATTATGATGCTATTGATTGTTCATTTTTTGTTAACTGGAAAATTTCAGCATTAATTTTTATATACAGATTCTGACCAAATTTTTCTTTATCTTCCTCATTTAAATCGGACATATCTAAAAAAAGTTTTTTTACTGCTCTTTGTACCCTTAGGACTTTATGACCTAATCTTCTATTCTGTTCCTCAGTTCTAAAGAATATAATCACTTTAATCCCACGTCTCAAATTAGTCGCTATTAGTTGCCACCAATATTTATCAGTCTCCCCCAAAGAACAGCCAAAAATACAGATCAAATCTGCATGATTAATTAATTGTTCACTTTTTTTATCCACGTTATGTCGTAGACTTGAGTTAGATTCTATTTTTATTAGTGCCTCAATAAAGTCAGTGTCATTATAAAATTTCGTATTACCAACTTGGCTTAGATCATTAACACCTAGAATTGTTCTTTCATTAGTAAAACCATGAATATGAAGCAACTCCTTTAAATAATATTTTGAATAGCCATCAGTTTCTATAGGAGTATTAAAATTATGTTTTTCAATAATTTTTTTAACGGATTTCGTATAGTTAAAATTTATAATATTTATTTTTTTATCTTCTACTCTCCACTTTTTTTTATATGTAAAAAATTCATTAATATCTGCTTCTGTAAGAAATAGCTCAGGATAACAAAGATTCTTTAAAAAAATATCCAGTCGTAAGCTAGAAAAATCATACGTTGCAGACTCTTCATCCAAGTAATCACAAAGGTTATTTACTATATCATCATAGACCTCATCAAAATCTGAGACACTCTGAAATTCAGTTGTATACTTTCCTAAAGCAAGTTCTAAATCAGACCAGTTGACTACATTATCAAAAATATTTGATTTAAGCTTTTCAACCAATGTACTTTTAGACTCTTTTTTAAGATAATTTTCATAAAAATCATTATATCGGGTCTTCATCCCTAGATTTATATCAAAACCATTTCCTAGCAAATATACAATATTCACAGTAGCCCCAACTTTATGTAAAAATTAAAATTATGCTTATATTTAGATGAGCAAATTCCATTAAGATTATTATAAATTTTACCCTAAAAGATATCTTTATATAAACCATTTAACGTCATATTGGAAAAACCATATTGAGCGCTTGAATCCCTCCTAGCCTCCCTTTAAAAAGGGAGGAACAACACAAATCCAGAACTATCATAAAATTCGTGTGAAGTCCACCTTTGCAAAAGGGGGGGATTTAGGGGGATTCTTTAGAGAGCTCTTTCAAACAATGTCGATAAATCACTTCCATAACATCATCAATCTACCCCATCACCTGCCCATTATCAAACTTCAAAACCTTTAACCCAAGCTGAGCCAAAGCTTCATCACGAATTTGATCGGCTTCTAAACCCTCATCCGTAAAGTGCTGACTACCATCACATTCAATGACCAGGTTGGCAGCGGGACAGTAAAAATCCACAATGTAATTTAAAATTGGCTTCTGCCTATAAAACTGCAAACCTAAAATTTGCTTATTCCGAAGTCGTGACCATAATAACTTTTCAGCATCTGTCAGGTTGTTGCGTAAATCACGCGAGGCTTGCTTTAAGTTTTTATTGTAGGGTTTCATTTTTATTCTCTTTTATTTTTAATCTCCCCTCGCCCTTCTTTTTCAAAGAGGGGGACTCCACAGAAACAAATAAATTACGTGACAGCCCCTCCCTTTGAAAAAGGGAGGTTGGGAGGGATTTAATTTATCAAATATGCGCCCCTTTTCTAACCCATCAATCCCAAACTATTCATTTTTACACTTTTAAGTCTGCAAAATTCATCACTTTCATGAATAATAAACCAATAAATTTATCTCCCAAATCAATGACTCTTGGTGTTCCAATGAAGAAACTCATGAACGGTGCTGAAAACATAGTTGTCGAAATGTGCAAAGGCTTTGTCCTGGCACATCCAGAACTGGCATTTAATGAATCTTATAAAATCATTTCTCGAAAAGAAAAACACCAAAATGTCGCCCTGATCAGTGGTGGTGGTAGCGGTCATGAACCTGCTCATGCCGGTTTTGTCGGTCAAGGCATGCTGGACGCTGCCGTATGTGGTGACGTGTTCGCCTCACCTTCACAAATTCAGGTTTATAAAGCCTTGCAGCAAGTTGCGACTGACAAAGGCGTCCTGATGATTATCAAAAACTATTCTGGCGATATGATGAATTTCCAGAATGGCGCAGCCTTAGCAACTGAAGATGGCATCAAGGTTGATTACGTAAGAGTCGCAGATGACATCGCAGTAAAAGATAGCCTATATACAGTTGGTCGTCGCGGTGTTGCTGGTACAATCTTCGTGCATAAGATTGCCGGTGCTGCTGCCTCTAAAGGTTATGAGCTGGCACGTGTTAAAGAACTGGCACAAAAAGCGGCAGACAATGTAATGAGCCTTGGTTTTGCCTTTACCTCTTGTACCGTTCCAGCCAAAGGCACTCCAACATTTACTTTGGTTGATGATGAGATGGAGTACGGTGTTGGCATCCATGGTGAACCGGGGATCCGTCGTGAAAAAATCCTGCCGTCTAAAGAACTGGCGCAACGTATTGTCGATGACCTATTTCTGGATCGTCCTGACCTAACTGAAGTGGCTGTTCTGGTAAATGGCTTTGGCACAACGCCACTGCAAGAATTGTATGTGTTCAATAACGATGTATGTGAACATCTGGCTAGCAAAGGCATCAAAATCTATCGTACCTTTGTCGGCAACTACATGACCAGTATCGACATGGCCGGTGCATCAGTTTCCCTACTAGCTGTGGATGATGAACTAAAAACTTATCTGGATGCAGAAGCCAATACACCTGCTTTTAAAATGGATGGTTCACCTGTACTGCCATTTGAGTTTGCAGCCAAAGGTCAAACGGCTACCCGTACAGTGAATACAGATGTTGAAACACATCCTGAACATGCTGTGATTGCCAATGAACAGTTCACTATCGAGAACATGCGCTATGTTGTGGATGTGATGAGTGCCTGCATCATTAAAAATGAAGTGCCTTTCTGTGAACTGGATGCCCATGCAGGTGACGGTGACTTTGGTATGAGTGTTGCCAAAGGCTTTAAACAACTCAAACGCCAGTGGCATGAACTGGTTCAGGCTGAACAGATGGATGATTTCCTGCTGAATTGCTCCATGATCATCATGGAACATTGTGGTGGCGCTTCAGGTCCAATCTGGGGTTCTGCTTTCCGTGCAGCTAGCAAATCTATTAAAGGCAAAACTACATTAACAGTGGCTGACTTTGCCGACATGCTACAAGCTGCGGTAAAAGGTATTCAAACGACTGGTGAACGTTCATTTGGCCGTGGTGCCGTTGTAGGTGACAAAACCCTGATTGATGCTTTGGTGCCATGTGCAGATTCTTGGTCTGCCAATACTGACAAGACTTTTAAAGAAAACTTTGTTCTAGGTGCTCAAGCTGCAGTTCACGGTGCGGAATCAACTAAGGAAATCGTGGCGCGTATGGGCCGTGCCGGGACTGTGGGTGATCGTAGTCTGGGTTATCCGGATGCTGGTGCGCATGGTTTAGGTGTGATCTTTACTGATATTGCTGAGCATATTAAATAATTAAAAATCCCTCCTAACCTCCCTTTAGAAAAGAGAGGAACCACGCGAATTTAATATTGTTATTTGATCCATATGAAGTCCCCCTTTGTAAAAGGGGGACTTCATTCCTTTATTTAAATCTCTCCAAAAACTTCTCCAACTCCTCCGTCACCACCACCCTTTTTCTACCCTTTAATTGATCTTTATCCAGCAAACCTTCTGAGTCTACAACCAGCACTTTATGTCCATCCTGTTTTAAACGATCGACACCTTCAAACAGCATTCGTGCACCCACATCATGTATCAAAGTGAGATTGGTCAAATCGAGAATAATGGTGCTTTTACCTTCTGGTTCATCCTGCAAGATCCGTAGCAGCATTTCAGACTCGGTAAACTGCAATACGCCACGCAGTTCATAAACCACGACGTTATTCTTTTTCCCCACCGTATAACGGCTTTGCAGAATGGTCTGTGCTGACGGCGTACCTTCCATAAGGTGCAATCCCATATCGTGCGACAGATTTTCAAAGATTCTGACACCACGTACACTGTTACCATGCTCATCAATTTTTGGGGAAAAGACCGCAATCCCAACTTGCCCTGGCAATACTCCAATAATGCCACCTGCCACGCCACTCTTGGCCGGAATACCGACTGTGGTCAGCCAGTCACCTGCAGCATCGTACATACCGCAGGTCAGCATGACACTAAGTAATTGCCGGACTAAAGCCCGATCCAGCATACGTTTTCCTGTGTTGGGATGCACACCACCATTAGCCAAGATACTGGTGATCACTGCCAGATCTTTGACGGTAACCTTAATCGCACACTGCTTGATATAGCCATGCACGATTTCTTTGGGATCTTCATCGAGCACACCGACAGTACGTAACATGTAGCCAATAGACATATTCCGAAAAGCCGTTTTAATCTCAGAGTTATAGACCTGCTCATCAAAGGACAATTCACGTCCAGCCAATCCACTGAGAAAACGGCGTAACTGTTCAGCACGTGATACCGTTTTCTTGGCAGGAATCAAAGAATGTGTGGTAATCGCACCAGAATTAATCATAGGGTTTTTAGGGATATTGCGTTCTTTTTCCAACGAA
This sequence comes from Acinetobacter sp. YZS-X1-1, assembly GCF_000804305.1. Classification (NCBI taxonomy): domain Bacteria; kingdom Pseudomonadati; phylum Pseudomonadota; class Gammaproteobacteria; order Moraxellales; family Moraxellaceae; genus Acinetobacter; species Acinetobacter sp. YZS-X1-1. The sequence continues at coordinate 81,105 of NZ_JWHB01000007.1, read as the reverse complement.
ATCTGATTGAAAGCCTCACCTGACGGTTCTACGCCGACTTTTTCAAGTACCTTTGCCAGTCCAATTTCTTTAATGGCTAGCGCATAAGCAAAAGGCTTGGAAAGCGACTGCATGGTAAATTCAACATCATCATCTCCAGCAGAATAGATGGTTCCATCTACGGTCGATAGCGCAAGTCCGAGCTTGTCAGGATTAACCGACGCGAGTTCAGGAATGTAATCTGCCAATTCGCCTTTTTTATTGTCATGGCAAGCAGAAAGCACATGATTCAAATAATCCGGTACCGGCGTTTTCATGGCAAATGCTCCCATCTCAATCTTTTATATCATTTTTATTAAAACTGAATACTGAAGGCGGTTTTGCTACTTTTATGCAGTTTTATGTTGTGAAAATGGGATATGGGCAAAAGAGATAGAAAAAATAGAAGACTTAACTAGACTAAATTAAGGAATCTTAAAATAGATAAATCATAAAGATGAGCACATTATTTTCAGATTACAGGTCTATTTCTATGAGGCAATAAACCTGTAACCGATGACAACCAGCTTGATCTTGCAAGCAGATTATTTTACTTTAGTTTTGCGAATCATCTTATACAACACTTTTGGTGATAGACGTGAAACTAAAACACCCAGTTTTTCTTTAGAGCCACCCACCACGATATATTCTTCACCACGTTTCAATGCTTCTACAGTCTGACGGGCAAAATCGGCCGGTTCCAGCCCATTTTCAATCACTTCATCTTGCTTGGCCTGAGGTTTACCTTCCCCATTTAAGGCATTAAAAGACACATTGGTTTTAATAAAGCCCGGGAAAATCACGGATACCTGAATACCCTGATCTGCCATTTCAGCGCGCAGGCTGTTCGCCCACATATGAATTGCACCTTTGGCTGCTGAATAAGACGCCCGATATTGAGTTCCAAGTAGACCGGCTACACTAGAAATAAAGGCAATCCGGCCAGATTTCTGTTTTAAAAACGTCGGTAAAACCGTTTTGGTCAAAAACACCTGAGAGAAATAATCGACTTCCATAATGGCGCGTTCAGTCTGCATAGTGGTTTCCTGAATCAGGGCACGCTGACTGAGTCCGGCATTATTGATCAGCCAGTCGATACGTCCCTTTTCACTCAGTACCTGTTCATAAGCCGTACGTACCTGACTTTCATCAGTAATATCAGCCACGATTGCGATGTGCTGATCAGGATTCACCAGTCCTGAACGAACTTTTTCCAGTTCTTCCAAACGTCGTGCGGTCAATACTATCTGCGCACCTTGGGCAGCACATTCTTCAGCCAGTGCCTTACCAATTCCTGAAGATGCTCCGGTAATCCAGACGACTTTTCCCTGTAAATTTTCTAGTTTTGCCATTAAATCCTGTCACCCTCTTTATATGAATGTGTTCTTGGCTGCATTTCATCTTCCAGAAATGCCAGCAACTGCTCAAAATAATAACTCATGGTATCCGCATCATAGAGGCTACCAAGTTTATCAAAACGTTTATAACCCAGTTGTGTGGTCAGGCGAATCACACCATTCAATGTTTTATCCACCACCACATTAAATTTGAGCATCTTTTTCGGTTCACGCACCAGATGCGTCACACCCTGATCCACCACCTGAATAAAAGCTTTCAATGCCGGTGATACATACTGATTATTGCCACCTTTCATTTGTTCTACGCAGCCTAGCAGTTCCGTGATCAGCATGCGTTCTACAGGATAACGAACAAAATATCCATCCTCATTTTCATGGGTCATCTTGTACAGATAGTTCACCATGGGAATTAGCCGGTCATTACCAAAAAACGAAACCGACCACGGCATATATTTGCGAGTCGTTTCTAAAATCTGTTGAATGACTTTTTCAGATTCCTGATCTGGGGAGCTAGAGAGCTGCACCACACGACCAAAAATCTGGTCAATAATTTCACAGGCAATATCGGCCAGATTTTCACCGAGCAGTTTGGCCAGGCTTTCCTGCTCGCCGGCGTTAAATCGGGAATGTAGGTCTTTAAAGCGTTGATGGGTATCGGGGTGAATCTTGAGAGAAATGCTATAGCTCATCTTGTTATCCTTTTTTTAATCATCTGCGATGAGTCGCGTTTTTATCAACCTATCATACGTTGAGTTCAGGCAGCTGCCAATTGGCGAAAGTTTGCTTTTGGTTAAGCTGCCGCATGCCTTGATTTTTTTGCTACAATAGATGCAATTTTTTATCCACTTTTGATCTGTTTAGACTATGACTGATTCAGCGCAAAATATTGCTACGACCTACGATCCGACCGAGATCGAGAAAAAATGGTACCAAACCTGGGAAGAGCGCGGTTACTTCAAGCCGTCTCAAAAAGGTGAATCATTCTGTATCATGATTCCGCCGCCAAACGTCACTGGTAGCTTGCATATGGGTCATGGTTTTAACAATGCCATCATGGATGCCTTGACTCGTTATAATCGTATGTCAGGCAAAAATACCTTATGGCAGCCAGGTACTGACCATGCGGGTATTGCAACCCAGATGGTTGTTGAGCGTCAGTTAGGTGCTCAAGGCGTAAGCCGTCATGATCTGGGCCGTGAAAAGTTCATCGAAAAAGTTTGGGAATGGAAAGAACAGTCTGGCGGTAACATTACCCGTCAAATCCGTCGTCTGGGATCTTCAGTAGACTGGTCACGTGAACGCTTTACCATGGATGAAGGTTTATCCAATGCCGTTAAAGAAGTGTTCGTGAAACTGCATGAAGAAGGCCTGATTTACCGCGGTAAACGTCTGGTGAACTGGGATCCTAAATTGCAAACTGCCCTGTCCGACCTTGAGGTAGAATCTGATAAAGAAGAACAAAGCTCATTGTGGCACTTCAAATATTTCTTTGAAGATAAATCGCTTCGCACTCAAGATGGCAAAGACCATATTGTCGTTGCCACCACTCGTCCAGAAACATTACTCGGTGATACTGCGGTTGCGGTCAACCCTGAAGATGAGCGTTATGCACATCTTGTCGGCAAAAATATTGTATTGCCAATTACTGGCCGTACAGTTGCCATCGTTGCTGACGAATATGTTGAAAAAGAATTCGGTACAGGCTGTGTGAAAATTACGCCTGCGCACGACTTCAATGACTATGAAGTGGGTAAACGCTGTGGTCTGGCACTGATCAACATCTTCAACAAAAATGCCGAAGTTCTGGCTGAGTTTGAATATATCGAAAAAGCCGGTGAGCAGATTTCTAAAACTATTCCTGCACCTGCAGACTATATCGGTTTAGAACGTTTTGAAGCACGTAAAAAACTGGTTGAGCAAGCGGAAGCTGAAGGCTGGTTAGATCAGATCCAACCATACACCCTGAAACCACCGCGCGGTGACCGTTCAGGCGTGATCGTTGAGCCATTACTGACTGACCAATGGTATGTAAAAATTGCTCCACTGGCTGAACCTGCGATTGAAGCGGTTAAAGATGGTCGCATCAAATTCGTTCCTGAACAGTACAGCAATATGTACATGGCATGGATGAACAACATCCAAGACTGGTGTATCTCGCGTCAATTGTGGTGGGGTCACCGTATCCCTGCTTGGTACGATGCTGAAGGCAACGTATATGTTGGTCGTGACGAAGCTGAAGTTCGTGCGAAAAACAACCTCCCTGCCGATGTTCAATTGAACCAAGACGAAGATGTACTCGATACCTGGTTCTCTTCTGGTTTGTGGACATTTTCAACTTTAGGTTGGACTGGCGACGAAGCGAAAGACAAAGACAACTATTTCTTGAATACTTTCCACCCGACTGATGTATTGGTCACTGGTTTTGACATCATCTTCTTCTGGGTTGCCCGGATGATCATGCTGACCATGCACTTCATGAAAAATGAAGATGGCACACCACAAGTACCATTCAAAACTGTGTATGTACACGGTCTGGTACGTGATGGCGAAGGTCAGAAGATGTCTAAGTCTAAGGGTAACGTACTTGACCCATTAGACCTGATTGACGGTGTCGATCTTGAGACTCTGGTACAAAAACGTACTTATGGTTTGATGAATCCTAAACAAGCTGCGAAGATTGAGAAATCAACTCGTAAAGAATTCCCAGAAGGTATTCAGGCTTACGGTACGGATGCGGTTCGTTTCACTTTCTGTGCGCTTGCCAACACTGGCCGTGATATCAAATTCGACATGAAACGTGTTGAAGGTTACCGTAACTTCGCCAACAAAATCTGGAACGGTACCCGTTTCGTGATGATGAACGTCGAAGGTCAAACTGTTGGTCAAACTGCACGTCCTGATCTGTGGGAATTGCCTGAACAATGGATCGTAAGCCGTCTGCAAAAAGCAGAACAAGCGGTTCAGCAAGCATTCGCGACTTACCGTCTTGATCTTGCTGCTCAAGCGATCTACGAATTTATCTGGAATGAATACTGCGACTGGTATGTAGAGCTGACCAAACCTGTTCTGAATGATGAGTCTGTTTCTGAAGAGCGTAAAGCCGAAGTGCGTCGTGTATTGCTTGCGGTGATGGAAGCTTCTTTACGTCTTGCTCACCCAATCATGCCGTACTTGACGGAAGAAATTTGGCAGACCCTTGCACCAATGATTGGCTTGGGTGGTGAAACCATTATGTTGGCAAACTACCCTGTTGCAGATAAAGCTAAAATCAACGAACAAGCCGAAGCAGATATGCAATGGCTACAAGGTTTGATTGGTGCTGTGCGTAACATTCGTGGTGAGATGGGCTTAGGCAATGCGCGTTTGTTGCCTGTTCTTCTTCAAAATACCACTGAAGCTGAAAAAGCACAGATTACACGTATTGAAGCGTTGTTTAAAGCATTGGCAAAAGTCGAAAGCATTACCTTCCTAGCGGATGGCGAACAACCACCATTGTCTTCTTCTTCTGTAGTCGGTCACGTGTCCGTATACGTTCCAATGAAGGGCTTGATTGATCCTAAAGCGGAATTGGGTCGTCTACAAAAAGACTTAGACAAGGTTCAAAAGCAACATGATCAAATTGCCACTAAACTTGGCAATGAAGGTTTTGTCGCGAAAGCACCTGCTGCTGTGGTTGAAGGCGAGAAAGTAAAACTTGCTGAGTTTGCTGACCAGTTAGCGAAAATCAAAGCGAATATGGAGCAAATTGCAGCGCTTTAATGCTGTAGTTTGATTTAAAGAAATCCCCTCACTTGAGGGGATTTTTTATATATCTACAAGTTAAAGATAATCTACGAGCACGCATAAACTTTTCCCCATGAAATACAAAACTTTTTGTATTGGGTATTGTATGCCTCCAATCATACCGACTTTCCTTTGTTAGACACAGTAAACTATTTTTTTTCAAGTAAACATCTAACTGCTCTTTGTTTTTCTTATGCTCTAACTTCATTAAACAGTCTGATAATAATGAAATTATAAAAATATTGTCATCAAAACTTTTTTCTGAATCTATATGCCAAGTTATACCTTGACCAATTTCATATTCATTAACAATAATTTGATTAGGTCTATTTTTTAGTCCCAACTCATTTAGTTCATAAGTTAATGTATCTAACAATCCCGTAAAAGGCTGTTCTATTTCAAATACTTCACTTGAAACATCTAAATTTCTACTTTTATAATCATAGCGATAACCATAATGCTGAACACGACGGTTTAATTCTGATGACCATGGCTGATTTTCAATATAATTAATTAATTCACAAGACTCTTCTTTAGAAATAAAATCAGGAAGATAAATAAGTCCATTTTCTTTTTCACAAAAAACATTTTCACCTATTTGAGAAGGTGTTTTTTCTGGTTCATCAAATAAGTCATACACGTTTGATTTCCCTTACACAGCAATGCACGTTTGAATCACCAACCCAAGACATATTCTCTTGGTTATTTGACAAGCGATTCAACCTATACTTATTGACGTTCACCCAAGTATCAGTCATTACTTCAATAGTATATTTTCCACTTTCAACCAATTGGTTCAAAAAGTCTTGATACTTGATATAGCGACCTGGACGGATATTTATGTGTACTAAATAAAATGCCGATAAATTAAATTCATTGAATAATTCATTTATTTTAGTTTCAAAATCATCAAAAGAATTTTCAATTCCATTCTGGCTAAATAGATAACTGAAAACCATAATAACATGATTAATATTTCCCCGAGTTTGGCTACCAAAACTTTCAATTTGGTTTCCATTTATTGTCACATTATTATTCGGATACACTTCATTCAACAAATTTTGGTTAATTGACAGAACATCTTCAACTATGTCATGACCTCGATAATTTAATACAAAATCTTGATTTTCGTGCAAGTTCCTCAATGCAACGGGTAACGCCCCTATACCACAACCAATATCTACAAATAATCCATTTTCCCTAGTTCTATATGCACCATAACCTAGAACTTTAAAAGCCTCCTCGATAGCATTAACTCTTTGAAATAAATAATTATAACCGTAAGTCAAAGCTAAAAAATTTGAGTTACATCGAGTTTGCCCTTTACACATTATCGTATATAAATGCTGGTCTAATGCACTTAAAACCTCATCATCTCTGAGATTTGGATCTCTTAAAGAATTTAAAGCCGTAATTGCTGCAGATAACTCCCAATTATCTTCATCATCATTAGTTAAACAATTAATATGTTCATTGTTGGTTAAAGCTTGTCGTAAAGGCTGAACTATTACTTGATTTAATTGATCTAAATTTACAAGTTTCAATTTATTTACCCCCATCTATTTATATTAAAAACAGTAAATTGGGGAATTATTTGTATTTTCAAGACTATCATTAATCAAAATTCAATTTTACCATCCAACTCAATCACCAAACCAATTTCATGACAGTAAAAATCCACAATATAAGGCTTAATCACATGCTGACGTCTAAATTTTAAATCCATAAAATGCCTAGCACGTAAAATTTGCCACATGAGTGCTTCTGGATTGGTGGCAGTGTGGCGCATGGATTTGGCAAAGGTTAATAGTTGGGGATCGAATTTTTTGTTCATGTTGAATTTAATTTTATTTTTGATGATTATAGCAGATAGCCCTCTCCTCCTTGCAAAGCAGTGCTTCTCACCCCATAGGGAGAAGGAACTTTCATTGTGACTTTAATTATTGTTATTTAATTCCAATATTGAAATTCTAGCTTAAATTTATTCTGTAATGGATTTCCCCTCTCCTGAGCAAGTTTTAAAGCACTGCTTTAAAACGAAGCGCAAGTGATGAGCAGCACTGCTGCGCAAGGGAAAGGTAATTCTAATTAAGTTAAAGCATCCCATGCCTTAAAAACATCTCCAAGCCACTCACCTTTTTGATATACATCAGGCGTTCTTTTTCCACTTTAATCTGCTGTTTAATGGCTGAAGTATCTTCATCAATCTGCTTATACAGGTCAGCAATCTGGACCTTACCCTTCGCCTTTTTTACTGCAATTCTGGTTTTCGATGACCAGACCAATCTATGGATCAATGTATCGATCTGATCTTGTAATTTCTGGCTCTGTGCATCTAAAGCCAGTTGATAAAACTTGAGTTGCTCTGCGCTTAAACCTTTTTGTGAAACATCCTGATCTTGTTCAATCTGTAGTTGCATTCTCAGTAACGTAAACAGATCCTGCTCTGCATACGCCTCATTGGCACGTTGCAACAATTCTGTCTTTTTAATCTTTTTTACATCATTCGCTTCACGATCTGGATGAATCGCGGCAGCAATCTTTAAGTATACCGATTTCACTGACTGCTCTGCCATTGCGGCTGCCTGTTCCTGCTTTTCCTGCTGGCGTTTTAGTTTGGCCTGCTCGCGGATTTGCTGAAAATGATCAGAAGCCCATTCTTCAAATCCCTCAGCATCTGCCGGATCTGGGACATTTTCATTCTTAAAGAATCTTTCTAGTTCATTGGTCTTTTTTTGGTTTTTTCTGAATTGAGCATGTTCAGCGCGTTGCTGATAATAGGCGAAGATTTCATTCACCTTATTGATTTCTTGCGCTGACATTGCCTGAGAATCTTGCAGATAATCTGCCAGGTATTGAATCTTCTCATTCAGCACTATCAACTCGGCCTTGGTAAAATCTGTTTCCTGTAAATGCGTCCAGAGCTGTTCGAGCTGCTCAAACAGAACACCATGCAATTCATGATAGACCGGCATGAAGGTTTTATGCGTATATTGCTGTAGGTCTTCTTCAGCCTGTTGCCATTGTTTTAACTCCAACTTCTGCTGTTCGATTTTATCAATCAGACGATCCAGCTTCTTCTGCTGTGGCGAAAGCGCTGTGAATGGCTGGATCATAGTTTTTAAGTCAAAGAGCATGGCAGCAGAAAGACCCAAGGAAATCTTATCTATATTAATTCTTTCAGCATTCACCACAAAGTTCTTTTCATCTTAGGCTATTGAAATTTGTATCAGAATTAAAAAAAGCAGAACTAAGTCTGCTTTTTTCACGCGGCTCTTTATTATTCCAGTACCACACGGCCATTTAAGGACTGCACTGGGCGGTTATTTGGATGTCCCATTAACTTGGAAAATTCTGAAATCTGTTGCTTTGAGGCCTGCTGGATCTCTTTCAGAATTAACCAGCGCACACCTTCGGAACATGGTGGTGTGGTCAGCGAACCACTAAAGCGATAATAATCCAGATTCTTAGGCAACATCTCATTTACAGGTTGCGGAGTCTTTAAGACGACTTTTTCACCTTGCTTTTTCGGCAAGCGATTCCACATACGTTTAAGCATCGGATTTTCTGTACCCTGCTCAAACATCATCGCCACTACAGCAAGTTCCCCTTGAGTATTGGCATGGACAAAATGAATCTCTAGAGGATAGCTCTTGCCCTTAATCAGGTTCTCACTTGGGCTATGCAGATGAAACTGTTTCAGCACAAAAGTTTCACCATCCAGCTGCAATTCTCCGCCTTGAGCAAAGTCTACCTGAACGGTATGACCTTTATTTTCGATTGCGTGAATCATGGTGTTATAGCTAAACTTGAGCGGTTCCAATTCAGCTTTGACTGTTCGCTCAATATTGATCGGTGACTGGTTCAGTCCATTACAGGCTGAATATTTCTGGTTTAGAGTCGACCATTGCTCAGGCTGCGTATAGTTCCAGTCTGCATCTGCAAATACTGCTGTACTTAAGCCCATAACCGTTAAAAGCGTGAATATCTTTTTCACAATACATCCTTTCTTGGAAGTCGAAATCAATTTTTTTAATTTAAAAAACAGATTTTTAGCTTGATCTAATCGCTATATTTTTCAGGGCACAACATACAGAAATTTATAAGTATCAAGTTATTTGATTACAAATCATTAAATAGTTCTCATTATTCCAAGGAAATTGCTCAGATTTTATCTTGATATATTTCAGCAGGATATTACTTATGCTGATTAAAAGTCACACAGAGTAAAATGTGAACTGGTTCAAATTTAATCTATTGAATAATCAATCAATATTTACATGAAATATCTATCTTATTTTCTCAAAATCGCTATATCTTTTACTTATATCGATCACATTCAAAAAACATAATTTATTTTTATTCAAAAACTTACACAATTACAGCAGTAGAATAACAGCCGAGATTGCTAGACTCGGAACAAAGAGTGATCTGGAATAATAACAATGGACTGGGCCACCATATTTATAAATGATACGACCTGGGAATTTGCCACAGAGATTTTGCTGCGCTGTGTAGTGATGTACGCGATGATTATCCTGTTTCTACGGCTGACAGGTAAACGTGGGGTACGACAACTTTCGATCTTTGAAGTCACCATCATTCTTGCCTTGGGTTCCATTGCCGGCGATCCGATGTTTACAGAAGATCTTCCTCTGATCCAGGCGGCTTTGATCATGTCGGTGATCATTTTCCTGTATCGTCTGACCACCTGGCTCATGATGAAATTTCAATGGTTTGAAGACCTGCTTGAAGGCAAACCGATTCATATTGTGGAAGATGGTTTACTGGTCATTGATGAAATTAAAAAAGGCAAAATGTCTCATGATGAATTCTTTGCTGAGATGCGTCAGCAAGGCATTGAACATTTGGGTCAGGTGCGCTTAGGTTTACTGGAAACAGATGGTAAATTCAGTATTCTATATTTCCATCCAGATGATGTTCGGCATGGGCTCCCGCTTTTCCCTAAATCCTGCTGCATAGTCAAAGAAGTCAAGCCAGAAGAGCTTTATGCCTGTATCTATTGCGGTCAAGTCCAGCATTTAGAAGAAGCAGCACAGACTTGTCCGCGCTGCCATTCTCACCAATGGGCAAAAGCCATGAATAGCCACCGGATTACTTAAATTAAAGCTGCTTAAGCCGCTGCAAATGGTCAAAGATTTCTGGTAGTTGCTGAATCTTGTATTGAATATACTCGGCATCCGGATGAAAACCTTGCATCCATAAAGCATGCATACCTGCGGCTGTTGCACCTTGAACATCATTAACAGGATGATCGCCAATATATAGACACTTCTCTGGCTGCACGCCTAAACGCTCTGCGGTAATCTGGAAAATTTCCGGTTGCGGTTTATTAAAGCCGACCAATCCTGAACTGATAATCTCATCGAAATAATCTGCAATACCTAAACCGCGAATGGTATTTAATCGGGTATCATGTCCGCCATTGGATACAATGGCCAAGCGATAACCTTCAGTTTTAAGCTGTTTTAATACTTGCCCTGCTTGCGGCATCTCTACGGCGAAACGTCCAAACTGGCTAAACCAGAACTGCGCTAGCTCCTTTAGATCTGGTGGAGTTAACCAAGATAATTCCTGCAACAGTGCATATGCAGCTGAAGCGCCAATACTGCCATGAGTCAGCAATTCCTTTTTCGGATAACCGCCATTGTCTATGCGTCGCACAATCTCAATAATTTTCTAAAGTTCAACCTGTGCTAGTGCCGAAGCATAATATTCTGCCAGATAACGGCTATAGGCCTGTGTCGTCAGGTCACGGTGCGTCAAGGTATTGTCGAGATCGAATAGAACTGCTTGAATGATCATAATTTAAAAAGGAATAGAGGATTTTCTGTCATGGTAACAGCTGTGAACTTTCAGGATTAGACCTAAAATTGCTAAGTTTTGTTGTTTCAGGCATAAAAAAAGCGATGCCGAAGCACCGCTTTTATTTTGTTCTAAAATTAGAACTTGTATTCGACGCCTGTACCAACCACTGGTTGTTTAGTTTCTAATGAACCTTGTTCAAGTGTTAGATAACCTGCATAGCCATAAGCTTTGACTTGTTTAGAGAAAGCATAGTCTGCACCAACAATAATTTGTTGTGCTTCATAATCAGCTTTAGCAGTAGTAAATTCAGTCGTGTTCTGGCTATATTGACCTTTTACTGTCCAGTTTTTTGCATTTGGCAGGTTGTATTCTGCACCAATTAACCAGCCTTGTGCATCATCAATAGATGCAGCTGCAGCATCATTACCTGCAACACCTTCAACTTCTGAAGTTTGGTATAAAGCACGTAGAGACAGACCACCATCAAGGTTTACACGACCAATCGCACGAATAGTGTTCGCTGCAGCAAATGCACTACCTGCTACCCCACCTGTTACTTCCGGAGCAGAAGCATTTACAAAACCACGACCTGCAAAGTTTGATGGAATCGCTTTGTCATAACCAAGACCTAAAACTACAGGTTTGCTGTCATAGACTACAGATGCTGACCATGCATCGCCTAAACCACGGCCTGCAACTTTAGAACCACCATTGGATTTAGATACACCACTCGCTTCACCAGTTGCTAATAGTGCAGTCGCTTTAAGTTTACCTTCACCTACCGCAAGAGCTGGAGCTTCATAAACTACAACGTTATCAATACGGTTTTCACCAGTAAAAATACCTGCGACATCGGCTTTATTATCAATATAGTTATTAAAAGTATCTACAACCGCAGAAAGCTGTTTTACAGGCGTATCAATTTTACCTACTTTTAAAGCACCCAGTTTTTCATCTTTTAAACCAACAAAGATATTACGCGGTACAAAAGTATCATTACCCTCGCCACCCTGACCATCATCTGTATAGAAGGTTAATTCAGCTTGATAAAGTGCGCTTAAACGGTCAGTCAGTTTTTCATCACCTTTAATACCGATGAATGAATTATTGCTATTTAATTCTACAACGTCACGGTTCTTATCTACATTGTCTTCAGGTAGGTAATCTGCAGTTACATCAATTTCACCATAGAAAGTTGGTGCTGCAAATGTAGTCCCCGCTAAAAGGCTGAGTGCGATTGCTGTTGCTAACTTAGTTTTCATTAAAAAATCCTTTAACTTATTTTGTTACAAATAATACACACGACGCCTATATTACAAAATTATTAAAAAAATATTTATATATTCTTTTTAATACTTTAGGTGGAGAGTCAATTAACTTACTTATTCATAAGAGATTTTAAATATTTTTCGCTACGTTCATCCATCGGAAAATAGGAATCAGGCAAAAAATCGCGATAATTACGATCAAATTTAGATAGTTTTGGTAACCTAAAGCATCCCCTAGTAGCCCGCTCAGGCTATAAAGTCCCCCGCTTACAGTAGCCATCAAGGCGACCTGAAAGGTGAAATCAGTTCCCGCCAGATGCTTGCGACTGTATTGCATTACCAAGGTCAGCATAACCACTAAGAGCATGGCCGATACCATATCTTCAGCAGCATTGATAAGATAAATGATCCAGTTTTCTACTTTGTTCTGGGCTTCATATCGTGCAGCCAGCCAAGCATAAGCGATTAGACTAAGTATTTTCAGAATAGAGAAAATCATTAAACTCCAACTGCGCGACCAGTATTTCAAACACCAGCCTGCTAGCCCTGCGCCAATCAACGCTGCAAAAGCGCCGAGCATGGTGACATAAATACCAATCTGACCAAAACTCAGTCCCAAATCGACCATCAAAGGTTTTAATAATGGCCCAGACAGACCATCCGCCACTTTAAAGGTTAGTAAAACCAGCAGCCATGTCGCCAAGGTAGAATCAGCTAAAAAATATTGAAAATAAGCTTTAATTCTAGTCCGAGCAGGTAATTTCTCAGGTGATGAAGAAATCATCTTTTGATGATCTGGTTCTTTAAACCATAACACCGGTAAAGTATTCAGAAAGACCAGAACTGCCAGCAGTAAAAAGGTCATCTGCCAATGCAAAAAGTCCAGTAACCACAGGATTGCCCCGCCTCCAACAATAAAGCCCAAGCGGGAACCAATCACCTGAAAGGTATTACCCCAGTGTTGCTGTTCATTTTTTAAAATATTAACTGCCAGTCCATCCGTGGCAATATCCTGAGTAGCACCGATCCCATTCATCACTAACAACGTGATAAAAAAGATCAGCAGGTACAGCGGCTGGTTTAAGGCTTGGATCGGCAAGAAGGACAGTCCAATCAGTACAGAGACGGAAAGCCATTGCAAAGGGATAATCCAGCTTCGATAATGACCTCTAGCTTTTGATCCATGTCGATCAACTAAAGGTGCCCAGAAGATTTTAATCGACCATGGCAGCATGAGCAGGCCAAATCCACCAATATGCGTCAGAGATACGCCTTCAGCTCGCAGAATGACCGGCAAGGCATGGGTCATAAACCCGACCGGAAGCCCCTGTGCCCAATATAGGGAAAACAATAAAATATAAGTATTCCGCATATTCAGCGCAGGTCCTTAAGGTAAAAATGCTAAAAGCATCCATCATCGCTATACATTTTGCCAATGATCCAGATTTTACAACAGTCTAGTATGATCAAAAATAAAGAAAAATACGTTTCAGGATGAGACATCGATGAGTACAACACGCTTTCCCATACTCCCTCCATTGGTTCCCTCCCGCGGAGGTAAACTGAGCCAGCCCCTGTTTAAACAGCTATTTTTGGCTCAGGGCTGGCAGCTTAAAGGCGAATTCCCTAACCTGCCTAAAGCAGTGGCAATTATTTCCCCGCATACCTCAAATATCGATGCCTGGTTAGGCTTTAATGCCCTGCTTGGTCTGGGTATTCAGATTACGATTTTTGGTAAAGACAGCCTGTTTCGTACTCCACTTAAACGCATTCTGGAATGGATCGGTGTAGTTCCTGTAGTACGCGATACCCCTCAAGGACATACCCGACAGATTGTTGATGTCATTAACAAGACTGATCGGATCTGGGTAGGTATGGCACCTGAAGGTTCGCGTAAGGCACCGGAAAAAATCCGTAGCGGTTTTTATCATATTGCCAAAGCTGCCAATCTGCCGATTGTGATGTTTTCTTTTGACTATGACATTAAAACCATTCATATCCTGGGCGTATACCATTTAACCGGTGATTATGAATATGATCTGGAGCAGATCTATGCCCATTATGAAGGCAAGATCTCGGCAAAAAATCCGGACTGGATTGCCAAGCCTTTACAAAAACTGGTGAAAAAACGCTAGGCAAAATGTCTTTTTTTTGCTCTGATAACCGTAATTTGCTTATTTAATCCTCTATTTTTAGAATGAAATTAATTCGTTATGCTCTGATTGGCTGCTTGGGCTTAAGCCTTGCAGCATGTGATAAAGCTACTAAAACCCCAGCACCCTCTACCCCTCTTCAGGCTCGTGAACCTGTGGTAGCTATTGCTCTCGGTGGTGGCGGTGCCAAAGGCTTTGCCCATATCGGGGTACTTAAAGTCCTCGAATCGCATGGCATCAAACCGAAGATTGTTACTGGAACCAGTGCCGGGAGTTTCGTAGGCAGTCTATATGCCAGCGGCAAATCTCCTTATCAGTTGCAGCAAATTGCCCTGAACTTTAAGGAATCCGATATTCGTGATTTAACCCTGAACCGCCAAGGAATTATTGCCGGACAGAAACTGCAGGATTTCGTCAATAAAAATGTGGCGAATAAACCAATTGAACAGTTCCCGATTCGCTTCGCGGCGGTGGCAACCCGCCTGGACAATGGCCGTAAAGCTGACTTTATCAAAGGCAATGCCGGACAAGCCGTGCGTGCCTCTTGCAGTATTCCAAATGTCTTTGTACCTGCTGTGATTGGCGGTACAAAATATGTCGATGGCGGTCTGGTTAGCCCGATTCCGGTAAAAACGGCCAAAGATATGGGAGCTGATATTGTTATTGCCGTAGATATTTCTGCACGTCCGGACAGCAATAAAGCGCTCAACATGTGGGGCGTACTGGATCAGACGATTAATATCATGGGTCAGCAAAGCATCAATGAAGAACTCAGTCAGGCCAATATTGTAATCCAGCCTAAAGTAGGCCATATCGGCACACTGGATTTAAAAGCCAGTAATGAAACCATTCTCGAAGGTGAAAAAGCTGCGCAATTAAAAATCCGTTCAATTGAAAAAGCCATCAGTGATTTTAGGCAATCTCCGGCTGCATTCAAGCCTGCACGACCGGCAAAATTTTAATCAGAACTTTTTTATATTCATCTGCTGCCGCATCTGCTACATTGGAATTAAATCATATAAAGATGATGATTAATTAAATACTTAGCACTATAGGTCACGATATGGAATTAGTTCTTGAACCTTGGCACTGGTTTGTATTGGGAATACTTCTTATTCTTTCAGAATTACTACTGCCCGCTTTTGCTGCCCTCTGGTTCGGGATTGGTGCCATTATGGTTGGCATTCTGTACTGGATGTTCCCGATGATGGGACTGACCACCCAGATCCTGACCTGGATCATCCTGTCTGTTCTTTGTACCTTGCTCTGGTTCAAGTTTATCAAGCCGCTTTCTATCGACAAGACCAAAGCCGGCCTGTCGCGCGAAGCCACTATTGGCCAAATTGGCATGGTGATCCAGACCGATCTTGAACAGGATCAGATCCGGGTCCGTTTTCCGCTGCCTGTTTTAGGCTCGGATGAATGGGATTGCCGCGCTCTGGATAAAGTTCAGGTTGGAGATCGTGTCCGTGTTGTCGATATTCTGGGAAATGACCTGGTTGTACAGCCCCACAGCACTCAATATCAAAACGAAAAAGGTGAATAAATTATGTCTGCTGGCACTATCATTGTTATTGCGTTCTTGGCCTTTGTTGCGATTACCATTTTTAAAGGTGTACGGATTGTTCCACAAGGCTATAAATGGATCGTGCAACGTCTAGGTAAATATCACACCACACTCAATCCTGGCCTGAATTTTGTCATTCCTTATGTAGATGAAGTGGCTTATAAAGTCACCACCAAAGATATCGTTCTGGATATTCCTTCTCAGGAAGTGATTACCCGTGATAACGCTGTCTTGCTGATGAATGCGGTAGCTTATATCAACCTGACAACTCCAGAAAAAGCGGTATACGGGATTGAGAACTACTCATGGGCAATTCAGAACCTGGTACAAACGTCACTACGTTCAATCGTGGGTGAAATGGATCTGGATGATGCTTTATCTTCACGTGATCATATCAAGGCGCGTTTAAAGTCCAGCATTTCTGATGATATTTCAGACTGGGGTATCACCTTAAAGACGGTTGAAATTCAGGACATTAAACCTTCTGTGACTATGCAGACGGCGATGGAAGAACAGGCAGCGGCAGAGCGTCAACGTCGTGCAACTGTCACTAAAGCAGACGGTGAAAAACAGGCCGCCATTCTGGAAGCTGATGGTCGTCTGGAAGCCTCACGTCGTGATGCAGAAGCGCAAGTCGTACTGGCAGAATCTTCACAGCGTGCGATTGATATGGTGAGTCAAGCGATTGGCGATAAGGAAATTCCTGTGGCTTATCTGTTGGGTGAACAATATGTCAAAGCCATGCAGGATATGGCCAAGTCTCCAAATGCCAAGACTGTGGTCTTGCCTGCCGATGTGCTGAATACCATTCGCGGTGTGATGGGACGTCACTAAATTTCAGAGATACTTCACAATAGGCAGCCAATTGGTTGCCTATTTTCTTTCAAAATAAGAAAATCTCAGCAAAGATTGTGAATTTATGGTTAAATTTCGCGTTTATTTTTGAAATCCTTTGGATTCGATGTTGCTTGGCTTTCGGATTAAAGTCTTTCGCATCTGACAAAATCCTTGTTTCGATCTACTGTCCAACTTAAAAATGGATACCGTATGAGCTCCCTAAATCCAACCTTAATTACCTTTCTTTTTTATATTGTCGGCATGGTCGTAATTGGCCTGATGGCATACCGTGCGACAAACAACTTTTCTGATTACATCTTAGGGGGCCGACGTTTAGGTAGTTTCGTAACTGCACTTTCTGCAGGGGCTTCCGACATGAGTGGCTGGCTGCTGATGGGCTTGCCGGGCGCAATTTATCTTTCAGGCCTGTCTGAAATGTGGATTGCGATTGGTCTGATTATCGGTGCTTGGCTGAACTGGCTGCTAGTTGCGGGCCGTTTACGGGTTCATACCGAAGTCCAGCACAATGCCCTGACCCTACCGGACTATTTCTCGAACCGTTTTAACGATCAGAAAAAAGTACTGCGTGTGGTTTCTGCATTTGTCATTCTGATTTTCTTTGCAATTTATTGTGCTTCAGGCATGGTGGCAGGTGCACGTCTATTCGAAAGCATGTTCGATATGTCTTATAGTACGGCACTCTGGATCAGTGCAATTGCAACGATCAGTTATGTATTTATCGGCGGTTTCCTGGCGGTCAGCTGGACCGATACCATTCAGGCAACCCTGATGATCTTTGCCCTGCTCCTTACGCCAATCGTAACCATTCTAACTTTTTCAGATATGTCGCAAGTTACGCTCGCTTTAGAAGCCGCACGTCCACAGGCCATGAACCTGCTCGGTGATCTGAGTACGATTGCGATCCTGTCCCTAATGGCATGGGGTTTGGGTTATTTTGGTCAGCCGCATATTTTAGTACGTTTTATGGCCGCCGATTCAGTGAAGTCGATTCCGAATGCACGTCGTATCGGGATGACCTGGATGATACTTTGTCTAGGTGGCGCAGTAGCTGCAGGTTTCTTTGGTATTGCCTACTTTCAGCAACATCCGGAACTCGCTGCTGTGGTGAATGCCAATCCTGAAACCGTATTTATGGAACTGACTAAAATCCTGTTCAATCCATGGATTGCCGGTGTGGTTCTGGCGGCCATTCTCGCTGCTGTGATGAGTACATTGAGTTGTCAGTTACTGGTTTGTTCAAGTACATTGACTGAAGACTTCTATAAATCATTTCTGCGTAAAAATGCCTCACAAAAAGAACTGGTTTGGGTCGGTCGTTTAATGGTGCTTCTCATTGCTTTATTGGCAATCTGGATGGCTGGTAATCCTGAATCTAAAGTGCTGGGGCTGGTAGCGTATGCTTGGGCTGGTTTTGGGGCTGCTTTTGGTCCACTGATTATTCTGTCTTTGTTCTGGAAGCGCATGACCTTGAATGGCGCCTTGGCAGGCATGATCGTTGGCGCATGTATAGTTATTCTGTGGAAGAATAGTGTTGGTGGAACAGGTCTTGGTTTTATTCCAGCCGGCATCTATGAAATTATTCCAGGCTTTATCTGTTCATGGATTGCGATTGTAGTTGTGAGTCTACTCGGCAAAGCACCAACAGCTGAAATTACAACACGCTTTGAACAGGCAGAACGTCTCTATAACGAAAGCAAATAATTCAATATAAAAAAAGAGGACTTTAAGTCCTCTTTTTTTATGCTTGTTTTAAGCTGATCTCAGGAAGATTAGTTTATTCAAATCAGCTCTTACGTGTCAGCAGGAACTGGGTAATCTGCATCAGGTCATCGGCTTGCCCTTCAAAATGATTCAGTGCAGTCATCGCCTGATCATGTAACTGCTGTGCATAGTCTTGGGCTTGCTCTAAACCCATCAATGCAGGATAAGTTGACTTCTCCACTTGTTCATCCTTGCCCGCCGTTTTACCCAGCACTTCTGTATCAGAAATAATATCCAAAATATCGTCCTGTACCTGGAAAGCTAGACCAATCGCTTGCCCGAATTCACGCAGTTTTGGAATGGCCAGATCAGTCCCTTCAAAGATCGTCACCGCTGCCATCATAATCGCTGCACTGATCAAGGCTCCGGTTTTATTTCGGTGAATGGTTTCCAATGCTTCCTGATCAATTTTTTTGCCTTCAGCCTGTAAATCCAGTACCTGACCATTGACCATTTTCGAGGAAGCAGTCGCCAGAATCTGTATCTGCTTCAAGACAATTGCTGGCTCTACTGCAGGCCCCTGGTCAAACAGACGACTACCCAGAATTTCAAACGCCATGGATTGCAAAATATCACCCGCCAGAAGAGCCGTATCTTCACCAAAAGCAGCATGACAAGTTGGCTGACCACGACGTAACAAGTCATTGTCCATACATGGCAGATCATCATGTGCCAGTGAATAGCAATGAATAAACTCGATCGCAACTGCGGCACGGCGTACCGCAGCACTATTCTGATTTGGTTTTAACGCGGCAGTGGCATAACAGAGTGCTGGACGTACCCGCTTTCCTCCTAGCATTACGGCATGATGCACTGCCGACTTTAACGGTTCCGGAATGGAAAAGGCTTCCAAAGCAGTCATTAAATCGTGTTGAATCCGTTGTTGTGCTTGAGTTAGTGCATGGGTTGATACGTCAGTGATAGATGACACATTCGCCTCGAATACGTAGCCAGAATAATAAAATGACAGTTTATAAGTGCCTGTCTGTTATCAGGCATTGTACCTAGAATTGCTTTGAATTTTCAGTCTTAAATCCAAATGTTGTTTCATAATTCTGTATTGAGACTGAAAATTTGAGGTAGAAAATCTGCATCAATAAAAAACCACCAGAGAACTGATGGTTTTACTTAGGCTAATTTTCTCAAGAAATAATTTTAAGAAAGAACATCTTCAGGAACACGCACCCAACCTTCCATTAGCACACGAGCACTACGACTCATAATGGCTTTTTTCACTTTCCATTCTCCATTTTCCTGCACTGCTTGCGCACCCACTCTTAAGGTACCGGAAGGATGACCAAAGCGGACTGATTCACGTTCACCACCACCCGCAACACGATTGACCAAGGTTCCCGGAATTGCTGCCGCTGTCCCAATCGCTACAGCCGCTGTCCCCATCATGGCATGATGCAATTTACCCATCGATAAGGCACGGACCAGAATATCGCTATCTGCCTCAGTGACTTCCTTACCACTAGAGGACCTATAAGTCTTTGGCGGAGCCACAAAGGCGATCTTTGGCGTATGCTGACATGTAACAGCTTCACTAATGTCCTGAATCAGACCCATCTGTTGAGCAGCATAAGCTCGGATGGTTTCAAACTTCACCAAGGCAGCTGCATCATTGTTGATATGGTCCTGTAACTCGGTACCGTTATAGCCCAGGTCTTCTGCTTTTAAAAAAACTGTCGGGATCCCGGCATTAATCATCGTCACTTCAAAGCGGCCAATATTCGGTACTTCCAGCGTATCGGTTAAATTTCCAGTCGGAAACATTGAACCGCCCTCGGCATCATCATCAGCAGGATCCAGAAATTCAATCTGCACTTCGGCTGCTGGAAAAGTTACGCCATCCAGCTCAAAATCACCTAGTTCCTGAACCTGACCATTCTGCATCGGTACATGGGCAATAATGGCTTTCTGAATATTCGCCTGCCAGATTCGCACCGTACACAGCCCATTTTCAGGAATACGTGCAGGATCGACTAGACCATTGGAGATCGCAAATGCCCCAACTGCTGCAGTCAGATTGCCACAATTACCACTCCAGTCCACAAAAGGTCGATCAATCGATACCTGACCAAACAGATAATCTACATCATGATTTTCTTGCTGACTTTTAGACAAAATCACAGTTTTGCTGGTACTTGAACTGGCACCGCCCATCCCATCAATCTGCTTGCCATATGGATCCGGGCTGCCGATCACTCTTAATAACAACTGGTCTCGAATTCGGCCTGCCTGTTGTGCAGCAACAGGTAAATCGTCCATTTTAAAGAACACCCCTTTACTGGTGCCTCCGCGCATATAAGTGGCTGGGATTTTGATTTGAGCAGCGAAACTCATGAATACTTTCTTCCTCTGGCTTGTCTTTATTCTGATCAAAATTATTGAATATTTGTGAGACGAGTATAATCGGTTTAAAGCCAAGTAGTTGCCTTGCCCGACCTAAGTATAAAAAAACAGCATTTGTGTTGAGTTAAAAAAAACAGCAAACTCATCAGTTACATTTTCAATAAAATTAATATATTGATTCACATATCTTTTATTCTATTTATTTTTATAATTTTTTTTATAAATACGATAATAATATTTCATCCAGACGGGTGCTCTAGGCTTCTTATCTTTGTTCCATTACAATCTTTATACCTATTTCTTACATTGTCGGGCTGAACACTTTGAATAACGAGTCTTCACAACTTCAGCGTGGCTTAAAGAACCGTCATATTCAGTTGATCGCCATGGGCGGTGCAATTGGCACAGGCTTATTCTTAGGTTCCGCACAGGTGATCCAATCTGCGGGTCCTTCTATTATTCTTGGCTATGCCATTGGTGGCTTAATTGCATTCTTAATCATGCGTCAATTGGGTGAGATGATTGTTCATGAACCTGTAGCAGGTTCATTCAGCCATTTTGCTTATAAATACTGGGGCAAATTCCCTGGTTTCCTTGCGGGTTGGAACTACTGGATCTTATATATCTTGGTAGCTATGACCGAATTAACCGCCGTTGCAAAATATATTAATTACTGGTGGCCGCATATTCCTGCCTGGACCTCAGTCCTGTTTTTCTTCATCGTAATTACGCTGGTCAATCTCGGCAATGTGAAATTTTACGGTGAATCAGAATTCTGGCTGTCCATTGTGAAAGTGACTGCAGTCATTTCCATGATTGTCTTTGGTCTCTATTTGATCCTGACCGCTGATGCATCTTCAGGGGCTTCTTTCAGTAACCTCTGGACTGCGGGTGGTTTCTTCCCGAATGGCTTTGAAGGCTTATTCTATATGCTGGCCTTCCTGATGTTTGCCTTCGGTGGTATTGAACTGATCGGGATGGCGGCAGCAGAAGCTGAAAATCCAGAAAAAACCATTCCAAAAGCGATTAATCAGGTCGTATTCCGTATTCTGGTGTTCTATGTAGGTGCATTGACGATTCTGTTGTCTTTGGTGCCTTGGAACCAGCTGGAACTGGGTGGCTTGGATAAAAGCCCGTTTGTGATGATCTTCAGCCAGCTGGGGATTAACTGGGCAGCACATCTGCTAAACTTTATCATCCTGACAGCGGCACTCTCTGTTTATAACAGTGGTATGTATGCCAATAGCCGTATGCTTTATGGTCTGGCACAGCAAGGTAATGCCCCTAAAATCTTCAAGACCGTGAACAAACAAGGGGTGCCAATTCCTGCAGTTCTGTTCTCTGCCCTGCTGATTTTCGGCTGTGTACTTCTAAATTACTTTGTTCCTGAAGATGCTTTAAGTCACCTGATTTATGTGGTGGTAGGTGCACTGGTACTGAACTGGGCCATGATTAGCCTGACTCACTTCAAGTTTATGCAAAGCATGAAGCAGTTAGGACAAAAGACCAGTTTCCCTGCATTGTGGTCACCTGCAAGTAATATTCTGGTTTTAGCTTTCATTGCGATCATTCTTTACATCATGTGGACACAAGGTTTTAAAGAATCAGTGCTGATGCTTCCGATCTGGGTAGTGATCATGTTTATTCTGTTTAAGGCACTGCGCCCTAAGAATTAATCAAAAAATCTTTTAATCGATGATTTTTAAAGTTATTGCTTCGGCAATAACTTTTTTTTTGCATTTTTTACAGTACAATAGCCTTCTTTTCGCGCCCTTAGCTTAACTGGATAGAGCAGTTGCCTCCTAAGCGACCGACGTGGGTTCGAGTCCCGCAGGGCGCACCATCCTTTCAAAATGTGATCTATACTTCAAAAAATTAGCGTTAATCTTCATATTTTTAGAATATTTTTTATACAAAAAATCATTTTTTCCTCATTATTTTATTTCTTTTACTTTCAAATACTTATTTCAAAATGAGGCTATTTTTTGGTATAAAAACTCTATTTTGATGCTTTTTTAGACTAATTAGTTTTTTCTAGAGCATTTACTCTTATTTTAATTGTGCTATTTTTGTCACATGGAGTAACAAATGATTGCGGATAAATACCCGAAATCTCCAAGAATTTAATAAGTGCAAACAACAACGCTAGATATAAATTTGTACCTCAAGGAAAGACGTAAATGAAATTAAAAACATTAACTACTGCAATGATTCTTGCAACTGTGCCTATGACAGGCGCATTTGCAGCAGCACTAGATCGTTCAGGCCAATCAATGGCGGCCTTCCTGCAACCTGGTAACTATTTTGAAGCAGGTATTTCAGTCCTAGATCCAGATGTATCTGGTAAAGAAGCTGGTACAAGTGAAACACGCCGTAATATTGAAGATATGGCTGGTGATTACTATTTCCCAAGCGCGGCCTTAAAATTTCAACCTACTGAAAAATTCTCAGTCGGTATTTTATATGACCAACCATATGGCGCTGATGCAGAATACCAAGGTACCAATGTCTTTACTTCAAACCCAGGTACAGACACTATCTTATCAACTGGTGCAATAAATAATATTGTACGTACTAGAGCAATTGCAGCTCTTGAAGCTCAAGGACAGCCAGTAAATGACCAAACAATAGCATTTGCTTCTCAACAAGTTAGAGATAGTGCAGCATTTCAACAGTTAACTGGAGCACTTGCTGCAGGTAATAATTTCTTAGGCGAAGGGAATACTAAAGTTGAAGTAGATACTCAAAACCTATCTTTAGTTTTTGGTTACCAACCGACTGAAAACTGGAATATCTACGGTGGTGGTGTCTATCAAACCGTTAAAGGGAATCTAAGCTTACGCGGTCAAGCATATAGCCTTTTCAATGGTTATGATGCGACATTTAAAGAAACAAGTGGTACAGGCTGGTTAGCAGGTTTAGCCTTCCAAATCCCAGATATTGCTTTAAAAGCTTCTGTAACTTATCGTTCAGAAATTGACCATGATGTTTCAGCTTCTGAAGACTTATCACTTTTAAACTTCCCTTTACTAACAACTGTATTAGGTGGTCTAGGTGTTTCTCCTGCTCAGCTTGCTACTCTAGATGATTCAGGTAAAACTAAAATTACTACACCTCAATCTGTAAACTTGGATTTCCAAACAGGTGTAATGGCAAATACTGTAGCTTTCGCTAATGTACGCTGGGTAGACTGGTCAAACTTTTCTATTCGTCCTTACCAATTTGGCAATGTAAGTGAAGCTGTAGGCCCTCTAATAGATCGTCCAGATGGCTTTAATCTTGTTGAATATGAAGATGACCAAATTTCAGCAACTGTAGGTGTAGGCCGTAAATTTAATGACCTATGGGCTGGTAACGTATCAGTAGGTTGGGATTCTGGTGCAGGCAACCCTGTATCTACACTTGGTCCAACTGAAGGTTACTGGAATGTTGGCCTAGGTCTTCAATACAGCCCAACCCCAGCCACTTTCATTGCTGGTGGTGTAAAATACTTCATGTTAGGTGATGCAAAAGCACAAACTGGTGCACAAGCTGGTAGTCCTGAGTATGTTGCTGAATTTGAAGATAACGATGCATGGGCATATGGTCTGAAAATCGGCTATCGCTTCTAATTCATGTTAGTTAATAAAAACCACCTTCGGGTGGTTTTTACTGTCTCATCTATATTTTTATACACCCGCATACTATTCGATGCTTTTATCACCAATCAAATTTTTCCTGAGTTCAACTTTCTATATATTTTAATAAAAATCATTATTTGTTTATTTTCATCAAGTTAATTAAAAAATATAGTATAAATACTCTAAGCAATCATTTTTTATAACCGCCATAGTTCATTTCTTGGACAAAGTGGAGCATTTACTCTTTTTAAATTTGTGTTACTTTTCCACAACTTTTATTAATATTTATGCAACATTGTCAAGGATGAGCCATGAAGCTTAAGCCAATCTCTATCGCTATTCTTCTTTCTAGCCTGCCTACTTCTCTCGTGTTCGCTGCCGGGTTAGACCGTTCAGGCCAGTCTATTCAGGCTTTTTTTCAACCTGGTAACTATGCAGAAGCAGGAATTTCTGTTCTTGATCCAACTGTGAAAGGGAAATCTAAAGTATCTGTTTTTGAAGGTGAAAAAATTAACGACATGGGGGAAGATTACTATTTCCCCTTTGCTGCAATTAAAGTTCAAGCAACAGACAAAATTTCTCTAGGCTTGATCTATGATCAACCTTTTGGAGCAGATGCAACATACGCTGAAACTGCTGGTTCTTTTGGTAATGGTGTAGAAGGTACATCAGTTGATGTTGACACACATAATTTAACTACCCTTATTGGTTATCAACCTACAGAAAACTGGAATTTCTATGCTGGTCCAGTGTGGCAAACTGTTGAGGCTGATATTAAATTACGGGGGGGTGCTTATTCTTTATTAAGTGGCTATAACATTCAGCTTAAACAAGAAGAAGCCTTTGGATGGCTTGCTGGATTTGCTTATCAAATTCCTGAAATTGCATTAAAAGCTTCTGTTACCTATCGTTCAGAAATTAAGCATAAAGCAAAATCTTCTGAACAGTCTGATTTAGCTCTTTTAGGACAACAACTTCCTGATGCAGGTCATCCTTTAAGTCCAGCTAAACCATTATTGGCGACTTTAGGTGAAAGAGAAAGCACTGTTGAGGCGGTTACACCTCAGTCGGTAAATATTGATCTACAGTCAGGTATCGCTCAAAATACTATTGCTTTTGCAAATCTTCGTTGGGTTCATTGGGACCAATTTGCTGTGACACCATCTTTACTCGCTCAAGCTTCAGCCTTGGCAAAAGGAAAAGCACAAAATCTGATCGATTACTCTGATGATCAATGGTCAGCAACAGTCGGTGTAGGTCGCAAATTCAATAATAAATGGTCAGGTTCAGCTTCTGTAGGTTATGACTCAGGTGCAGGAAACCCGGTAACCACCTTGGGTCCAACTGAAGGTTATTGGAGTGTCGGTCTAGGCGGCCAATACAGCCCTACAGAAGACTATTTTATCCAGGCTGGGGTTAAATACTTCTGGCTAGGAGATGCACAAGCACAAACAGGCGGCACTATTGTAGGTGATTTTGAAGACAACCATGCCATGGGTTATGGCTTAAAAATCGGCTACCGTTTCTAATTGCGTTAAAAAATTAGTATTCAACAAGAAAGGGCGCTTAAAGCGCCTTTTTTTATTTACCTAAATTATTTAAGCTGGAATGTCACGTACTGAAGCATTACGAATCGCTTCTTTTAACGCATCATAACCACGAATTGGCGGGAATTGCGGGAATTCAGCAATCACATTTTCAGGCGCATCAAATAGGAAACCATAATCTGCTTCACCTAGCATCGTAGTATCGTTATAAGAATCCCCTGCTGCAATCACACGGAAGTTCAAACCATGCAGTGCTTTAACAGCCTGACGTTTTTGATCTGGCTGACGAAGTTTATAGGCTGAGATCATGCCCGCTTCATCCGTTTCCAGTTTATGACAGAAAATCGTTGGCCAGCCTAATTGCTTCATTAAAGGATGAGCAAATTCATAGAAAGTATCAGACAGAATAATCAGCTGAAAATGAGTACTTACCCATTCTACAAATTCTTTAGCGCCTTCAAATGGTCCCATATCCGCAATCACGGCTTGGATATCATTTAGGCCCAAACCATGCTGTTTTAAAATATTCAAACGCTGGGTCATCAACACATCATAGTCAGGAATATCACGTGTCGTTGCTTCGAGCTCTTTAATACCTGTTTTTTTAGCAAAATTGATCCAGATTTCTGGAACCAAAACGCCCTCTAGATCTAGACATACGACTTCCATGAAGCATCCCCCTCAATTGTATTGAAAAAATTTTGCCCTATCATAGCTGAAGAAAAAGATTTTGCACTGTTCTTTTTTAAATCTGTTTTTTTCATAAGTATTTATTTTTTAGTGATAAGTAGCTTTGGGCATTTCTATTAAAATAGAATAAATCTGAAATAAATTCATATAGGCCACGTCATTTCCAAGCCTATGTTGCCAGGACTCATATGACCAAAATCCCCACTATTGCTATGGTAGATGCGTTCGCATCTGAATATGCGGATAAATCACCAAGTGAAATTTTAGCGCTTGCTCTCGACCAGGAAGGTGAAATTGCTATTTCATTTTCTGGTGCAGAAGATGTTGTACTGATTGATATGGCATCGCATTTAGGTAAACCTTTTCGGGTATTTAGCCTGGATACAGGGCGTCTGCATGCTGAGACTTATCAATTTATTGAAAAGGTTCGCCAGCACTATAATATTGATATCGAAATCTGCTTCCCGGAAACAGAGGCGATTCAACAACTAACGACTGAGAAAGGCCTGTTCAGTTTCTACCGTGACGGCCATCAGGAATGTTGTGGAATCCGCAAGGTACAGCCTTTACGCAAAAAACTGGCAACTTTAGATGGCTGGATTACTGGTCAGCGTAAAGACCAAAGCCCGGGAACACGGAATGACATTCCGGTGGTTCAATCTGATGAAGGTTTTTCTGGTCCAGGCAAACAGCTGATTAAATATAATCCCCTTGCTAACTGGTCTAGCGCGGATGTGTGGAATTATATCCGTATGATGGAAATTTCATACAATCCATTGCATGAAAAAGGTTTCATCTCGATTGGTTGTGAACCTTGTACCCGCCCTGTGCTGCCAAATCAGCATGAACGCGAAGGACGCTGGTGGTGGGAAGAAGCCACCCATAAAGAATGTGGCTTGCATGCCGGCAACTTGAAAAAATAATCTTAAAAAACCATCCGTTCGTCGGGTGGTTTTTTTGTGAACCAATCGGCTACAGAAAAATCAGTACCTTTATGCGACAAAATCGCTATACTTTGTAATGTGATACCAATAATTCTAACAAGGTTGCTTATACATGAGCAGCTGAAGAAAATGCAGTGAGGCAATCTACGCTATGCGTCCATTACATCCGATTGACTTTATTTTTTTGTCTTTAGAGAAACGGCAGCAGCCTATGCATGTAGGCGGGTTATTTTTGTTTCAAATTCCTGACAATGCACCAGCCTCTTTTATCCAGGATCTGGTGACTGATATTCGTAATTCCAAATCCTCACCGATTCCTCCATTTAATAACTATTTAAACGGTTTATTCTGGGATGAAGATGAAGAATTTGATTTAGATCATCATTTTCGTCATATTGCCTTACCGAAACCTGGGCGTATCCGCGAGCTGCTGACTTATATTTCCCAAGAACATAGTGCACTGATTGACCGCGCTAAACCGCTTTGGACCTGTCATATTATTGAAGGCATTGAAGGCAACCGTTTTGCCATGTACTTCAAGATTCACCATGCGATGGTAGATGGTATTGCAGGCATGCGTCTGGTAGAAAAATCACTTTCTCATGATCCACATGCGAAAAGTATTGTGCCACCTTGGTGTGTAGAAGGCCCACGAGCAAAACGTCTGAAAGCGCCGAAAGTCAGCCGCATGAAGAATGTGCTACAGGCGATTAAAGGACAGCTGGAATGTACACCACGAGTGGCTTATGAATTATCGCAAACCGTACTGAAAGATATGGGGCGTAATCCAGATTATGTATCCAGCTTTCAGGCGCCAAGTTCGATTTTAAATCAGCGTGTTAGTACCTCACGTCGTTTCGCAGCCCAATCTTTTGAGTTCTCACGTCTGCGTCATATTTCCAAAGCTTTAGGTGTAACCATTAATGATATTGTGCTGGCGATCTGTTCAGGTGCCTTACGCGAATATTTACTCACACAAAATGCTTTGCCGAAAAAACCATTGATTGCGATGGTGCCGGCTTCCGTACGTAGCGATGATTCCGATGTTTCCAACCGTATTACCATGATTCTGGCGAATCTCGGCACGCATAAGGATGATCCTTTAGAACGCTTAAAAACGGTACGTCGCAGTGTACTCAGTGCTAAAGAGCGCTTTAAGCGCATGAATGCCAATCAAATTTTGAACTATAGTGCCTTTGTCTATGGTCTTGCAGGATTCAATATTGCATCTGGCTTAATGCCAAAACGTCAGGCATTTAACGTGATCATTTCAAATGTCCCTGGTCCTCAGGAACCCCTATACTGGAATGGCGCACGTTTAGAAGCCTTATATCCGGCTTCAATTGTACTGGATGGACAAGCACTGAATATCACGATGACCAGTTATATGGACAAGCTTGAAGTAGGTCTTACCGCTTGCCGTAATGCTCTACCAAAAATGCAGAATCTGTTGACTCATCTTGAAGAAGAAATTCAGCGCTTCGAACGGATTGTGGATGGTGAACCCGTCCCAAAGTTGAAAGCGGTCAGTTAGCCGCGGACGAATAAAATCTGGCAATGGACTGCTAAAAAGTGTGTGAGCACTTTTGCCAATTATTTATTGAAAAACAAAGGGGCAATTTAAGCCCCTTGATTTTATTCCTTTTACAGTTTGAATGAAATTCATATAACTGCAATCTATTTTGGTTTAATTAACTTTTAATAGTACGACACTGTTTTAATAACTGATGGCAAACAGAGCGAATCATAGAAGCTGTAATCTGAACTTCATTCCCGCGTTCATCCACAATATATCCTGCATGCACAGCCTTTGGTTCTAATACGTGTTTCAAGCTTTTATTGATTACAACTTTACTCATACTCATCATAGACTCCTTTTGCTAAGCCTAGAACTGGGAGAAAGGCTTTGGCTAATTTGATGTTTCTAGTATTGTAAATATCAGTAGAGATGTAAAATTTCAGATGTAACAAGTGTTTAACGATATTCTGTTACAATTTCAGCTGAGAATGATATCGTATTGCTCTTGCGTGTATAAATTTTCGACCTGGAATTTAATTACACGATTAATAAAGTGTTCCAGATCCGCCACAGCTGGGGCTTCTGCAGTCAACAGCCGATCAATCACTGCCGGATGGGCAACGACAGTAAAGCCACTTTGTGATTCATAAGCGCGAGCATAGCGCAGGATTTCTCGAAAGATTTCGTAACACACTGATTCTGCTGTTTTCACATATCCACGTCCCTGACAGGTCGGACAGGACTCGCATAACAAGTGTTCCAAAGACTCACGGGTACGCTTACGCGTCATCTCCACCAGCCCCAGTTCAGACACCTGGGTGATCTTGGTTTTGGCATGATCACGTTCCAGCATTTTCACAAACTGGTTCATCACCTCTTCACGATGCTGCGCTTCCTGCATGTCAATGAAGTCGATGATAATAATACCGCCCAGATTACGCAGACGCAGCTGACGTGCAATGACCTGTGTGGCTTCCATATTGGTTTTAAACACCGTATCTTCCAGCGAGCGACCGCCCACATAAGAACCGGTATTGACGTCAATTGTGGTCATGGCTTCAGTCTGGTCAATCATCAGATAACCACCGGACTTCAGTGCTACACGGGTTTGTAGAGCCTTTTGCAGATCTTCTTCGACATTGTACAAATCGAAAATTGGTCGCTCGCCCGGATAATGCAGTAAACGGTCTTTCATGTTCGGCACGAACTCATCCACAAACTCTTTCAGCTTGCCGTGAATTTCACGTGAATCGATATAGATCTTTTCGGTTTCTTCATTGGCCAAGTCACGAATGACACGCTGTGGCAAAGGCAGCTCTTCAAAAATTAATGAAGGCACTGCGATGACTTTTTGTTTGCGCTGGATGTATTCCCATAGTTTAGCTAAGTAAGCCATATCCTGAGCAATGGCTTCCTCTTCAATGCCATCCGCAGCAGTACGGACAATCACGGAACCTGGCAGCTTGTGTTCTGCCTGAATACGCTCAATGATCGAGCGTAAACGATTGCGTTCATCTTCGGATTCAATCCGCTGCGATACACCAATATGATTGCCATATGGCATCAGGACCAAATAACGTGAAGGAATAGAAAGATCAGTAGATAGACGTGCGCCCTTGGTGCCGAGCATGTCTTTCATCACCTGAACGGTGAGAATCAGACCCGGCTGCAACAGCTCGAATACATTCGGCGTTGGCTGGTTACGTGGCCAGACCATGTCATTGATATGCAAAAATGCCGTTCTGGACAGGCCAATATCAACAAAAGCGGCCTGCATGCCTGGCAAGACCCGGACCACTTTCCCTTTATAGATATTCCCGACCAATCCGCGCTTGGCCGTACGCTCGACAAACAGTTCATTCACCGTGCCGTTTTCAATCAACGCCACCCGACATTCCATCGGTGTGACGTTAATCAACAACTCGTCAGACATAACAACACTCAAAACATTATAAGAATTCTTTTTCAGCAGTTAATTTAGTGCCTTAACCGTCTGCAATAACTGTACTGTTTCATATAGTGGCAAGCCCACTACATTCGAATAACTACCTTCTATTCTTGGAATATAACGCGCTGCAATTCCCTGTATTGCATAGGCGCCTGCTTTCCCAAGCGGCTCACCTGTTGCCCAGTAACTTTCCATATCATGGCTATTTAGTGGCTGAAATTCAACCTGTGTACGAACTACTATACTGTATTTTTCTTCTTTTGTGCGGACGCACACTCCAGTATACACATCATGCCATCTCCCTGAAATTTTTTCCCACATTTTAAAGGCATGCTGTTTGGATTCAGGTTTCCCCAAAATCTCATTATTCACACCTAAACTGGTATCCGCAGCAATAATAATGGCATCCGGGAACAGCTTGGCCACCGCTTCCGCTTTGACTTGCGCCAGACGTTCGACATAGGCTGCAATGGACTCATTTTCCAGTACAGATTCGTCTACATCTGGGCTACAGATCTCAAAGTTCAGCCCGAGTTGCTGCAAAAGTTCACGGCGTCGGGGTGAGCTGGAAGCGAGGATTAAATGCGCCATTTTCTCAAAAAGTAATAAAGCACTGGCCATATGATGACACTAGTCAGCATGGGAATCCAATGTCGTGCAAATGAGAATTGTACGCCGGTCGAAATCTGGGCAAAGAAGATAATCATCAAATGTGCCAGAATCGCAATTGCCGTAATTACCCATAAATTAGCAAAGGTCAGAATACGGCGCTCACGGGTCAGGAAACGTGCCACAAAAGCAATGATGATAAAGCTAAGTGCATTTAGACCTAAAGGCGCATCAAGCAGTAAATCAATGAATATCCCGGTAGCAAATGCAAACCAGATTCCACACCAGGTCGGCTGACACAACACCCAGAACAGCATGATCATCAGCATAAACTGCGGGCGCCAGCCAGAGAGCGAATAAGATAAAGGATAGACCACCAGAACCGAGGCAAAAATTACCGAAATCATGATCGGCAACAAGGGATCCCGATGGGTTCTTGGTTTCAGTTTAGCGATCGACATGTGGCTGCTCCATCGCTAAAGAATCGGAAAATAACACCACTACATGATGACCACCAGCCAGCTGCGCTGCCGGAACCACATCAATCTGGGCAAATTCACCTGAATTATGACGTTGTACTTTAGAGACGGTGCCGACCAGATAGCCTGCCGGGAAATGCTGTCCCAAACCCGAGCTATAGACTTTTTCACCGACTTTGATGTTGGCACTGGTCGGTACATATTCCATTTTCAGGCGTCCCAGATCCCCGGTTCCCGAGACAATGGCACGCATGCCAGTATGTTCCAGACGTACCGACAAGGAGTGTTTTTTATCAGAGAGTAGCATAACCCGGCTACTATGCGGATAGACATCAATAATTTGTCCCATAATCCCCATGTCATCCAGTACGGTCTGACCGACTTTCAGCTTGTTATTGGAACCACGGTTGATCACGATGATATGGCGTAGCGGATCAGCATCGGTACCAATCACCTCAGCAATTTCCATACGTCCATCAAGAATCAGAGAGGTATCTAAAAGACCGCGCAAACGGGTATTTTCTGCAGAAAGCTCTGCAATTTTTTGTAGGCGAACTTGCGCCTGCAATAGCTCAGCCCGCATCGCGGTATTTTCACGACGCAGTTGTGCTTCAGATTTGGTTTGTTGATTCAGCCATTCTCGCGACAGTACCGGATAGCTAGCCACGGCATAAATGGGATTATAGGCCGCGTACAAGACATCCCTTGCAGGTTGAACAACATGTGGCATGCGCCAGTCAAAGAACAGCACCACCAGACATGTTATCAGTGCAATGATAAAAGAGCGAAAAGATGGCGGTTGTCGAGAAAACAGATGTGCTTGCACCCGCCGAATCCTTGTCTTAGCCTACAAATAACATGTCATGATTTGGATTGTCGAAGAATTCGAGTACCTTACCACCACCACGAGTCACGCAAGACAGTGGATCTTCAGCAACCACAACAGGCAGACCTGTTTCTTTAGCAAGCAGCTTGTCCAGGTTACGCAGCAATGCACCACCACCGGTCAACACGATCCCGCGTTCAGCGATGTCAGAAGACAGTTCAGGAGGTGTTTGTTCCAATGCAGATTTCACAGCAGACACGATGTTTTGTAGTGGATCAGAGATCGCTTGAGTGACTTCATCCGAGTTCACCACAATCGCGCGAGGCACACCTTCAGCCAAGTTACGGCCACGAACTTCAATTTCCAGCGGTTTTGCACCTTCATCTGGAAGTGCCATGCCAACTTCTTTTTTGATCACTTCAGCTGTGGTTTCACCGATCACGCAACCATGTGCCTTACGTACGTAGTTGATGATCTGTTCATCAAATACATCACCGCCAATACGCAGCGAGTCTGCATATACACAGCCCTGCAATGAAATGACTGCAATCTCAGTTGTACCGCCGCCCACATCGACAACCATCGAACCACATGCCTGCTCAACCGGCATGCCTGCACCAATTGCAGCAGCCATCGGTTCTTCAATCAGACGTACTTCACGTGCACCCGCATTATAAACTGCTTCACGGATCGCACGGCGTTCAACCAGTGTCGATTTACATGGCACGCAAACCACCACGCGTGGCGCTGGCGGAAATAAACGTTTTTCGTGTACCTTACCAATGAACTGATTTAACATGGTTTCGGTCACTTCGAAATCCGCAATCACGCCGTCTTTCATCGGACGGATTGCAGAAATATTTGCTGGGGTACGACCAAGCATTTGTTTCGCGTCAAGACCTACGGCAGCAACAATTTTATGTGAACCACTGTGACGGATGGCTACAACCGTCGGTTCATTTAATATAATGCCTCGTCCTGGCGCATAAATAAGTGTATTTGCAGTACCTAAATCAATAGCGAGATCTGGCGAAAACAAGCCTATTAGTCGTTTTAGAATCACGGGGACGTTCTCAGTTAAACTTTATATGGACGCAAGGTGGCCACTTTAACTAAATGTGATGATTTGGACAAGTCAATCGCTTATCATAACGCATGATAATTTGAATTTTTTTTAATACTGATTAGGTAATATTATGTCTACATCGGATGCACAGTCTTCTGCAGATTTAAATGCAGAAACAGTTTCAGCTATTGCCAACCTCGCAAGGTTATCTCTTAATGATACGCAATCTGCTGAATATGCTCAAAGTTTAAATAAAATTTTAGGCATGATGGAAACGCTGAAAGGCATCGATACTGACGGTGTTGAACCACTGAAAAGCCCTTTCGACCACCCACAGCCTTTACGTGAAGATGTCGTGTCGGAAAGCAATCATCGTGAGGAATACCAAGCAGTTGCACCTGCTGTACAGGACGGTTTGTATCTCGTCCCACGCGTGATTGAGTAATTACTACCCAGTTCATTCTTTTTATTAAATTAAACGTAAAGAATTATTTCTCATGACAGATTTACACCGCTTATCCATTCGTGAACTGACTGAAGGTTTGGCAAATGCTCAATTTTCATCCCGCGAATTGACTCAACACTATTTAAAACGCATCGAAAAAATTGATGCACAGGTCAAGGCTTATGTGACCGTGACTGCTGAACAAGCATTGGCTCAAGCTGATGCTGCCGATGCTGCAATCAAAGCCGGCAATGCCACTGCCCTGACTGGCGTGCCCATTGCGCATAAAGATATCTTCTGTACCCAAGGCATTAAAACCACTGCCGGTTCTAAAATGCTGGACAATTTTATCTCTCCTTACGACGCGACCGTTGTAGCGAAAGGTAAAGCTGCGGGCTTAGTCACACTTGGTAAAGTGAACATGGATGAATTTGCCATGGGTTCAACTTCCGAGTCTTCTTATTTTGGCGCGACCAAAAACCCTTGGGCACTAGATCACGTTCCAGGCGGTTCTTCAGGTGGTTCTGCTGCGGTTGTGGCTGCTGATCTAGCACCTTTTGCAACCGGTACGGATACCGGTGGTTCAATCCGTCAACCAGCATCTTTTTGTGGTCTGACTGGTCTAAAACCGACTTATGGCCGTGTATCACGTTTTGGTATGATCGCGTATGCATCATCTTTGGACCAAGGCGGCCCAATGGCACGTTCGGCTGAAGACTGTGCTTACCTGATGAATGTGATGGCCGGTCACGATGCTAAAGATTCAACATCAATGGACAAAGATGTTGATGACTACGTTGCTAACCTGAACGGTACTTCTGTAAAAGGTCTGCGCATTGGTATTCCAAAACAGTACTTCAATGTTGAAGGTCTGGATGCAGACGTGAAAGCACGCGTTGAAGAATCACTGAAGAAACTGGAAGAAATGGGCGCAACCCTGGTTGAGATTGATCTCAACATGACTGAAGCTTATGTTCCAACTTACTACCTGATCGCACCTGCAGAAGCATCTTCGAACCTGTCTCGTTATGACGGTGTGCGTTATGGCTACCGTTGTGAAGAGCCAAAAGATCTTCTCGATCTTTACAAACGTTCTCGTTCAGAAGGTTTTGGTGCTGAAGTTCAGCGTCGTATCCTGATTGGTACCTATGCCCTGTCTGCCGGTTATTACGATGCTTATTATGTGAAAGCACAAAAAGTACGTCGTTTAATTCAACAAGATTTCTTAAAAGCATTTGAATCTGTAGACGTCATCGCTGCGCCTTCTGCACCGACTACTGCATATCGTATCGGTGCAAACCTGTCTCCGGTTGAAATGTACTTGGGTGACATCTACACCATCGCGGTGAACCTTGCAGGTCTTCCTGCGATTAACGCGCCTGTTGGTTTTGATAAAGACAACTTGCCAGTTGGCTTACAGCTAATTGGTAACTACTGGTCAGAATCTCAATTGTTGTCTGTGGTACACCAGTATCAACAAGCAACTGATTGGCATACTAAACGCGCTGCAATTGCTGAGGAGAATGCATAATGGCTAAAAACGCTGCTAAACCAAAATCTAACCTGATTGATGGTTGGGAAGTCGTTATTGGTATCGAGATTCACACTCAGCTTGCGACTAAATCTAAAATCTTCTCTGGTTCATCAACTGAATTTGGTAATGATCCAAATACTCAGGCGAGCCTTGTAGACCTTGCGATGCCGGGTGTATTGCCAGTACTGAACAAAGAAGTCGTTGATCTTGCGATTCGCTTTGGTCTGGGCATCGATGCGTATATCGATCAGGCTTCTGTATTTGCACGTAAAAACTACTTCTACCCGGATTCTCCAAAAGGCTACCAGATCAGCCAGATGGATAACCCGATTGTAGGCTTGGGTCATATCGACATCCAGCTTGAAGATGGCACGGTAAAACGCATTGGCGTGACTCGTGCGCACCTTGAGGAAGATGCAGGTAAATCGATTCATGACCAGTTTGAAGGCATGTCAGGCATCGACTTGAACCGTGCCGGTACGCCGCTTCTAGAAATCGTATCTGAACCGGATATACGTTCTGTTGAAGAAGCCGTGGCTTACATCAAGGCGATTCATACACTGGTACGCTGGTTAGGTATTTCTGACGGCAACATGGCAGAAGGTTCGTTCCGTGCCGACTGTAACGTGTCTTTACGTCGTCCGGGTCAACCGTTCGGTACACGTTGTGAATTGAAAAACTTGAACTCATTCCGTTTCATTGAGCAAGCGATCAATGTTGAGATTGAACGTCAAATGGAAATTCTGGAATGGGATGGCACTATCGACCAAGAAACTCGTCTGTTCGACCCTGTGAAGATGGAAACCCGTTCAATGCGTTCTAAAGAAGAAGCGAATGATTACCGCTACTTCCCTGATCCAGACTTGTTGCCTGTGGTGATTCCAGATGCGCAAATCGAAGCGATTAAAGCGCAAATGCCTGAGCTTCCTGCTGCTCGTCGTGCGCGTTTCGTGGCTGACTTTGGTGTTACTGAATACGATGCTCACGTGCTTACTCTTACTCGTGAAATGTCAGAATTTTACGAAGAAGTCGTTAAGGCTGCTGGTGGCGCTGCACAAGGTAAGATTGCTGCAAACTGGGTGATGGGCGAATTCTCAGGTGCTCTAAACAAAGCTGGTCTAGACCTTGCTGATTCTCCTGTGTCGAGTGAGAAATTGGGTGGTATGATCGCGCGTATTGTGGACAATACAATTAACGGTAAGATCGCGAAGCAAGTATTCGGCTTTATGTGGGACGAAGGTAAATCTGCGGACGAAATTATTGCGGAAAAAGGCTTGAAGCAGGAAACTGATACAGGCGCAATTGAAGCGATTATTAAAGACGTACTTGCTGCGAACGAGAAGATGGTTGAAGAGTATAAATCTGGTAAAGAGAAAGCCTTTAATGGTCTTGTTGGTCAAGTGATGAAAGCGGCTAAAGGGAAAGCTAACCCTGCGCAAGTAAATGAATTAATGAAGAAATTGATTGGTTAATAATTGACTAATTGGTTGTTTTCATGAGATAAAAACCTCGCTTAATGCGGGGTTTTTTTTATGAATTTTAACAAATTAAAATTAGATAAAAAAAGAAGTATTGAAGAGTACTTTAATTTCTTTATTGAAAATTGCTTAGATATAGAAACAGCAATGAAAGGAATCAACGATGGAAACGCTGTATTTATTGGTAATATTAGTTTCGGATTCTCTCCAGAAATAAATAGTGCTTGGCGAGAATTCTTGACCAATATTCTCAAAGTCAAAAAATTAACCAATTATGTGTCATACAAAACTATCGATAAAGAAATCAAAGCACTATTCAAAGAATATTTGCTCAATAATAAAATAAATTTATTTGAAAAATTTCAACAAACTATAGCTAATCTTGAACAATATAAAAACGAAATAAAATTTCATTACTTTTATGTAAAGGGATTTAAATCAGCCCAAATATATCACTTTGAAAATATTAAAATTGGAAATTTTGAAGATATCTGCCCTCTTTCTAATACATCCTTTTCCGCCAAGATTAGATCTAATTTTGAAGAAATATATAAATATAAGTTAAAAAATAATACCTTCAGTTCACTTGATGATTATTATAAAAATGATTTAGATAGATTAGTTAGCAACTTGGAGGGAAATACTGTTTTAGAAATATCCAATTATGGTGATGATGAAAGCTCATTAAATCAAAGTATCACTGATGCTGAATCATTTATAGATGAATTAATATTTCTAACAAAAAATAGTACCAATCTAGATTTTAATATTAGTCTAAATTTAAGAAAACAGGAAAATACTTTTCCATTAATAGTGAATTATGAAAACTCTAGATTAAGTTCTTCAACTGAAAAAATTGAACATTTGGTTTTACTTAACCTAAAGGAAGAAACCAATGCACCAATTCAAATTGGACGAATTTTTAAAAAATTAAACTTCCCACTATACACAAAAGACAATCACAACAAGTTAATTGAAAAATTAAAAATAGCTATAAGTTGGTATTCTTCATCATTAAAAACCCTAAATCATAGAGAAAGCTTTCTTTTTTGTGCGATAGGTATGGAAGCATTATTAACGAACGGTAGAGACTCTATAACTAAAACTTTATCTGAGAATACAGCTTTCCTGATTGCTAGCAGAGATAAAGAAAGTCGAAAGTATATCTATAATCAAATGTCATATTTATACTCCCAAAGAAGTGGCATTGCCCATGGTGGAAGTGCAAATATTGAATTAAAAGATCTAGTTCTATTACGCTATTATTTATCAGTCTGTATTACTACTATCATAAGCATGATTCAAAATAATATAATTAATAATGATTCTGAATTATATAAATATCTTGAGGATCTAAAATTTGGATAAATTAATGACCATCAAGAAAGAAGCCTCTATCGCCAAATGCGAAGGCTTAGGACGCATTCAACTTTTTCAATCCCTCTCCTTACGAAGTTTCACTTCTCACCTTTAAAAAAGGAGACTTGCTAAGCGAGCAATTTGATACGCGGTGTTCCCTCTCCTTTTTTAAAGGAGAGGGCTAGGGAGAGGATTATCATTTAAATTTCAAAATTTTAATCATACAATCAAAAAAACACTTCACACCAAAAACAACATGACTATCAAAAAGGTCTCCTCCATCGCCAAATTCGAAGACTTAGGACAAATCCAAATTCTCTAATCCCTCTAAATTCAACATCTATCACAAACAAAGCAAGCGAACTATATTGAAAAATCCATAATTCTCTTACAATCAGCAAATACTCTCCCAAATCTCTCTACCATGTCTAAAAACCTCGCCACACTGATTGGATTAAGTGCCATTTTGCAATGGTCATCCATTGTCGGATTACTGAAAAAAATCAGTGCAAGCATTGGGCCGGATTTAGCAGTGCTGATGATGTATAGCTTAAGCACCTTGCTCTTACTGGCTGTTTTTGGCTTGCCCAAACTCAAAACCATACCCAAATTTTATCTGCTGAGTGCAGCTGCATTATTTCTGGTGTATGAAATCTGCTTTGCCTATGCCGTAGCACTTGCACAAACTGCACAGCAAGCCATTGAAATTAGTTTAGTGAATTATCTGTGGCCCAGTATGACCATCGCCATGCTGATTTTATTTCATGAACTAAAATTTCACAGCTTAGTAGTGGTAGGGCTCAGTATTAGTGTGGCAGGTATTTTTTATATCCAGACGGGCAACGGCGATATTCATTTAGCAACCGTCATTCACAATATACAAGCCAATCCGACCAGTTATATATTGGCATTTATTGGGGCGAGTTTATGGTCGCTATATTGTGTATTTACCAAAAAATACAGCCAAGGACATAACCCGATCGTGTTCTTTTTCGCGATGGTAAGTGTGGTTCTCTGGAGCAAAACGCTGCTGTTAGATCTCGAACAACTACCACAACTTCTTAATATTGACTTGAATATCATGCTGTATATGTTGCTGGTGTCAGTCGTAACTGGCTTGGGTTATGCAGCCTGGAATATCGGGATTAACCAGGGCAATATCGCGATGCTGGTCGCATTGTCTTATTTTAGCCCGATTTTTTCGTCTGTCATTTCCATGTGGGTACTGAATACCAGTCTATCCCACACCTTTTGGATCGGCACGATGATGGTTACCTTAGGTTCATTTATTTGCTGGCTGTCGACCAACTGGGATGAAATTCGAGGTCGACTGTTTCCAGGCAAGCTTTATAAAACTTAAACCACGTTTTTGCGGTTTAAGTTTTATTGCATCTGCAATTAATTAACGGGTGAGGCCTAATCTATTCCACACGTCAGGTGTCAAAAACGTCGTGACCAATTTGCTCATATCGATATATTTGAGTACGCCACTTAGCTGACTTTTGATTTCGGGATTTTTCAGTATTTCCTCACCTGTAACCCGCCCAAGCTTCTGGAAACTTTCGCCCACTGCTTGTACTCCTTCAGCCTGAATGACCGCTTTGGTTTGGGTTGGACATTGCTCAACCAGAATCCGCTGTAAAACCGTCGCTAAATTTCTGTCGAGCGTTTCCTTTTGAGTTGCGGTTACATTGCTAAAAGCTTTCAGATCAGGATGATTACCCAATGCCACAAAGGTCCATTGCAAGACTGTGGTTTTATCGGTGGCCGTCGTGGATTTCATTAAACAGTCACTAAGCTGATCAACTGTTGGACCAGCTGTCGCAATCTGAGTAGCACCCAGTAATGCTGTAGTCATGAAGACTGCCCGAAGACCAGATAAAACTTTAAAACCCATAATCTTTCCTTTTTCACCCGTTCAAACTGCTTGAACAATGCAGTTTCTTTGTAGCATGTAAAAGGTTGGAAAACCTGTAAAACTCTGTAACCTGAGAGATAAAAAAAATCCCGACATCAGTCAGGATTTTTGGAATCGAATGAGGAAATCAGACTTACCAGATTTTTACCCGTTTATCTTCTTCCAGATACATCGGATCTTCTTGCTTGACGCTAAAGGCTTCATAGAAAGGTTTCTGGTTAAGTAAAGTGGCACGACCACGAATGGCTGCTGGTGAATGCGGGTCTGTTTTTAATAGCTGCAATGCCAGTTCTGGACGAACTTTGGCACGCCATGCCTGCGTCCAGCCAATATAGAAACGCTGATCTCCAGTATATCCATCAATCACCGGTGCAGGTTTGCCATTAAGAGACAATTTATAAGCTTCATAGGCAATTGCCAGACCTGAGTTATCGGCAATATTTTCACCTAAGGTCAGTTCACCATTGACATGATAGCCCGGTATCGCTTCATAGGCATTGTATTGCTCAACCAGAGCTTTGGTTTTTTCCTTGAATTTTTTATCGTCTTCTTCAGTCCACCAGTTTTTCATGTTGCCATCTGCATCAAAGCGGCTGCCCTGATCATCAAAGCCATGACTAATTTCATGTCCAATTACTGCCCCGATTGCTCCATAGTTCACGGCATCATCGGCATTCATATCAAAGAATGGCGGCTGTAAAATCGCAGCAGGGAAAACAATTTCATTGCCCATCGGGTTGTAGTAAGCATTTACCGTTTGCGGCAGCATATGCCATTCTTCACGGTCAACCGGTTTGCCCAGTTTATCCAGCGCGATGTCATAATTGAAACCGTTGGTACGACGCAGATTTCCAATCAGGTCACCATCTTTAATTTCCAGCTTGCTGTAGTCACGCCATTTATTTGGATAGCCAATTTTCACTCTAAAGTTTTTCAGCTTACGGTATGCCTGTGCTTTGGTTTCCGCGCCCATCCAGTCCAGTTTTTCCAGATTCTGTTCAAATGCCAGCAACAGGTTTTCTACCAGTTTTTCCATGCGCTGTTTCTGTTCAGGCTGGAAATGTTTTGCGACATAGACTTGTGCCAGACTTTCACCGAGTACCGCATTGGTCATATCAACCCCACGTTTCCAGCGTGCCCGTTGCTCGGTCACACCGCGTAAGGTTTTGCTGTACATTTCAAAGTTTGCATCAGCAAATTCCTGACTTAAGTAAGGTGCAGCACCATCAATCAGATGGAATTTGAAATAGGTTTGCCATACATCGAGGGGTGTGCTGCTTAAAATCTTGTTTAAATCTTCAAAATAACTTTTTTGCGCCACAATTACGGTTTTGGTTTTTTTGTCTAAACCCGTCGCTTTAAAATAGGTTTTCCAGTCAAATTCTGGCACCAGGCTTTTGACGTCTTTTAATGTATAGACGTTATACATTTTTTCGAGATTACGGTTCTGCACGTTATCCCACTGAATTTTGGCAATTTCAGTTTCTAACTTCAGAATAGATTGTGCATGTGCAGCCGCTTCTGCCTCTGTTTCACCCGATAGCGTCAACAGCTTAGCAATGTGTTTAACATAAGTTTCACGGGCACTTTTCAGTTTTTCATCGTCTTTTAAATAGTAATCACGATCCGGTAAACCTAA
Organism: Acinetobacter sp. YZS-X1-1; assembly: GCF_000804305.1. NCBI lineage: Bacteria > Pseudomonadati > Pseudomonadota > Gammaproteobacteria > Moraxellales > Moraxellaceae > Acinetobacter > Acinetobacter sp. YZS-X1-1. The sequence goes on along the minus strand of NZ_JWHB01000007.1, from coordinate 38,534 downwards.
ACCACTTTGACCCAAAAACACCGCCATTTGATCAGACTTTTTCAAGTCAGGCATCACGCCAAACTCAAAAGGCGTGCTGACACGGTTTTTTGCATAGTCTGCAAGCAACAAAGTAAAATCTTTCTTGCTTTTCATGGCCTCAATTTTGGCGATATCTGCTTTTAGCGGCTGGATACCTTTTGCATTTAAAGTTTCCGTGTCCATAAAGCTGGCATACAAACTCCCCACTTTCTGCTCATTGCTGCCATATTCCGATTTGGTTTTCGCCAGCTCTTCTACAATGTCATGTAATTGCTGGGTCGAATTTTCACGCAAAATTGTGAATGCACCCCAGTTTGGCATATCAGCTGGAATTTCCTCATGCTCTAACCAGTGCCCGTTTACATGCTGATAGAAGTCCTGTTGTGGTGCGATTTTTTTATCAAAATGTTGAAGATGAATCCCCGAGCCAAGTGCTGCAATAGCGGTTTGATCTGAAGCATAATTTGCAGAGGAAACGGCTAATAAAGCACTTACCAATGCGGTTTTTAGAAAAATTTTCAAAGCTTGCTATCCTCGCGCTTCACTGCGCAGTTAAATTTATCAATACGTGTTGACCTAATAATCAAACACTTAAATCTTTACAAGCAGCATATATGCCAATTTTTAAACTGGTCTTGGCTCTGCCTGCTGGTCGTTTAGATAAAAAAATAGGCCTGTCTCTTTTCAGATAAATAGACCTGTTTTTTAAAACCTGTTACCAGATGGAGATTCGTTTTTCAGATGATAAATACATCTTGTCCCCTTCTTTAATCTCAAAAGCTTCATAGAAACTTTGCTGATTACGGACAGCGCCATTGCCACGTACATGACCTGGTGCATGGCTGGCAAGGTTTAGACTATTTAACAGATATTCAGGATTACTTTTACTACGCCAGACTTGTGCCCAGCCTATATAAAAACGCTGATCTCCACTAAAGCCATCAATGACAGGTGCTGGCTGACCCTTGAGCGATAACTTGTAAGCCATATGAGCGATCCCTAAGCCCAAGTTGTCAGAGATATTTTCACTTTTATTTAATTCCGCATTCACCTTATGCCCTGGGAGAGCTTCGTATTGTTTATATTGCTCGACTAAGGCTTTGGTGCGTTCATTGAATTTTTTACGGTCGCGCTCGTTCCAGGTTTCTTCACCCTTGCCTTTGGCATCGAACCGACTTCCTCTATCGTCAAAACCGTGGCTAATTTCATGTGCGATAACAGCCCCTATGGTACCATAATTCACTGCAGGATCATGACTATCATCATAATAAAATGGCGCCTGCCAGATGGCCGCAGGTAATACGATTTCATTGAGCTTGACGTTATAGTAAGCATTGGCTGTTTGTGGCGACATGTGCCAGGCTTCTGGATCAATCGGCTCTCCCACCTGATCCAGTTCACGCTGGTAATTGAACAGCCGGGTCCGCTGGATATTACCAATCAGATCATCTTTACGAATCTCTAGGGCTGAATAATCCCGCCATGTTTTCGGATAGCCGATTTTAATATTGATGCTGTCCAGTTTATGCCGTACTTGTTTTTTGGTATCCGAACCCATCCAGTCCGCCTGATCCAGTTTCAGATGAAAGGCTTTACGGACGTTTTCTATCATTTCCAGCATGGCCGGGCGCTGGCTTTCATTAAAGTGCTTTTCTACATAAAGCTTGCCAAGCACATTACCTAAAATATCGTTAGTGAGTTCCAGAGCGGACTCTTTCCGTGGAGAACGTGCTTGTACACCCTCTAGCGCTTTGTCATAAAATTCAAAATGATGATTTTGAAAAACTTCTGTTAAAAATGGTGAATAACTATTGATCATGTTGAATTTCAAATAGGTTTGCCAGGTTTCAATTGGAACCACCTTCCATAACTGATCCAGCTGACGCAAATAATTAATCTGCGAGATCGCAACCTCTTTTCTTGCACCTTTTAAGCCCAGTTCTGAGAAATAATTCATCCAGTCAAAAGAAGGCATATAGTTAATGATATTTTTAGTCTCAACGAGATAGGTTCTCACCTCATCATTGCGTAGCTCCACAGCGGACCAGCTAATTTTTGCCAGTGCCTTTTCCAAAGCCAGGATAGTGCGAGCATCTTCAATCGGCTTAGGCTGACCGGCAAAATTCAGGGTATTGGCGATATAAAGCAGATAAGTATTGCGAATTTCCTGTTGTCGAGGCTGCTCACTCAGGTAAAAATCACGATCAGGCATCCCCAAGCCACCTTGCCCTACATACATCATAGCCTTGGAAGAAGCTTTACGGTCCTGATAAAAACGGGTAGAGAAGGGCAAATTCAGATTGATTTTTTCTGCATAGGCAAAAAACTCTGCCAGATCTTTTTTGGTCTTGATACTTTCAATCCGCTGTAGGTCTTGTTGCAATGCCTCAAGCCCAAGTTGTTCCAGCCGATCGGTATCCATATAACTGGCATAGAGATCTGCGACCTTTTGTTCATTGCTACCTTGCGGATACTGTTCTTTAGCCAGCTCATTAAAAATGTCAAATAACTGCTGGGTTGATTTCATACTCACTTCAGCAAATGCACCCGACAATGCCTGATCTTCTGGAATCTTTACGGTTTTCAGCCAGTTTCCATTCACGAATTGATAAAAATCCTGCTTTGGATCAACCGTCCGATCAATCGCATTCAGATCAATTGCCGATTTTAATGAAGTTGTACTCACTGCATAACTCACAGACGAATGTAGAAATGCACCCACAAGAATCAAATGACTTAAAATACGTTTTCTCAAGCGATAAATCTCATTATTGTGTATGTTAAAAATCAATTAGTTTTTCTTGCTCAGTCCATAAGCACAAAACTGATAATTTTTAAGCAAAAGATATACCAATAATTTCTAGAATATGCCGTTGAATTAGCTTGTATTTAACAGGAGATATAGAAGAGAAAATCTGAGATGGCGATGGGAGATTCACTGTGAAATAAGGTTCGATTTGCAACCTAATACTAATTAATAGTTATTCCTATCAATAGGATAACTATTTATCTTCTATCATTGGTATTCGAAAGAAAAATATTACTTTTAAGTTCGCCTATGCTTAAGAAATACTTTTTTCAATATCACCAATCCTTAAAGTAGATGACTTTTCATGTGCATCTACTCTGCTAAATAAATGATCAAACTGCATGTGAAAATAATAGACTTATTTTAACTGTCTCAACTTATTCTTCGCCCCAGTATGGTTATAGTTGGTGGCCAGATTCTGCAGTACTCGTTTGGCCTGAACCTTGGAATTTGGAATACGGTTAGCATAGACTGGAATACTGCTTAAACAGCGTGCCACTAACATACCTGATTCAGTATAGACACGTGTTCCTTCTGTACCCTGTAATTTGCCATAGTTATAGGCACGCTGGGCATTATTGCAGGCATTGTTCAGGTTCTTACCGCTATTGATATCACGACGTGCAGCTACATACAATTTCATCTGTTGCTGTTGTGGCGTTTCGATACTAGTTGTACGAGCAGCAGGGACAGCAACCACTGTCGGTTCAACAGCAGGTATTTTTATTTCTTTCTTATCGGCTTCTTTTTTATCTAATTCCTTTTTCTCATCTTTGACTGAGGTTTTGGCTGCATTCTTCTCGACAATTTTATTAGACTTAGTCGTAGTCTTATGGCCCTGATAGAAATGACGCGCTTCAGCTGGGCTTTGAAGTTTGCTCAGGATCCGGACTACACGGGTAGTATTATTCTTATCTAGCTGACGTTCAGCAATCGGCTCAATAGAAACAATCCAGTTTTGCCCTTGAGGCATTGTACATTGATAGGCACCAATGCCTTGGGTGACATAACGGTTTTTGCTTAAACGGTTCTTCTGGGCAGAATCTTTTACTGAAGCTAACTGGCTTTTGTATAACAGAGAAAACTTGCCGCCCTGTTCATGACAGTACTGGCTTAAAGTGGTTCGTGGATAGAGGGATTGTGGCTCTAAATGCTGCTTGGATTTTTCCCATGAATAAACATATTCTTTTGCCGAACCGTCAGCTTGATTCAGGTTTCTTTTAACGATCAGTTCTTGAGGACTTGCATAAGGATGCTGCATATCTGATTTCATTTGCTGAATACTGTTACATCCAGCCAGACTTGCTACACATATTGTTGGAATTATTAATTTTAGCTTCACTGCTTATCTCCCCCAGGCCTCTATAACATATAGCAAATATGCTAAAACAACAATCTCAACAGATTGATAAATATAAAAATATAGCGAGACCTATCACTAAAAATGAGGAATAGAGTGCCTAATTCATCTAGCTTAAAACCAAATAAATTGATCAAATTAACATTCTTCAATATCAATAAATACGTTGGATTACTCATCAATTGAAAGATGAAGCAGTAGAAAAAAGATATTAAAAAAACCGAAGAAACGGATCAGTTCTCCGGTTACTCATTCAACAAAAATTAGAGATATTATTATCATGTATGATAACGGCAATTATGCTCTCTATCGCTGTCTGAATGAGATTATAATTTGAATAATTTCCTTTACGTACACTAATTGTTTTTATACGCCATATTATTGGAAATTAAATACCACCCTGGCTGGCCTTTAAAATTCTAGACAAAAAAAATAGCTTGAATACCCTAATACTGGGATGTTTGGGTACCACTCATCCTATTTTTTTGTACTTCTGCAGATCGTAATTTTCAACTTGATGTTGAATAAAAATTAATCAATAAAAAAGCCAAACCTGTGCTGGTCTGGCTTTTAAAATTGTCTATGAATGTAAGAAAAAATTAATCGAGATGGGATTCAAATGCTTTCAAACGTTTATAGATGGAGAGCAATTCAATAATCGTAGGCCAGGATAAAATCAGATACTGGAAAGACTCACGAACCTTACCGAAAACATTCAGGATCTGCATCATCAAACCGAGTGTAATCGCACCCGCGGCAATACTTGGAAACAAAATAAATAATCCGTAAATATTGTCCAGTTGTAGATACCAGATACGAACCATATTGAAATAGGCATAGTGGAAATACAAACGGAAATAATTCTTACGTACCCGGCTAAACAGTTCTTGCAAGGTAAGCGGGTGAGCACGATCAGCATAATCTTCACCATAAACCAGCTCTTTACGATAAGCCGCTTCAACTTTCTGATTATTGAATTCCAGTCCAGGGAGTTTCATTCCGACAATCATTAAAATCACAGTTCCCATAACTGCCCAACCGATCGACGCCCACATTAATGCATGCGGTATTTCACCGACAATCGGCAGTACTTTTACATGACTCGATAATTCATACAGGATTGGCAGGAAAGCCATTAATAGCATCAGAGATTCAATAAGTGAGACACTCAGCTGTTCCGTAGTTTTGGAAAAACGCATGGTATCTTCCTGAATACGCTGTGACGCCCCTTCAATATGACGTAACTTTTCCCAATGCGCCGTATAGTAGTCATTCATCGCTGTACGCCAGCGGAATACATAATGACTGACAAAGAACAGGTTAAACACCGCCAGCGTGACATAGACCATGGCAATATAAATAAAGGTCAATGCACCTTGATATAATAGGCTGACATCTCCGCCCCCTTGGGTAAGCATATTCTGGATCTGGTCATAGAACGGGCTATACCATTCATTTAAGACGACATTAACCTGCACCCCAAACCAGATATTGAACAGGATAAAGGCCGAGCCCCACACGGACCAGCGCTGCCAGGGATGTTTCGCTTTAAAATACCAGAAGGTAGCGAATATCGCGGTACTTACAAAAAACCAGAGATAGAACCAGAGAAATTTTGGCGCCCAGAAACGGCTGATTCCTATCGGCATTTTAAGATCATGATAACCTTCAGTCATACCTAAATAGACACCCCAGCCTGATCCACCACTATGCCAAAGGCCAAGATTGATCAGAAACCACAGTACCAGACTACTAAAAAACCACACTGGTTGTGGAAAAAATGACTTAAACATTGGGGCTTAATTCTCCTTATAGATGTACGGGTCATCCAAATGACGCACAGTTTATTCTTATTTTCAGACTTTCAACGAACTGCAGCATAAATTTGCAATTCAATGTAAAAAATTACATACAAACACAAAATCGCTAAAGCCAAATTAATATCAGATTATATGATTCTTGCTTTAATAGTAGCGCATAACGTATGCAATAGAATGAAGGAGATCATGACTGGCCTGTCAAAAAGTGACAAGTAGATATTGCGCTAGATTGACTATTTGACGCCGTTTGTCTTTTTCTCTTCTTTTCGTCGGTAAATGGACTAAAAATGTTCGAGTTTAAGAAACACAAATCGTTTGAAAGTTAAATCTTAATCTTTAGCTCTTTAATTTACTGGATTAAGCGCTTTTTAAGAAAAAACTGATCGACTTGTTGACTTATGTCTCGGTTTTTCAAAAATTAGTTAAATTTGCAAAAATCATGTTAAGATTAAAAAACAGCGAAGTATCAATATTTGGGAATAAAAATATGGAAAGTTCTGTGATTGAATTACTTAAGCCAGTGACCTTGGAAAAGGAAAACTGTCACCCGATTATTTTTGAAGCTGGTACTGTTTTAAAAGTTGTGATGCAAACGCCTACCAGCCTTTTAGTTAGTAATGATGATGACTTTAACTTTACTATTCCATTGAAAGATGAGAACGATGTTTGGAGAGAGCTATAAGCACTCTGCTCTCCTCTTTATGGGGTTATGTCTACACCTAGTCTCTCAACGATATAACCCTAACTCTTCTATGTAGCACCAAGATTTTATAATTTATACTTCCTTTCAAAACCGGCTTTAATAAAAAATTAATAGGCTGCGCTATATTTCTATTTTATATTAAATGTGTTTTCAAATATTTCTAATTTAATGCCTATTATTTAATAGAAAGCTGATGAATTAATTTCTAAAAATATAAATCAAAACCATTTTTCACATTAAATAATCAAAAGAGTCTTATTTATAGCACTCAAAATTACTCAATCACTTAATATGCACAACCTTAAATATCATTATTAATATATTAAAAATCACTGAAAAATTATTTTACAAATATACAAAGAATATCAATCTTTCCTACTGAATATTTCCAAATTTTACAAAGTAACTTTACATGTCAAAAGTGTTTCTTTTCTGCGCCTAACGCCATTTTGAAAAATAGAATATGTTATAAAAATAATTAGATTAAAAATCACACAGTTTAACTCTAATTTTTAATCTACTTTATATCATGTACTTAGGTGGATTTATGTCAGACATACATAGGGAACAAAATTTAGAAGATTCATCTAGCTCATCTTATATATCGCCAAAGATGATTTTAAATGATTGCAACCTGAATATGGACTCAAATCAGGTTGTTTTATTTCTTGATATTGACGGAACAATCTCTGAATTTCACCCAGATCCAGATAAAAGTATAATTCATCCTGAAATTATAAATATATTGAAAAATTTACAACAATATATTCAGCTGATATTAGTTACTGGTCGTTCGATTTTACAAGCACAAAAACTTATTCACCCTCTGCAATGGAATATCGCTGGATCACATGGTCTGGAATTAATCTATCAAGCTGATTTAAAGACATTAATCTCTTTAAATAAGCCGCAGCTACAAGCCCTAAAACAATATATTCAGGAACAGGCAGTTCAAATCCCTGATTTGCGGATCGAGGTTAAAGATTATTCTGTTGCGCTACATTTTCGTGAACATCCTCAACTAGAAGATCGCGTACATGCTTTTGCGCTGGAATGTCTCAACCAGTTTTCCGACTTTGAGTTAAAAGCTGGCAAGTATGTTTTTGAACTGGTGCCCAAAGGCGCCAATAAAGGTTCAGCGATTCAACAGATTATTCAGCAATACCATCTCACTGATCATTATCACATGTTTATTGGTGATGACCTGACCGATGAAGCCGGATTCAAGGTCATCAATGCCCTTCACGGCTGCTCAATCAAAGTAGGCCTTGGCCAGACCCTGGCACGGTACAGACTGGAAAATGTCTCTCAAGTTCAGGCCTTCCTGAAAGAATTTTTAAATGTAATTGAAGTACAAGAACAACAACGATTGGAGAAATCACATGTCTAAACTCATTGTGTTATCAAACCGTGTGAATCTACCTAACCCAGAAAGTATGAAGGCTGGTGGATTGGCTGTTGCATTGCAGGATGCATTGCAAGATATAGGCGGTATCTGGGTTGGATGGAATGGCTCCAGAGTTGACCAGAACAAGGAACAGAAATTTCAGATTCTGAAACATCAGAATGTGGAATATCATACCAGTGCACTGAGCGAAGCCCAGTACCAGGGTTATTATTGTGGTTTCTCTAATAATGCCTTATGGCCATTAATGCATGACCAGCATCAACGTGTTGAATATCAGCCACAGGATTTTAAAACCTATAAAGATGTCAATTTGCGTTTTGCCAAACACCTGAAACAGGTGGCTTCACCGCATGACATCATCTGGATTCATGATTATCATTTCCTGAGTGTGGCGCATTACTGTCGTAAATTAGGCATGCGCAACCGGATTGGATTCTTCCTGCACATTCCTTTCCCGGAACTGAAACTTTGGCAAACGCTGCCTCCTTATCAGGAACTGGCCCGACACCTGGCAGATTTTGATGTCATCGGTCTGCAAACTCCACGCGATCAGGCCAACTGTATTGATTTCCTGGAACAGGTATTAAATATCCAGCATCGCAATGATGAAATCCTGAGTTATCAGTCTAAACGGATTTATGTGAAGGCTTATCCAATCGGTGTACATCCGGCACAAATTCAGAAGCAGGCTGCTGAGAGTCAAGTCACTGACCTGCCCTTTGATCTGGGTAAAGCACATGCCCATAAGACTATTATTTCGGTTGACCGGATTGACTACAGTAAAGGGCTACTGGAGAAAATTCATGCATTCCAGGAGTTGCTGGATGAACAACCTGAATTTAAAAATCAGTTCCAGCAATTACAGATTGCCTGCCCATGCCGACTGGATGTGAACAGCTATAGAAAACTCTATGAACAGTTCCAGGCTGCGGTGCAGAATTTAAACCATCAGCATGGCAATGCAAACTGGCTGCCTTTTGACTGTAGCTATGACACTTTGGGTCATGAAGCCCTAATGCAGCTCTACCGTAAGGCAGATATTTGCTGGGTGAATTCAATCCGTGACGGGATGAATCTGGTGGCCAAAGAATATATTGCTGCGCAAGACCCGCTAGATCCTGGCGTATTAATTCTGTCTAAATATGCCGGGGCTGCCGAGCAAATGAAAGAAGCCTTACTGGTCGATCCTTATGATCAGGACAGTATGGCCAAAGCCTTGAAAAGAGCCTTGCGTATGCCTAAGTCGGAACGTTTGGAACGTTACCGCTATTTACAGCAAGGCTTGAAGAATTTCGATATCATTCGCTGGCGTGATCAGTTCCTGTCTGATCTGAAAAAATCACAAAGCTTGCGAATTTATCGACCAGTGGCCAAAGGCATTTCGACCCAGTTCAATATGCATGCCTAAGGTCTGAAAGCCCATAAAAAAACACCAGCTTTATGCTGGTGTTTTGTGGTCTAGGCCGGCAATAAGACCTTCTGCTTTTTCTGATTCTTTGTGACCGGCAGTCAGATGGTTCAGGACTACAATGCTCATTAAAGCAACTGCGATGACTGTAAACACTAAACGTAAGCCGATAATTTCACTACCGAAACCTACCAGCGCTGGCCCGATCAATGAACCGGTATAAGCAAATACCGATACATAAGATAATGCTACATGAGAAGCCATAGATTTTTGGCGGCCTGCACGAGAGAACATTAACGGAACGATGTTGGCGCTACCTAGACCCAAGATCGCATAACCAGTTAAAACGACTTGCCATACTGGTGCAAAGATCACCATAAATAGGCCTGCTGCAGCCAGCAAAGCACTTAGTAAGATAGTAGTTTTTTCACCCAAGCTTTGAATGATGAGATGACCGCTAAAACGTCCAAGCACCATCAAGCCAGCAAAGAAACTATAAGCCAGACCGGTATGCGCTGCAGGTACGTTAAACTGGGTTGCCAGATAAATACCGCTCCAGTCCATCGCTGCACCTTCAGACAGGAAGGATACAAAACAGATCAGGCCAATACCTAAAATTGCGAATGTTGGTAGCGCTTTTTTCGCAGGTTTTGCTGTAGTTGTATTAGTTTCTTCTGTAGTTGATGACTGACCACCCAAGCAAAATGGAATTGCCAGCATCGCAATCGCAAGCAACATTACACTTACAACCAGTGCGCCAGTTAAAGGTGCCAGACCAAATCCCATTAACGTGGTCATGCCCAATACACCAACCAGACCACCCAAGCTACATACGCCATGGAAACCCGACATCAAGCTTTTATCCATGAGTTTTTCAATCTGGGCAGCCTGAATATTTACGGTTACCCCCAAAGCACCAGCACTGGCGCCAAAGAAAAACAGGGTAATTGCCATCATCAAGCTGGTAGGACTAATCGCTAGCGCTGGCAAGATGAACAGAAATGCAGCCAGAATAACAGCCAGTACTGTACGGCAACCAAACTTGCTCGCCATACGACCTGCCAATGGCATGGCCAGCATTGAGCCAACTCCGGCACATAGCAAAAGTAAACCAAAGTCAGCATGGTTCAGCAATAAGCGCTGCTGCGCATAAGGAATTAATGGTGCCCAGGCAGCTGTACTAAAACCTAGACTAAAAAAACACAGTGCAGTGGCGATTTTCTGCCAGAGATACGGTGATGGAGACTGAAGACGAGAAATTAGCTGTGAATTTAACATTGTCATTCCAAAAGAAAGAGCTCAGGCATCCATTACCGATCATCCATAGAAAAACCCCGCGGACTTATAGCTGAAAAATATAAGTAGCAGGGCTTAATTTGTGTGAATTATAAACAGAATTTTTCTAAATGAAATAGCTTTTAGAAATGAATTTTTAAATTTTTTACAAGTAATTGATTGTATAAAATTTATAATTTTATAGTTTTATTTGTATATGCTGATCGGTTTTTTCATTGCTTCCTGTAACTCAAGATTTTGTAAAAAACAGGCGAAACCTTCAGCAACTTTTGACTGTAGCCGACTACTGGTTGTTACCCTTAATTGATTGGACCAGGTAATATTGACTCCTGCCTGTTGTAAACGGCGAACAAAGTCGACATCTTCATGACAATCTAACTGGTTAAACCCATCAAAATTATTATATATACTTGTTTTAAAACATAAGTTTGCACCATGAATATGCCGATGATCCATTTTGTCCTGATAGTGACCTAAATATTTCAATCGGGCTTCCAGGCTAAAATTTTTCCATTCGTCCACTTCAACGACCCCACAAATTGCGTCAGTGGGTTGGTGCTGCCACATGACCTTGAACCAGTCCTCCTGAACATATGAATCCGCATCGGTACAACAGATCCAGTCGCATCCTTGTTCAATTACTTTTTGAATTCCTAAATGACGGGTCTTACCCACCGAACGAAAGTCACAACTAATGACTTCTACCCCCAGTTGCACGGTTTTGATCGCGGTTTGATCGGTACAACTGTCTAAGACAACTAAAATCTTAATCTCGGGAATATTTCCAGATGAACCAAGGTATTGATAAAATTCAAATTGTGCTTTTTTTAAGGCCAGCAGGCAACGTTCTATATAGGCTTCTTCATTACAGGCAGGAATGACCACACCAATTTTATTCATTTAAGGCCCTCTTGCTCTGCCACAGACTGTGGGCTATTTATCCAGACATCAACCAGAAAATCAGGTTCCTGAAGTTGTGAACATTTTTTATAAGGCAGGTGAGTATTTAGATGGTCATGAGTATCATCACCAGTAAAGCTAAAACCTGAAATCGGTGCCCGCCAGTGACAAGCCAGAATACAGCCTTCTGCATCAAGGGCGTGCTGCAACCAGTGGGTCAATTTCTCTAAAGCGGCCTGATCCAGATAATATAAAACTTCACTCAGCACAATTAGCTGAAACTTACGCTCTGGCAAGTCTTCCGGAACAACGCCTTGGATAAAATTGACATGAGAATAATCTTGCAGACGTTGTTGCGCTAGCTGGATCGCTGTCGTATTGGCATCCAGACAGATGAGTTCTCCGGTATGAGGAGCTAGTTCCTGACTTAGCATGCCATTACTGCAACCAATTTCTATGGCAGATTCAAAATGCAGTTTGGGCAAGAGCGCTTTACAAATTTGACGTTTACGCTGTTCATACCAGCGCTGTTCATAATGCCATGGATCTCCTTGGTTCAGGGCATACAGAGCATCAAAATAGGCATGATCATAGGTTGATTTACTGTTCATACAGATAAACCTCCCATGGCTGTAAAACACGCTCTAATGCATGCTCAGGAACAATCGGTGCCTGTTCTGTCGTCGGATCATTCTCAAGCTGACTCTTAAAACATCGTGCAGCTCGGGCTTTACATTTTAATTCTTCATCTGTCAGCCTGAGTTTGTGCGCAACAGTCCACGGAATTCTGGTATCTCCTGGTGTAGCCCAGTGCCATGCCCAGATTAGAACCTGAATATATGGTAACTGTAGCTCAGTGGCGAGTTGCTGGACGACCTGCCCGGTTATTTCATGATCTGGATGTCCATCATGAACAAAAGTCGTGACCAATACATCATTAGGCTGCAAATACGAATGCAATTGCTGTTTGAGCAAATCTCGCTGCTCAGCCACTTTTCCATCCTGAATATCCAAAGCAATCCGAAGAACCGACTGTTCTAAGGACAATTCTTCCAGAGCCTGACGCGTTTCTGCTGGACGAATCTGGTTCAGTTCTTCTGGCGTATACAGACTCGAACCAGGATGACTGGCCGTACCATTGGTCACTGCAAACAGTACAATCTTATAGCCGAGTTTATCCAGACGTTGCATCAGTCCGCCACATCCCAGAATTTCATCATCCGGATGCGGTGCCACAATACAGACTCTGGCATCTGCAGGAATTACATTGGAAATATTAAATTCTGGTATCTGTTGCAGTATTTCGCAGTTACGCCATTCTTCCACCCGTGTCCCCTCCCCATGGATCACACGATCTTCGACAATCTCATGTTTTAAAGTGCCCATAGTTCTTCCTCCTGTGCGCTTAGTTCTCCAATACGCTCAAGATCAAAGGCAGCATGGCTTTGACGGATAAATACCGGCAGATCTGCTGCGAGCTGGGCAAAATAAGAATTGGTACAATAAGGCGATGCGCCAAGTGCTTTTCCGACCTGGTTCAGTACATTTAATGCAGTGGCTTCAACCTGCGCACGCAAAGCCTGAATCTGAAGTTGATGAGGAAATTTAGGTTGCTGGTCAATCAATTCTGCAACCCGATAAAACAAAGCCTGAGTAGCTAAAAGATCACGGCTGATTTCACCCAGATACATGGCTTTATACATATGCGGTTTTCTTAACTGTTCCTGCTGCAGATATTCAGCAAGAGCTACTGTCGCACCATACCAGCAAGCAGCAACGCCTGCTGCTCCATGCCAGAATCCTACCCGATCCAGATATGCATGTGGATCAGCGACTTTTTTGACAGGAACCTGATTAAATTCTAGTTGTGCAGTGGATGTATGCTGCATTCCCACAGCTTGCCAGACAGTATAATCATGCTGAATACCAGGCTGCTGCATATCTATAATTAGCAATTGAGAGTGATTTTGTTCATCCCGATAAGTCAGTAAGCCTGTCTCTACCCAGCTAGAAGCGGAACACCAGGTCTTAATGCCAGTCAGCTTATCTTCATTCAGCTGCAATGGTTGAGGCCCGCCTTCTGCTGCCCAGACTGCCCAAAGCTGATGAGGATGTGCCGGAATATTTAATTCATGCAGAATCGCAATTGCATCCAGATGCGACTCAAATATTTTGCCCAGACTTAAATTGGTTGCCGAGATCTGGCTTAAAATTTGCCAGCGTTTTAAAGTTTCCCCTGATGCAGGAAAAGGAACCTGATCCGAAAGTTGCACCAGTTCCTTCAAAGTCGTTTGAATATTTTCTTTAGGTTCTAATGATGAATTTTTAAATCTTTCTAATATTGAACTGAGGTCCATAAAAGTGCTTCCTCAAAAATATCGATATTGTGGTCATTTGATGAAAGCCAGTTAAGGAAAAAGTCTTTTCATCTGTTTTAAACGGGTCATCAGTCCTAGTACCTTACGGCGTGCCATAATTTCTTCTTCACTAAAAGGCAATTTTTCTCTAAGTTGACTCATAGGTAAATGGTTATGTTCGATCAGATAAATATCCTGTTCCCTGCTCCATTGCGCATTTTGTATCTGTGCCAGTAATTTTTTAGGATCTGGTCTCGCCATAAAAGTTTTATTCCTTGAAATAGAGAATAGAAGCCGAAGCTTCTATTCTCATGGTATTTATGCAGGAATTGTTTCTGAGATCAATTCACGCGCCCAAACACGATGATTCATGATCAAGGTCTTAAAGGTGTCTTGCACTGTTTCGAACTGCGAATTCGCCAAAGTACCTTCATCACTGATCAGTTTTAGATCTTCAATCAGCTGACCTTTATCTCCCAGGAAGACAATCGGTTTCAGGTGCTTATAAGCTTCAAGCAGATAGTGAGTCGCGATACCATCTTTCAGCACCATGTCATAGTTATCACCATCGACAATAACCACAGCATCATAGGCAATCGACGGTTCAGCTTTCTGCATACCATCAGATGGGATCACTGTACCTTGCTGGCTCAGAACTGGTCCTGGACGAGGTGTTAACACATCAGCCACAGCACTCTCTGATTCAGCCCAAGCCTGTACAGCTTTAATACTGGCTTCATTGGCTTTGTCATGTGCCAGAATTGCGATTTTACGTGCCTTAATATCGGCAGGTTTAAACGCTTCAAAAGACAGACGCTTAGAAATCAGAACATCAGGCAGTTTTGCGGCTTTTTTCTCAGCTGGGATTTCAATACCTAATTGATCCGCGACCTGTTGAGCCAGCGTCAAGTCAATATTGCACAGCACTTCAAGCACTTCACGTTCACGGATATTTTGGCGCTGTACTTTACTCAGTTCGAAGACATAGGCATCAATAATATGCTTCTGCTCATGTGGTGCCTGGCTTTGATAGAATAAACGGGCATGAGTGAAGTGATCATTAAAAGACTCACTACGCTGGCGGATTTTATGACCGTCAATACGTTCCTGATAGCTTTCGAAGCCACCTGCCTGAGTCGCACCTGGTGCTTCAGCTGGCCAGTTATCATCAATCGAGTTTGGTTCGTAGTTGGCCTGTCCGGTGTGAATAAGACGTTGATGCAGGCCATCACGCTGATTGTTATGGAATGGACAAACCGGCTTATTGATTGGAATCTGATGGAAGTTTGGACCACCCAAGCGGCTCAGCTGAGTATCAGTATAAGAGAACAGTCGTGCCTGTAGTAGCGGGTCGTTGGTAAAGTCAATGCCTGGTACAACATGCCCTGGACAGAAGGCTACCTGCTCAGTTTCACCAAAGAAATAATCAACATTACGGTTCAACACCATACGGCCAATTGGAGTCACTGGAACCAGTTCTTCCGGAATGATTTTGGTTGCATCCAGTAAGTCAAAATCAAATTTCATTTCATCTTCTTCAGGAACGATCTGTACACCTAATTCCCATTCCGGGTAATTACCTGAAGCAATTGCTTCATATAGATCACGACGATGGAAATCCGGATCCTTACCTGCCAGTTTTTGCGCTTCATCCCATACCAGCTGTGTCAGACCTTGTTTAGGCGTCCAGTGGAACTTCACAAAAACAGCTTTATTTTCAGCATTAATTAAACGGAAGGTATGCACACCAAAACCTTGAATAGATCGTAAATTACGTGGAATTGCACGATCCGACATTGCCCACATCACCGCATGTGCAGATTCAGGTACAAGAGAGACAAAGTCCCAGAAAGTATCATGTGCTGACGCACCTGATGGAATCTCGGTTTGTGGTTCAGGTTTCAGCGCATGGACAAAATCAGGAAACTTGATGCCATCCTGAATAAAGAACACTGGCGCATCATTAGCCACCAGGTCGAAGTTACCTTCATCCGTATAAAACTTGGTCGCAAAACCACGAATATCACGTACCGTATCTGCTGAACCGCGAGGACCTTGTACTGTAGAGAATCGAACAAAGACTGGAGTCTGAGCACCGGTATTGATTAAAAACCCGGCTTTAGTCCATTTTTCATTGCCTGGATAAGCTTCAAAAAAACCATGTGCCCCAACACCACGTGCATGCACAATTCGCTCTGGAATACGCTCATGGTCAAAATGGGTAATCTTTTCACGGAGAATAAAATCCTCCATTAAAGTTGCTCCACGAACGCCCGCTTTTAAACTGTTCTGGTTATCCGAAATCTTGACACCTTGGTTGGTAGTCAGTGCCTGTTCGGTTGAGTCGCTACGATATGCATCAAGCTGCTCACTTTTTTTATTGGTATTCTGCTTATCTAAACCATTTTTACCTGTGGCTGGACTGTTCGCCTTAATTTTCATGACATTTTCCTTGCTGATCTTGAGTTTAGTGAAGTCTTTTTTGCCTATCTCAAATTCGCTTGAGTTTTATTCAACATCTTGCCGTTCTTACAGAAAAATAAAGTTCCACTTTTATCTGTATGTGGTGAGCTGTTGCTGAGTATGAAGATCTTTTTATTGATTTCGTCTGTATCCCTAACATAACGAGATTTGACGAATACATTGCTGAGTCTTTGTAGTGGCTTGTTTAATAAAGGCACAGTTCTGTTATTTTTCTTAACTACACAGTTTTTTTTTTACCGAGTAAAGATCACAAAGTTCGAAAAATTTAAAGCTGATAGTTTTTACTAAAAGATAAAATCATGAAACAAAGGCTTAATCATCTAAAAGTGAAAACAAGTTTTTAAAAAAACTGATCCAGACATTTGAGTTTTATAAGGTAAAATTAATTTCTTTATACAGTTACAATCCTGTCACCAGGCTATACAGAACGCCTAAACTTATATCTTTGCCCGTCCTATAAACTATATAACTCAGAAGTACTTAAGTTATTTCCACATATAAATAGTGGCAAAAATCTATTTCATATAAAAGGTCATACTGCCAAGATTTCTTATCTTTTCAGCCATGACTGGCAAACTTCTATTTTAAAAGATATCTCTCTACAAAATTGTTAAGGAGTAAAACATGGGCTCTTCAGAAAAAAATGCTAAAGCTATGAAAATTGATATTGGTATTTCTTACGAAGACCGTGCCAAAATCGTCGAAGGTCTATCTAAATTATTGGCAGACAGCTATACCCTCTATTTAATGACCCACAACTTTCACTGGAATGTCACCGGACCACAGTTCAATAGTCTGCACAGTATGTTTATGACCCAATATACCGAACAGTGGAATGCTCTTGATCTGATTGCAGAACGTATCCGAGCCTTAGGCTTTGCCGCACCCGGCACTTACCAGCAATTTGTTAAGCTGACTGCTATTAAAGAAGTAGAAGGTGTACCAGACGCCCAAGAAATGTTGCGTTTATTGGTAAATGCTCATGAAACGGTAGCTCGTACCGCACGCAATCTTTTTGAAGTTGTTGATGAAGTCAACGATCAACCGACTGCAGATTTAATCACGCAACGTCTTGATGTGCATGAAAAAACAGCCTGGATGTTACGAAGTACTTTAGAGTAATTAATTTTTCTCATTAAGAAAACAACTGTAAAATCAGAAAATTAGCTTTTCCTAAAATAAATAAGTGTTCAAATTTAATTGATATCCTTTTGAGCACTTATTTATCCCACTTTTCACCCTATAGTGAAGGCTTTGAAAAATAAATATTTACCTTTTAAAAGATTATTTTTAATCAATAAATCTTTATTTATTATCTATTTAATTATATTAGGCTAGATAGAAAATTTAGCTTTTAAGTAAAATTTTCTTATATTATAAAAATATAATTTTTACTAAATCAGTATTTTATTATTTTTTTGATCTTAGGCTTTTTCCATATCTTTTAAATATATTGAAAAAATGGACCAAACCATTTCTGCTTACAAAATAAGCAACAGATTAAGCTTCAAAAATGCTTACAAACTGAATATTATTCATCTAAAATAGAGAACCACATCACATAATATAATTATTGAAATATATTGTATACATTTTGTATTTCTGAAGGATTTAAGGGATTAAGTTATGAGTGTTCAAAAGTTGCTCATTTCACTCAAACTTAATTTACGTAAATTGATTTTAATCCTTTTACTTGTGAGTCTGGTGATTCTTTTTTCAATTACATTGATTGTGAGCAATGTAATTCACCGACAGCAACTGATTAATAATTCTCTTGCAACTAATTATGAGTATGCAGCTAAAGTTGCTTCTATTTCTGATTTATATTTTAAAAATATATTTAATGATTTAAGCCTCAGTGCCAATATTATTAATAATGGCTTTCATAATGAGCAGTTATTAAAAACTGAATTAAACAGATTGATTCAACAATCTAATTCTTTTAGCAGTGTTTTGATCAGCGATGCAGATGGTCATGTCATCGAATATGCGCCTGAAACCTTGAAATTAGATAAAGTTGCGATTATCCGGTCTTTGGGCTTTAGCAAATCACTCGAATCAAAGAAGCCTTATATTTCCTCACCATATTATTCATTAAAAGGTAATCTAGTCGTCCTGGTTAGTTTTCCCATCTTTGATCAGAATAATAAATACCAAGGCTTTATTGCAGGGTTTATCTATTTACATGAAGAATCCTTATTAAAGACACTTTTAAGCGAAAATTATGGTTATAAAAATAGCTATTTATATGTTTTTGATAAAGAAGATAAAATTATTTATCATCCAGAAAGAGAGAAAATTGGAAAAACATTCCAACACAATACCGGTTTAGCTTATATGGAGTCTCATAGCTCAGGAAAAATAAAATTAAACAACGATATGGGAGTTAGCGAACTAGTAAGTTTTGCAAAAATTCCTACGACTAACTGGACCGTGGTGTTTCAGCAGCCTACAGAAGATTTATTCGCCCAAGCCCGTCTTCTTGCCTACAAAGTGATTGGCACAATTTTTGTTATCTATATTATTATCTTTTTAATCATCTGGCGTATTTCAAAATTTATTACCTCTCCATTAAATGATCTTGCCAAAATGGCAAGTCATTTGAATGATCCAGGTATCACTGAAAAGATTAATCATATTAAGCCTTGGTATTTTGAAGTTTTTAAATTCAAGAAGTCCCTATTATCTAGCGTAAACGTTTTTAATCAGGAAATCGAAGAACTTAAACAGGACACTTTAACCGATCCTTTAACCGGCTTTTATAATCGCCGTGGCTTTGAACTATTTTTAAATGATTTGATTAGCAATAAAATTTATTTTGCTGTGGTGGTTTTAGATATTGACTATTTCAAGAAAATTAATGATCGTCATGGGCATGATATGGGTGATGTGGTATTAACCAAAGTTGCCGGATTCATTCGGGAAAGTTTTCGTGAACAGGATATTTGCTGTCGGGTCGGCGGTGAAGAGTTTATTATTCTTGCGCCAGTTAAAGAGATTTCACAAGCCACTAAAATTGCTGAAAGATTAAGGCACAAACTGGCATCGATTTATTTACTAGAAGTTGGTGTAGTGACTGCCTCACTTGGTATTGCACACTGGCCTTTAACTTCTTCTGATATTAAAGAAGTTTTAAAACAAGCAGATACAAATTTATATCAAGCCAAACATTTAGGGAGAAATCGTGTGGTGACAGGTGAAAAAAGTGCCTAGTAATAATATTTTTATACAGTTATTAAGTAGATAATTTAAATATATTATTTTGTTATTGTGTTATAGCGTTTAGATCTTTAATTCCAAAAAACAGTATAATTTCTCTAATACTTCTAGGTTTATATAGAGGTTTATACTTAAGGATACAATATGACTTCTTTTTATAATGGAGGCACCAGCCAAGAGATTTTTAATCTGATTGGTCAAGCTGCTGCCTTAGAGGATATCATAGATGCGATTACCGCATGGTTAGGGGATAAAATTCCGGATGCGTTGGTATCTGTCATGTTGTATTCGGAACAGGAACAAACGCTTAATTTAATAAAAGAACCAGCCTATTTTTCCAGAGAATATATAGCCGCTTTAAAGGATCTAAAAATCGGTCCGAATGTAGGCGCTTGTGGTGCAGCTGCATATCATCGTCGTTTAGTGGTCTGTGAGGATTTACTCAATGATCCAAACTGGGTCGCATATAAAGATCTGGTTAAACAAAATGGTTTAAGAGCCTGCTGGTCCGTACCAATTGCCCATGGGAGTGGCAAACTTTTTGGCTCTTTTGGTACGTATTATCGTTCGATCAAGTCTCCTACTCCCAATGAAATTGACCTGCTGCAATATGCAGCTTCGCTGATCGCCTTAACCTTTGAGCTGTATGAAGAACGCAAAAAACGAAATCAACTCAAAGATAAATATCAGTCATTTTTCTCTTTTCATCCCGATGCAATTTTTGAGCACAATCTGGATGGCAATATTGTAGATGCCAATCTGGCCACCAAGTTTTTTAACGAAGTTGGTGTTAAATCGCATATCGGAACTAAAATTGATCATTTTATTGAACCTGAACATCGCCCTCTTGCCTTAGAAGCCTTTGAGCAGGCCAAGCATGGCTTGACTGGACATCTTGAAGTTCAGGCACATAACTCGGCAGGACAGAAATACTGGCTCGATTTAACTTTTTTGCCAATTAAAGTGAATGAGGAAATTGTCGGTATCTTTAGCGTGGCACGCGACATTACTGAACGCTATCAAAACAATGAAATGCTGCGCTTAATGAAACGTAGTGTCGATGCAAATCCGCATGGCATTATTTTAACTTCGGCAGAAAATGACCAGCCTATTGAATATGTTAATCCGGCCTTTGAGCAGATTACCGGTTATAGTCTGGAAGAACTCAAAGGGAAAAATTGCCGCATCTTGCAGGGACCCGATACTTCAGCGGAAAGCGTCCAGCAAATCAGCGAAGCCATTCAGAATAAATCTGAAATCAAGATTGTCCTGAAAAATTATCGTAAGGATGGACACTGGTTCTGGAACAAGCTGAATCTCGGCCCGGTCTTTGATGAAAATCATAAATGCACTCATTTTATTGCTATTCAACAGGATGTGAGTCAGCATGTTGCCCAGCAAGAACTAATCGCTTATCAGGAATCACATGACCATTTAACCGGCTTTATTAACAATAAGCTGTTTGAAAAAGTGATACAGGAAAAACTGCATTTAGCTCAGACAGGTTCTGCAAATCTGGTGCTTTTATATCTGGATCTGGATGATTTTGAACCTTTGAATCAAAGCCTCGGTCATGATATTGGCGATAAAATTTTAAAACTGGTGGGCAATCGTCTGAGTCAAAATCTGCAGCCTGAAGATGTGATTTCCAGATTTTCAGGAGATGAGTTTGCAATTTTATTAACTCAAATGACTGATCTCAAGCAAGTCGCTGTACGTGCCGAAGAAATCATCGCCGGATTATCTCAACCTTTCCATGTGGATGGCTATGATATTCACCTGAGTGCCAGTATTGGTGTCGCTGATGCTGATCCAGACATTAAATGTGTTAAGCAGTTTATCAATGCTGCTAAAGATGCCATGCGTGACGCCAATGCCGAAGGGGGTAATACCTGGCACTGGTATAATTTCACGAAAGAGCCTTTACCGAAGGTAGATTATGTACAGCTTCGTCATGAACTGATGGTCGCGCTGCATGAACAGCAATTTAAACTGTTTTATCAGCCAATTCTGGACAGTGAAACGGGTAAGGTCAAATGTCTGGAAGCTTTGATCCGCTGGCAACATCCAGAAAAAGGCTTTATTTCTCCTGCCGATTTTATTCCTTTTGCAGAAAGGACCGGTCAAATCGTCTCGATCGGCGAATGGGTACTCAGACAGGCTTGTGAGGAAGTCAAAGCCTGGAATATGCAGCATGAGACTCAAATTTCGGTTGCCATCAATCTATCTCCTTTACAGTTTAAAAGAAGCGGATTCCTAAGCGATCTACAGCAATTATTAGCAGAAATTGAATTCCCACATGAGTTACTAAAACTGGAAGTAACTGAAAGTATGTTGATTGCTAGCGGTGATAAGTCGATTGAGATCTTAAAAAATGTCCGGGCTTTGGGTATTAAAGTGTCGGTAGATGACTTTGGCACTGGTTATTCGAGTTTAAGTTATTTACGTAGCTTACCGATTGATGAGATCAAATTGGATCGCAGCTTTGTCCAGCATTTACCCGGCAATCTACGAGATGAGGCAATTATTGAAGCTATGATTACCCTAGCACATAAGCTGGATCTGGAAGTTGTTGCGGAAGGAATTGAAAATCCTGAACAGGCTGAGTGTTTAAAATCGCATCATTGTGATTATCTGCAAGGTTTTTATTATGCAAAACCTGCCCGGCTCAATCAGCTGGAGTTAATCAGTTCCTGATTAATATGCCCTGTTTGAACTGTACAGTTTCAGCTTCTAAGTAAGCTAACTCTTCTAAATGATGGGTCACATAAATCATGGGTAGATTTAACTCATCTTTCATCCGTTTTAGAAAAGGTAAAATCTGTTGTTTTAACTGCTGATCCAGGCCTGTTAAAGGTTCATCCAGCAATAAAAGATTCGGTGAAGACAGTAATGCTCGGCCAATAGAAACGCGCTGCGCTTCTCCACCTGAGAGCTGGTGTGCTCTACGATATATTAAAGGTTTTAATTCTAATAATTCTACGATGTCTTCAAACTGGAATTTTCGATTTTCTCTAGATACCAGTTTTTCTGCATAGCATAGGTTCTGCTGCACGTTCATATGTGGAAACAGCAAAGCATTCTGGAAAACTAATGCAATCTTGCGCTGATGCATTGGAATATTAATTTTCTTTTCTGTATTGATTAAGTCCTGCTGATTAAACTGAATATATCCTTGGTCAGGTTTTAATAGTCCGACAATATTTTTGAGTAAAGTACTTTTTCCACTTCCAGATGTACCGACAATCCCTAATAGTTGCTGCGACATTTCCAGTTTAATATTCAACCCGAAATCGGCTTGTTGATATTGAAAATCACATTTCAACATTTCAGCCTCCCAATTTCCGTTGATAGTTTTGCAAAATAAAATAATTGGCAATTAAGGCAGTAAATGCCAAGAAAATAGACAATGTCACCAGACGCATCGCCATTTCTTCACCATTTGGTTGTTGCAGTAAGGAGTAAATTGCGATGGGAATAGTGCGGGTTTCATCCGGAATATTTCCCACAAAAGTAATGGTGGCGCCAAACTCACCCAGACTGCGGCTAAAACACAAGATGCTGCCCATCAGCATACCGGGAATCGCCAGAGGTAAATTGATACTCCAAAATACTTTCCACGGTGCTGCGCCCAATGAACCTGCGATGTGTTCGAGTTGCTGATTCATAAGCTGAAAAGACAGACGAATCGGTTGCACCATCAATGGGAATGCGACAATCATCGAGGCCAATACCGCCCCTTTCCAGTTAAATGCCAGTTGCAGTCCGAGTGTATTGAAATATTGGCCAATCATGCCTTGATTGCCAAACAGCACCAGAAGCAGATAACCCAAGACCACAGGTGGCAGCACCATAGGTAATTGCAAACATGCTTCGACCACAAACTTAAGCCGAAATTCATATCTGGCCAAAACCCAAGCCAATGCTACTGCAAAAGGTAAGCAGAATAAGGTTGCAAAGCTGGCCACTTTGGCAGACAGATATAGCGCACTTAGTTCTTCTAGACTTAACATCTTGCAGTTATTTCTCCAGTCATTGTCTAGGGATTCAGCCTAAATCCATATTTTTGAAAGATGACTTTGGCCTGTGTACTTTTTTGTATAAATTGTTCAAATTGAATGGCATCCGCATTTTTTTCGCCCTGTTTGGTCAACGCAATCGGATAAATAATCGGATGATGCGAATCTGCCGGGAAGGTACCAATAATTTTCACTTTTTGGCTGATTAAGGCATCAGTTTTATAGACAATGCCCACATCACACTCACCACGTTCAACAAAAGCCAAGGCTGAACGAACATCATCAGTGCCCACAATCCGCCCCTTTAACTGATCTAGCCAGTTCAGTTTGGTCAGACTTTGCTTGGCATATTTCCCGGCAGGCACTGACTCCATCTGTCCAGTACACAATCGTCCTTGAAAGGCTTTGGCGAAATTAAAACTGGATTGGGGTTTAAAATGAATAGTCAGATGTTTGGGACTAATGGCCACCAACTGATTTAACAGGATGGGATGAACTGAACTGGAATTTATCAGTTTCTTTTGTACCAGATAATTCATCCAATCCTGATCAGCTGAAAAGTATAGATCACTACTGGCCCCTGCTTCGACCTGTTTCGCCAAGGCTGATGAAGCACCAAATACCGCTACAACATCTGTTTTAGGATGTTGCTTTTCATAAATTTTTTCAATATCGCTGATGGCATTGGTCAGACTGGCTGCGGCATAAATTTTGACAGTATCTGCATGTGCAGCTGAAAATATAGAGGCTAGGCAGACCGAGAAAAACAGGGATTTTTTCATGATTGTTCTGTTCCTTAATGAATAAATAAACCGCGCACAATCTGTCCTTCAGATAAAACTGCTCCCGCAGGAATGCGAACCAGACAATTGGCCTGCATGAGATTGCTCAGCATATGTGATTGCTGTTTGGGCAGACTTTTAACTCGTAAAACCGACTGCTCAAAACTGGCGGACATTCTTAAAAAGCGCTCTCTGGCATCCATTTTTAGATCATGGGTGAGTACAGCATTAAACCAGTTCGGCTGAGATTTGTGTCCTTGAAAGGCATTTAATAAAGTTGCGGTGTATATCTGCATGCCCACATACACTGCTGCGGGATTTCCCGGTAAGCCCAGCAGATAACAATGTGAACTATCATCGCGCTGTAACTGGGCAAAGAACATCGGCTTGCCCGGCTTCTGTTTTACTTTCCAGAATATCTGTTCGAAACCTAAATTTAGTGCTACAGGCCGAATGAAATCATAATCTCCGACAGATACCCCACCCGTGGTTAAAATCAGGTCATGGCTTGCTGATAATTCTTGAATGAGATTCCGTACTGCCGCCTCAGTATCTGCAACATGAAAAATTTCAACCTGCTGCCCGACTTGCTGAAACCAAGCTTCAATTAAGGGACCGTTGGCATCAAAGATTTTACCCGCTACAAAGTCTTCTATACTTTCAGCAACTTCATCACCTGTAATAACTACAGCCACTTTAGGATATTGAAGAACCTCAACATTATTGATCCCCGCCATGCTTAGAGAGGCAATTGCACCGACTGACAGTTGCTGACCTTTATTGGCTAATAATTGCCCGACTGAAATTTCTTCGCCCACATCGCGAATATCGGCATGAACTTTAAGCTGTTCCGTAATTTTGATTCTGGATAAATCGATCGCTTGAACGATTTCCTGACGTGCGACCGTAGTAGTCCCGAGGGGAAGTTTAGCGCCGGTAAAAATCCTGACGGTCTGACTATCCTGAAGTTGCAGTTCACCCTGTTGTCCCGCCCGAATTTCACCAATCAAGTGGAATTCTCGTTCTGGTTCAATTGCAGATTGGGTACACAGTGCATAACCATCTACGGCACTTTGCGAAAATAACGGTAGATTAATCTCAGAATAAATATCTTCTGCCAGATAACGATTTAAGGCCTGATTCAACTTCAATCGTTCAGTTGCTAACACTTGAGTATGCTGCAAAATTAATTCTAAAGCCTGATCTACTGTAATCAGACCATGTTCTGCTCCGCATCCAGACATTATTGATAACCGCCTTGATGTGGAATATTTTTTTGCACATCAAATAAATGTACCAACGCTGGTAGTACAGCAATTAAAGATTCTTTTGCCCCTTGTCGGCTGCCCGGTAAAGTCATTACCAAACTGTTATCAATATAGCCAGCAACGCCGCGACTTAAAGCCGCATAAGGCGTGCGTTTCTGCCCGAAACTGCGTGAAGCTTCCATGAGTCCAGGAATTTCCCGTTTCAGTAAAGGCTGTAAAGTTTCAACCGTTAGATCTTTAGGACCTAGGCCTGTTCCACCCACAGTCAGGATCAATGGATAGTCATTTTTTTGCTGTTCAACTAGTGCCAATAACTGTTCAGGGTCGTCTGGAATTACCTGATAGGCAATATTTTCAAAATTGGCTTCTTGTAATATTTCTAGGACATTTTGCCCTGCTGTATCCGGTTTTTTACCGGCAGCGACTGTATCTGAAAGCACAATGATGGATGCTGGCAAGGCTTCTTTTAAGACACGGGTAAAATGCGATTTACCGCCTTTTTTCTTTTGTAATTTACATTGATCCAGACATAGATCTTCCGGTTCACAATGTGGTTTGAGCATATCGTAAAGGGTCAATCCAGCCAGACTAACGGCAGTCAAAGCTTCCATTTCCACACCAGTTGGACCAATAGTCTCTACTGTGGCAATAATTTCGACATGCGCATCACACAGCTCATACTCCACATCTGCACGATAAATTGGTAAGGGATGACAAAGTGGAATCAGTTCATCGGTTCGTTTAGCCCCCAAAATCCCGGCGATGCGAGCTGTCTTTAGTGCATCACCCTTTTCCGTATTGCCATTCCGTAATAATTCAATGCAATGTGGCGGTGCATGCAGAATCCCTGTAGCTACTGCAGTCCGATAACTTTCTGCTTTCATCCCGACATTTTTCATTGCATGATCCTATAGTTCATTTCTTCTTTAAACGTGTGTATGTTCTGACTTATATTGGCCATTGATAGATGAATGGCGTATTCTCTTTGGCATGATGGCAATGTTGATACGTCTCATCTGAATGTTTTGGATGATGATGCATGTGAGCAGTTTCTACATCTTTACGGATACAACATCCCTCAACATATTGACTGCTGCCATCCATATAAAACTCTTCTTTCCAGACTGGTACTTCATGTTTAACCCGCTCCACTGCTTCCTCACAAGCGGCAAAAGCCTCACGTCGATGTGCAGCATAAGCAATCGCGATAATGGCTTTTTCACCAATATCTAATGCCCCAATTCGATGAATCACCCGCACACAGGACACGCCGTATTTGGCCTGGATTTCCTGTTCAATCTGGCGAATCATTTTTTCTGCAACAGGTGCATAGGCCGTATATTTCAGTGCCTTGACCGCTTTACCTTCATGGTGATTGCGTACCGTTCCGATAAATACGCCGACTCCACCACATTCAGGAAAAGACTGGATCGGATCAAGACTTTCTAGATTTAAAGCAGTATCCTGAATCCTAGAAAATTGCTTGAATTCGCTCATTTCAGCCTCCTGCTACAGGTGATAACAGCACCAAAGTACTGTCAGCATGAAGAGGTGTCTGACGTGAAATGATGTCTTCACCGATGGCACAGGCACAGCGTTCAATCATGCCAAATGCATCTGGATAATCTTGTCCCACCTGATTCAAAACCTCAGATACGGTACTTTGAGATTTACAAATAATTTCGAGATCTTGCGGTAACTGTCGTTCTACCGCACCGAAGGCTTCAATTCTGATTCTGATCTGTGACATCTTAACCTCCTATCATGTGCATACTAATTTTGCGGCTGTTTTGATTCATACTTTGATTTTTCAAGCGCTGCTCTATAGCATGAAAGCCCTGTTCTTTGTTCCAGATATATCTGGATAAAGCGCCATACAAATTCAACTCACTTAGAGCGGTAGATGAATTTAATGATTTGATTTCATTTTTAAGATTCAAGCCTTGAGGTGCAAACAGGCAGTTATAAAATTCACCTTGTGCAGTCAATCGCAAGCGGTCGCAGCTGCCACAAAATGAGTTGGTAATAGTTGAGATAATTCCAATCGGATGGCCATCAATTAAATACTGGCGTGCGGGTTCCGAAGCTGATTGGGAAGAATTATTAGTTTTTTGAGTGAGCTTAAATTCAGTCGCCAAAGTTTCTAAAATGTATTGTTCACTGACTACATGCTCAGTAGACCAATTGTGATCACCATCAAGTGGCATAAATTCGATAAAGCGCAGGACAATATTTTGCTGAACTGACCAGCGCGCTAATGGCAGGATCTGATTATCATTGATACCCTGCATCAATACGGTATTGATCTTAATCGGTAATCCAGCGGCTTGTGCTGCCTGAATTCCTTCCAGCACAGGTGCCAAATCTTTTTGAGTTAGCTGCTTAAACTGATCAGCATCCAGACTGTCCAGGCTGATATTCAGGTCATCCAGTCCTGCCTGCTTTAAGGCTTGTGCATATTGTTTTAAGTAATGCGCATTGGTGGTCATGGAAATACGTTGTAATCCCAGCTTTTTCAACGCTTGCAGTTGTTCAACAAAATGCACTACGCCCTGACGCATTAAAGGCTCACCACCGGTAATGCGGATATACTGGATACCATGACGCACCATAAAATCGCAAAACTGATACAGCTCTTCAAAACTGAGTAGATCGTGTTTTTTCATCCATTCTGGATGTTCAGGCATACAATAAACACATTTAAAATTGCAGCGATCGGTCACTGAAATCCTTAGCTTGCGCTTGCCACGACCGAATTGATCGACAAACAAGGCATCATTTTTAAGCTGTGTCATCATATTCATGTTGAACATCCATCTTCAGGCATTGGGTGGGTTGTTGCACATATGCAGTGCGCGAAACTCAAATCGCCCAATCTTGTAATAATTAGATTTGCAATAAGTGTTCCAACTTTGTGCCAAAAACAAAATATTCAGTTTTTAGTGCAGAAATTTGAGCTGTTGATACTGTTGCAGTTCATCCAGCGAGTTAATACTGTGAAAAAATAGCGCACGATTTTTAAAACGTGCTACTTGTGCGTGCAAATCAGCAAAACAGTGTTTAAGGCTGCGCTGTTCCTGTTCAAGATGTAATTTCAGGCTTGCCAGACTGCTGCGTTTGACCAGACAAAATGGATAAAGTGGCTTGCCGTTAATTTCCACATAGGCCACTTCAGCCAGGCTGTTTTTGGCTAGAGCCTGGTGTAACTTAATCAATACTTTGGAAGGAATATAAGTTAGGTCACAAGGGACAAATAGCACATAATCCGACTGCACATGCGACCAGGCACTTTTCATACCCATTAACGGCCCATGAAAGCCCGGCTCATCATCTTGATAATAATGAACACTGGGAATAAGTTTGTGGTAAATGGAATAGTCGCGATGGCTATTAATCCAGACCTGTGCAACATTCGATTTCAGCCGTTGGTGAATCTTGATCAGCTGAATCTGGTCATCGAATTTCTGCAACAGTTTATTGATGCCATTCATGCGTCTTGCCTGTCCACCCGCCAGAATTACCAGATCAGTACGTGGATAGGCTGTTTTATTATTTTCTCTCTCGGCTCCTTTTTTCATTCTACCGTCTCCAATTGACATGTTTTAATCAGGCCACGGATTTCAGGTAAACACGAACCACAATTCCCTCCGGCTTTTAAACATGCGGTCACCTGTTTTTCATCCGTAATATTTTTAGTTTTAATGGTTTCAATGATGCGGTTTTTACCGACTTTAAAACAGCTACACACCAGTGGACCTTCATTATTTGCCATCGACATCGGCTGTCCGGCAAGTAGGGCTTTACGGTGCATAGCACTTAAACGTTCACGTTTAAACAGACTTGCCACCCAGTCGCGGTCCGGCAATAAGGCCTTCGGTGCAATATATAGACTGGCAATCACATGACCATCCTGAAGTATCACGCTATGACTGATGTGGGCGGTCTGATCTTCAAGATTCAGCCATTCAAAACTTTCGTCCTGAAATGGCAATAATTCTTTTAAATGCTCAGTGGTGTAGCTAAATTTCTTCCGGTCTGCCAGTTCATAACGTATTGCCTTGCTGGTAGTGATTTTAGTCCACCACACGGTGGTTTCAATCGACGGCTGTACGATTTTTTCAAAGCCTTGACGCACATAAAATACGCCTTGCCACTGGCTATAAAATGGATAGATGATAACCGGAGTATGTTTGAATTCTGGCTCACCCGAAATAGCATCCACTACCGGATTCACCACCTTGCCAATCCGGGCATCGGATGCGACCTGATCATTCCAGTGAATCGGGGCAAAGACCTGTCCACGGCGGATATTGTCACTAATAGTCGCACGCAAGACACAATTGCCCCACTGCGATTTCACCTCAACCAATTCACCATCCTGAATCCCGTATTTTAGTGCATCATTCGGGTGAATTTCACAGTAAGGTTCGGCACGGTGCGTACTCAAATTCGCCGATAAACCGGTACGACTCATGGTATGCCATTGGTCACGAATCCGGCCAGTATTCAAAATTAAAGGATATTCACTAGAGGTTTGATGAACCGGATTGACCGCTGAAATTGCAATGAATTTGGCTTTGCCATCTGCATGGCTATACTGGCCTTCGCTATAGAGTTGAGCTACTGAATCTTCTGCCTGATCTTTTCTCCATACTGGCCACTGTACCGGTTTCAGTTCATCATATTCAGCTAGGCTTAAATCGGTTAGGCCTTTTAAATTAAAATAGCGGAAATATGGCGTTTCAGAACGCTGACTTAAATCAGAGTTTTGCTCAGCAGATAATTGGGCATGCTCCAAAAAAATGTCATGGCTATTATTAAAATCAAAACCTGTGAAACCCATCTTCTGAGCCACTTGACTGATCGCCCACCAGTCAGCTTTGGCTTGCATCGGTGCATCTAAAAAAGCACGCTGTCTGGAAATACGACGTTCTGAATTGGTCACGGTGCCATCTTTTTCCCCCCAACCTAAAGCAGGTAACAAGATATCAGCATATTGTGTGGTATCCGTATCCCGACAGATATCAGACACTACCACGAATTCACATTTGTCCAGGGCGCGTTTGACCTGATCTGCATCTGGCAAGCTGACGACCGGATTGGTGGCCATAATCCAGATGGCTTTAATCTTACCGCTTTCAACGGCCTGAAATAAATCGACTGCTTTGAGACCAACCTGCGTC
Source organism: Acinetobacter sp. YZS-X1-1 (assembly GCF_000804305.1). NCBI lineage: Bacteria > Pseudomonadati > Pseudomonadota > Gammaproteobacteria > Moraxellales > Moraxellaceae > Acinetobacter > Acinetobacter sp. YZS-X1-1. The sequence goes on along the minus strand of NZ_JWHB01000007.1, from coordinate 7,497 downwards.
GCAATGGTTGGGCTTTGCCAGAAGCTTTGTACCAGCTGCTGATGTCCCGGATTTTCTAAATCCAGATGTGCAGCCAGCATATTGGCTAGGCCACCGACTTCGCGGCCACCCATGGCATTTGGCTGACCGGTCATGGAAAATGCCACTGCACCGAGCTTGCCAATTTTACCGGTGAGTAAATGACAGTTAATAATACTGTTGGCTTTATCGACGCCACGTGATGACTGGTTTACGCCCATGGAGAACAAGGTCATTACTTTTTCAGTCTGGGCAAATTTTTCAAAGAATTGAGTGAGTTTAACTGCTGAAATACCGGTACGTGCAGCCACATCCTCAATCGAAGCTTCAGTAGAACTACTCGTTAAAGCCTGTTCCAGACCCTGGGTATGAACAGCAACAAATGCTTGATCAACGTAACCATGCTGATGTAAGTACTGTAATAAACCATTAAACAGCGCCACATCCTGACCCGGCAGAATTGGCAGATGCAAATCTGCTGCTTCGCAGGTACTGGTAAAGCGTGGATCAACCACGACTACAAACAGGTCACGTTGTTCCTTGGCTTTCATAATGCGCTGATACAGCACTGGATGGCACCAAGCGGTATTGGAACCGACCAGTACCACCATATCGGTATGTTCAAAATCTTCGTAGCTGGCTGGAACCAGATCTTCACCAAAAGCTCGTTTATGTGCAGCAACAGCTGAAGACATACACAGGCGTGAATTGGTATCAATATTCGCCGTACCGAGATAGCCTTTGACGAATTTGTTCACCACGTAATAATCTTCGGTCAGCAATTGACCTGAGACATAAAACGCAATACTGTCTCGGCCATATTGATCGATGCATTGCTGGAATTTATTGGCAATGGAAGAAACTGCAGTATCCCAACTGGTAACTTCACGCTGATCTTTACGACCCAGCATTGGCTGCAGTAAACGGGTTCCCAGTCCTAAAGTATCTGCCAGATTACTGCCTTTGATGCATAACTTGCCGTAATTAGAAGGATGGTTGGCATCGCCTTCAACAGTCACTTTCGGGCCTGATGTGGTCGGCGTTACATGTGCAGTCACACCACAACCCACGCCACAATATGGGCAAGTGGTCTGTGTGGTTTTAGTTTTTAATTCTGTGGAGCTATGCAGTTCCACTACTGGGATACTATTCATTGCTGCTGTGCTCCTTAATCATCTAAATTCACTTATCTCGCCAAATCTAAAATGTCTAGCTTTTACAGGTTTGATTTAAATTTTTTCTTGGTCTCAAAAGCTTTAATCCTCCCCAACCCTCCTTTGTTAAAGGAGGGAGATTCCCCTCTTTTTAAAGAGGGGTTAGGGAAGATTTATGTGATGGATTACCCTGCTTTCTTTAATGCAAAATCCCGACCAAACAGCAGTTTATTTCGAATCGAAGTGATCGGTGTCTGATCTGCAATCAGTTCGGCATACCAGGCACCGTCTTCAGTATCACCAAACAGCACTGCACCAATGACTTTATCTTTTTGAATAATAATGCGTTTATAGATCTGACGTTTCTCGTCATTCAGCACGATATCTTCAAAATCATCTTTTGGTTCGAAGTCACCTGCCGAGAACACGTCACAACCACTCACTTTCAGCTGAGTCGGAACGGTTGGCGATTTAAAGGTCAGGCTTCCATGCTCGGCCAGATGTGATGCACAAATGAACGCCTGGCCCCACAGTGGTTCAACCAGACCAAAGGTTTGACCACGGTGCTCGATACATTCACCCACCGCATAAATACTTGGGTCAAAAGTCTGCATAGTGTCATTCACCAGCACACCGCGGTTACAACGCAGACCGGCACTTTGCGCCAATGCGATATTTGGACGAATACCCACAGCAAACACCACCAGATCGGCATCCAGCACAGTCCCCTCTTTGAGTTTCACTTGGGTCACATGACCGTCTTCACCAATCAGACATTCGGTATTCGCTTCAGTCAGAATATTGATACCTTTCTGCTCAATCGCTGTTTTCAGCATCTGGCTGGCTTTACTGTCCAGCTGGCGATCCATGATGCGATCCATCAGATGCAATACTGTGACATTCATGCCTTGCTGTTTCAGGCCATAAGCCGCCTCTAGACCCAGCAGACCTCCACCAATCACCACCGCATTTTTCTTGGTTTTACAGTAGTCCAGCATGGTATTTACATCATAGATGTCGCGAAAGCTAAGTACGCCTTTTAAGTCGCTACCTGGAATTGGCGGAACGAATGGCTTGGAACCTGTCGCCAGAATCAAACGGTCATAACTGATCACTTCGCCTTTTTCGGTATAAACCTGCTTACGCGGACGATCAATACGAACCGCCGGATCACCTGCAATCAGACGAATACCTTTGTCGGCATACCATGCATGCGGATGCAGCATGATGTCATCAATGGTTTTCTCGCCAGAAAGCACTGGCGACAGCATGATGCGGTTGTAGTTGCCCCAAGGCTCTTCACCAATCACGGTAATTTCATAACGGTCTGGTGCCATATCCAGCAGGTCTTCCAGACAACGCATGCCTGCCAGACCATTACCGACCAGTACCAGTTTCATTTTTTCCGGTGAAACACCGTTGTTGGTAATATAGGTTTTTTGTGGCACTGGGCTAATGAATACCTTGCCATTTTCAATTTTGTTTGGAAATACCAGCAGTTTTTGATCTTTATCTTCCAGACAGCGCCCAGTCGCCAGACTGAAATGCTGCTTGTAAATTGGTGAAGCGACAACACGCTCGCCTTGCAGATCACCAATGATGCCGCGCGACATCACAAATGCTTTACTAAATGGATCCTGATTGCTTAAAGCGTAAATACGCTTTTCATTACCCACACGAAACAAAGCAATTTGCTGATCTTCTACCAATGCCGCTACGCCAGTATTTGGTGTAATGTCATCCAGTGCACATACTTGAACCCAATTCAGTTCATTCATATCTTTAAACATTGTCATATTCTTGCTCCTTTATTCTTTGAATCAGGCTTCAACTACCGGAATACGGCTGGCATTGCGTTCAGCTTCAGTTTTTGGACGGATCTGACCACGCACTTCAGTAAATTGAACGTGCGGATCGTTTTGCTGTTCAGCCTTGGCATTGATAAAGGTTTTAAAGCGTTTACGCACTTCAGGATCTTCAATCGCAGTACGCCATTCATCCTGATAAGTACCCACCACATGCTCCATGCGACGTTCTAATTCCGCTGCTAGACCCAGTGAATCATTTACCACGATATCTTTCAGGTAATCTAAGCCGCCTTCGAGATTGTCGCGCCATACTGAAGTACGTTGCAGACGGTCCGCAGTCTGGATATAGAACATGAAGAAACGGTCGATATAGCGGACTAAAGTTTGTGTATCCAGATCTGATGCCAGCAGTTCAGCATGACGCGGTTTCATACCGCCGTTACCGCAGACATAGAGGTTCCAGCCTTTTTCAGTGGCAATGACACCCACGTCTTTACTTTGCGCTTCGGCACATTCACGGGTACAACCAGACACGGCCATTTTTAGTTTGTGTGGAGAACGCAGACCTTTGTAACGATTTTCCAGGAAGATTGCCAAACCAACAGAATCATCTACGCCATAACGGCACCAAGTGCTACCGACACAAGATTTCACTGTACGTAGTGATTTACCGTAAGCATGGCCTGATTCAAAACCGGCATTGATCAGTTTTTCCCAGATTTCAGGTAGTTGATGGAGTTGCGCACCAAACATATCGACACGCTGGCCCCCAGTCAGTTTTGTATACAGACCGTATTCTTTAGCAATTTGACCAATTGCAATCAGGCCTTCTGGTGTCACTTCACCGCCCGCCATACGTGGCACAACTGAGTACGAACCGTCTTTCTGGATATTACCCAAGTAATAGTCATTACTGTCTTGTAAACCGGCGTGACTTGGCTTCAGTACAAAGTCGTTCCAGCAAGATGCCAATATATTTGCCACAGTCGGTTTACAGATATCACAGCCCATACCATGACCATGTTGATGGATCAGGTCATCAAAAGTTTTGATCTCGTTAACACGTACCAGGTGATACAGCTCTTGGCGTGAATAAGCGAAGTGTTCGCAGAGATGGTTGTTTACGGTAACGCCTTGACGTTGTAATTCAGACTTCAGGACTTGCGTCACCAGCGGTGCACAGCCACCACAAGCCGTTGCGGCTTTGGTGCATTTTTTCAGAGCACCGAGAGAAGTTGAACCATCGGCAATCGCAGAACAGATATCCGCTTTAGATACGTTATTACATGAACAAATCGTCGCGCTGTCTGGAAGCAGATCTACACCGCTGCCACCAGTTTTCGCTGCTGCCTGGTCAAAGCCTGGCATGATCAGGCTTTCCGGATTTTCTGGAATTTCCAGACCATTCAGCATCATTTGCAGCAGGTCGTTATATTCTTTAGCACAACCCACCAGCACTGCACCGAGCAGTTTGGTTTTTTCTGCATTGACTACAATTTTCTTGTAGATCTGTGCCGCTTCATCGGCATAGAAGTAGCTCAGTGAACCTGGTGTCATGGCATGTGCATCGCCAACTGATGCAACATCAACTCCCATCAGTTTCAACTTGGTGCTCATGTCTGCGCCAGCAAATGCTGCACATTCTTCTTGCAGTACATGTTTCGCAGCAATACGTGCCATGTCATAGCCTGGCGCAACCAGACCAAAAATCTTGTTATTCCACAGCGCACATTCACCAATCGCGTAAATGTCTAGGTTCGAAGTCTGGCAATAATCATTGATCATGATCCCGCCGCGCTCACCAATCGCCAGGCCGCTTTGACGTGCCAGTTCGTCACGTGGACGGATCCCCGCAGAGAACAGGATGATGTCGGTTTCTAGTTCAGCGCCATCACCAAACTTCATCACGTGCTTGGCATTGACACCATCTTCAATAGACGAGGTGGCTTTTTGGGTATGGACTTTAACGCCCAGATCTTCAATTTTGCTGCGCAATACTTTGCCACCAAGATCATCAATCTGTACTGCCATCAGGCGTGGTGCGAATTCGACCACATGCGTTTCCAGATTCAGGTCACGCAGCGCTTTTGCCGCTTCCAGGCCCAGCAAACCACCACCGATCACAACACCGTTTTTGGCATTCAGGCTCGCTGCCCGGATTGCATCCAGATCTTCAATGGTACGGTAAACAAAGCAGTTTTCACGGTCGTTGCCTGGAATTGGTGGAACAAAAGCATAGGAGCCGGTAGCTAAAACCAGTTTGTCATAAGCAATCACATCGCCATGATTAGTGGTGACTGTTTTATTAACAGTATCGATTGCAGTCGCTTTGGTACTCAAACGCAAATCAATTCCATACGCATCTGCAAAGTCATTACGGCAAAGGGTTAAATCCTTGGCTGATTTTCCAGTGAAATATTCAGTTAAATGTACACGGTCATAAGCCAGACGCGGCTCTTCTGCCAGAATCGTGATTTCAACCTCATCACCTGCATGCTCAAGCACAGATTCAATAAATTTGTGTCCTACCATGCCATGGCCAATCATTACCAGTTTCATATTCCTTCTCCTAAATTTTCTAAATCTTGTATCTTGTGTTTTAAGCCAGGTTGTTTCGTTCAAGGACAGCTTCTTCATACAGCTTTTGCTCTTTGGCTTTATGCTCAACCGAGAAGCGAATCATCAGAACAAAACTTGCTGCAATCACGACCAGGCCGCCAAGTGCCATCAGACAGGTTTGAATATCCAGCATGCCTTTAAGTAAGAATCCTGCTGCGACCGCACCCACGTTACCGCCTGCACCGATAATGCCAGCCACACCTCCTAAAGCATCCCGGTCAATAAATGGCACCAGCGCATACGTTGCACCACATGCCATGTGGGTAAATAATGCGAAGACAGTCATTGTGATAATGGCCAGCATGGCACTGTTCATTTGCGAGAATAAAATCAGGAATAAGCCTTCCATCAAGATCATGGCAAACAGCACTTTGGTACGTCCGTCCAGGCCTTTTTTGATGGCGACTTTATCTGAAACAATGCCACCCAGTGCACGGGCAAACAGTGCTAGCAGACCGAAGATCCCGGCCGTCATACCTGCTTCTTTTAAACCAAAGCTGAAGTTTTCTACGTAGTACATGGCTACGATGTTATGAATGAAGATTTCGATACCGAAACAGGCCGCATAAGCGCCAAATAAAATCCAGACACGGTAGTTACGGGCCGCATGCATCAGAATTGCCATGCCACCTTTTTTCTCGCTACCAACCTGAATTCCTGCTGCACGCAGTTCTTTAAAGTTGCCTTGTGGACAGTCTTGGGTAAATTTCCAGTACAATGCACCAACGATCAGCATCATCAGGCCTGGAACAATTAAGGCAATTCTCCAGCCCATCGCCTGTTCAACACCGAACAGCACCAGCGCAGCCAGAAGTAATGGCATCAAGGCTTGAGTCGCACCGCCACCGGCATTTCCCCAACCTGCTGATGCAGCATTTGCAGTACCCACGACATTCGGCGCAAACATGATGCTGGTGTGATATTGGGTAATGACGAAACTTGCACCAATGGCGCCAATCAGTAAGCGGAAAAACAGAAAGGATTCATAGCTATTCGCAGAGGCCACACCAAAGACCGGGATACTGCCGAGTACGAGTAAGGCGGTATAGGTTTTCCGTGGACCATATTTGTCACATAGCGGACCGACAATCAGTCGAACCAGAATGGTGATCGCGACTGCTGCAATATTGATATTGGCGATTTGATCTTTGGTTAAGCTGAATTCACCCGCGATCACAGGCATCAGCGGTGCACAGGCGAACCAGGCAAAGAAGCAGACAAAAAACGCGAGCCAACTCATATGGAAGGCTCTCATTGCTGCGCTGCTGAAATTCAAAAGACTTATTTTTGTTGCTTTCTTTTCATATAAATTTGAAGACATCACCATCTCCTTCCAGAACTGAACGTATAGGCTTATCTGCTATGCGAATCGCTGCACACCAGATGCGATCAGAACGGACGTCATTGGCCGTCTTACAAATTTCTTTAGAGTCGTCTTTGACTCAAATTCTATTAAGCACAAAGCGTGCCAATAAAATAATTCTATAAATAAGTATTTGTATTTATATTATTTATCTAAAAGTACTTTTATATTTTTTCTAAATTATAGTGACTTCGAACCAAGCTCTCTCTTATTTTTCTCAGCATATTTATATCTGGATTTTAAAATTGCCACTTCACTGCACTATTTGGCACAGCTTTAGTGCAAGGAAGAACATAATCAAACTAGATATTTTTAATTAAAGAAAAATTTGTAGTTAAAATTTAAATTTTTTAAATGAGTTAGCTAATTAAGCATCTAAATGTGTCTAATACAATTAAATTTGGAAAATTTTAATTTCAAATTATCTACTTCAATTAAATTTTGGATATATCTAGATTAATAAAAATTTATTCCATATTTTTTAAATAATTACGTACTAGCAACATTAGGGTGTGTTGACACTTTTAGCTTAAAA